>NZ_ANAX01000162.1:0-4408 GCF_000341065.1 Nocardiopsis halotolerans DSM 44410 | reverse complement strand
TGGCGAGGCTCCTGCTCGCGACCGCGACGAGCTCCACTCCGTCGAGGCGCCGCACCGCCGGGAGCACGCGTCGGACCGCCACGTCGGCGCAGCCGACCAGGCCCAGGCGCAGGGGGCGCCCGTCATCCCCTCCAGCCCCGCTCATCGGCCGGTCACCTCGGTGCTGCTGAACTCGATCCCGTCGTCGGGCTCCACGAAGCACTCGAAGGCGTCCCACTCCTGGCTGTCGGGGTGCAGCCGGAGCCAGCCGAAGGACAGGTCGTCATAGCTGGAACCGCCGGGAGACGTGACGAGGGTCCCGGATCCCGGGGCCCTGAGGAGGACCTTCAGCGTGGGCAGGTCGAACTCGACCCCGCCGGGTTTGGCCCCGGGCGAGTGCACGGTCAGCTCGTCTCCCTCACGCGAGACCGAATCGGTCGGCTCGGACCCGAGCAGCCAGTAGCCGATGATCCGTGCGTTGGCGGGCAAGGCGTAGGTCACGTGGACGTCGACGAGCTCCTCGTTGTAGGCGGGCTCCGCGTAGATCGGGTCCGGGTCGAACTCGGTGACGTACATGTCCCCGGGACCGACGGTCGCGGGGGCCGACACCTCGAAACCGCGCTCGTAGCCGTTGACGTCGAGCTGTTCACCGTTGAGCCAGGTCTGGCAGGTGTAGGGGACGTCCGTGTGCTCGGGTTGGCCAGGATGCGCGTGGTTCGACACGGGGGTGAAGGCGACCAGTGAGGGGGTGGCCACCGCGACGGCGGCGAGCGGCGCCAGGGCTCTCGGGAACCTGTTCACGTTGTTCTCTCTTCCTGTGGATGGGGACTGCTCGGTGAAGGGGCGGGGCGTGCGGCGGGTCAGCGAGGCGCGAGGGCGGCGGTCGTGGTGAACGAGCGGTCGACGAAGACGAGAGCGTCCCCGCTGTCGGTGTGCGTCCGAACGACCCGACCGACGAGGATGTCGTGGTCGCCGCCGGGATAGCGGTCCAGGACCTGGCACTCCAGAGCGAGCCGCGCGCCCTCCAGGACGAGGACACCGGAGTCGGTGCGTCTGAACCGGCCCTCGGCGAACTTGTCCGCGCCCTTGGTGGCGAACCGTCGGGCGAGCCCGGTGTGCTCATAGCTGGTCACGCTCACCGCCCACCGCGACGAGGAGGCGAATGCCGGGTGGCAGTCGGCGTTCCTGGCCAGGCACACCAGAACCAGAGGAGGGTCGATCGAGACCGACGCGACCGAACCGGCGGTGAAACCGTGGTCCCTACCCTCCTCGTCGCAGGTGGTGACGATGGAGACCGCCGTGGGCAGACGCGCCATCGCGTCCCGGAACTCCGTGCTGTCGGGGCCCGGAACCTCGGGGATGGCGGATGGTTCGGCCGAGGTGTCCACGTGGGGTTCCCTTCCTTGTGCTTCTCGACGTCACAGCACTGTGGTGCACTCGGCTCGAAGGCCGCTCAACCACCGCTGGTCGACCAGAGGCATCACTCGCGGACGTCCTCTTCCACCGGTTCTCAAGGACGGTGCTAGCCGGACCGCTGAGACTCCTCGATGACACGGACATGGTCGGCGGTGTATCCGGAGGGAGAAGCGGTGGAGCGGACAGAACCCCCCCGCACGGTGGTGGTCATCGGCGCAGGAACGATCGGACTGGGCTGGACCATGCTTTTCCTCGCACACGGGATGCGGGTCAGGCTCAACAGCAGAAGGGCCGATGTCGAGGAGTCCGTCGGGGAGGCGCTCCGGACCTTCGGCCAGGCCCTGCCCCTGCCCGACGGCACGGACCCCCTGTCCCTGCTCGCGCTCCTGGAGGTCCAACCCTCCCTGGAGGAGGCCCTCCGAGGCGCCGACGTGCTCCAGGAGAACATCCCGGACGACCTGGAGCTCAAGCAGGAGCTGTACGAACGCGTGCACGGGGCCGCGGACCCCTCCACGCTGCTCCTGTCCTCGACCTCGAAGTTCTCCCCGGACGACCTCGGGAAGCGCATGGGGGACCCCCGACGCCTGGTCGTCGGTCATCCCTTCAACCCTCCGCACCTCATCCCCTTGGTCGAGGTGGTCGGCGGCGAGCGTACCGAGCCGACGGCCGTCCAGGAGGCGATGGAGTTCTACCGGGCGGTGGGACGGGTCCCCGTCCACATCCGCAGGGCCGTCCCGGCCTTCGTCGCCAATCGCCTCCAGTCGGCCCTGCTGCGGGAGAGCATCCACCTCGTCCGGGAAGGAGTGGTGACGGTGACCGAACTCGACACCATCGTGACCCAGTCCATCGGCCTGCGCTGGTCCACCATCGGTCCGTTCCACGCCTTCCACCTGGGTGGCGGACCAGGGGGCCTGCGGCAGTGGCTGACCCACTTGGGAACCGGGCTCGAACGCGGCTGGGCGGGTCTCGGCCAGCCGCCGATGGGCCCGGACACCGTGGACCTGCTCGTCCAGCAGACCGACGAAGCCTACGGACACGCGACCTACGAGGAACTCGCCGCCGACCGCGACCGCAAGCACCTGGCGGTCCTGCGCGCCCTCGACGACGGGGAACGGCCCTCCGCCGACGAGGCCGGCCCCGGAAACGATCGGTAGGAGTCAACCCATGTCGATCACGGACCACTCATGGAGTGGAACCAAAGCACCCTCACTCCACGGGCACGTGTCGGAGCTGGTCGCTCTCAAGGAGAGGGTCGTCGACGGCCCGAGCCCCCAGGCGACCGCCGCCCAGCACGCCAAGGGCAAACTGACCGCATACGAACGGATCGAGCTCCTGCTCGACGAGGGTTCGTTCCACGAGATCGCCCCGCTGCGCCGCCACCGTTCACACGGCTTCGGGATGGAGAACAAGAAGCCCCACGGCGACGGTGTGATCACCGGCTGGGGCACGGTGCACGGGCGGAAGGTGTTCGTCTACGCCCACGACTTCCGGGTTTTCGGCGGAGCCCTGGGCGAGGCACACGCGCAGAAGATCCACCGGCTCATGGACCGGGCGCTGGCCGCGGGCGCGCCGCTGGTGTCGCTGAACGACGGAGCGGGCGCCCGTATCCAGGAGGGCGTGGTCGCGCTGGCCGGATACGGCGGGATCTTCCTGCGCAACACCCGTGCCTCCGGCGTGATCCCACAGATCTCGGTGATGCTCGGCCCCTGCGCGGGTGGGGCCGCCTACTCCCCGGCCCTCACCGACCTGGTGTTCATGGTGCGACCGACGTCGCAGATGTTCGTCACCGGTCCCGACGTCGTGGAGGCCGTCACCGGGGAGAAGGTCACCCATGACCAGCTGGGCGGAGCGGACGTGCACTCGGAGCGGTCCGGAGTGTGCCACTTCTCCTACGACGACGAGCGTGACTGCCTGGAGGACGTGCGGTACACGTTGTCGTTGCTCCCCGCCAACAACAGGCAGCAGCCGCCGGCCGAGCCGGTCGGTGACCCGCCCGACCGGCGGGTCGAGCGCCTGCTCGACCTGGTGCCCGCGGACGGGAACCGCTCCTACGACGTGCGCGAGGTCATCGAGGAGGTCGTGGACGACGGGGAGTTCCTGGAGATCCACGAACGATGGGCACGCAACCTGGTGGTCGGACTGGCCCGGTTGGCTGGTCGGACGGTGGNGAACCAGCCATTGGCGGCCGCCGGTGTGCTCGACATCCCCGCCAGCGAGAAGGGAGCCCGGTTCGTCCAGATGTGCGATTCCTTCAACATCCCCCTCATCACCCTGGAGGACGTCCCGGGTTTCCTACCTGGCGTCGCACAAGAGCACGGGGGCCTCATCCGGCACGGAGCCAAGCTGCTCTACGCCTACTGCAACGCCACCGTGCCCAGGATCTCGGTCATCCTGCGCAAGGCCTACGGTGGCGCCTACATCGTCATGGACAGCCAGTCCATCGGGGCGGACCTCACCTACGCCTGGCCGACCAACGAGGTGGCGGTCATGGGACCGGAGGGCGCGGCCAACGTGGTCTTCCGCAAGCAGATCGCCGCGGCCGACGACCCCGAGACGACTCGGGCACGGCTGGTCAAGGAGTACCGGGAAGAGCTGATGCACCCCTACTACGCCGCCGAGCACGGCCTTGTCGACGACGTCATCGACCCGGCCGACACCCGTGAGGTGCTGATCGCCGGGTTGTCCATGCTGGCGGGCAAACACGCCGCCCTGCCCGAACGCAAACACGGCAACCCGCCCCAGTGAGCGGAGAACGAGAGTACGGGTTCCGTTTCGAGACCGCCGGAATGACTCCGGAGGATGTGGCCGCCGTGGTCGCCGTACTGTCGGCGCGCCTGGCGTGGGCGGCCGATGCCTCGGTCGCCGACGGAGCCGCCCCGGTGGAATCGGCGTCCTGGAGGAGACGTGAGCGTGAGAAGGGGTCCGGCTTGGCACCCAGTTGGCGCAACGGCGAGAGTGGAGGGTTCGTCCGTGCGTAAAGTTCTGATCGCCAACCGCGGCGAGATCGCCGTAC
>NZ_ANAX01000161.1 GCF_000341065.1 Nocardiopsis halotolerans DSM 44410 | reverse complement strand
CTGCTCACACATCGGACTCACTCATCTAGAGTCGGTGCCGTCCCACTCCCTCGACGGAAGGCGAGCCCATGGACTACGTCAAGCTGGGCCGGACCGGACTGGACGTCTCCCGCGTCACCCTCGGATGCATGAGCTACGGGGACCCCGCCAGGGGAAACCACGACTGGACCCTGGACGAGGAGGCCAGCAGGCCCTTCATCCGCCAGGCGGTCGAGGCGGGCGTCAACTTCTTCGACACCGCCAACACCTACTCGGACGGCAGCAGCGAGGAGATCGTCGGCCGGGCCCTGGCCGAGTACGCAGACCGCGACGAGATCGTGCTGGCCACCAAGGTGTTCGGGCGCACGCGCAAGGGCCCCAACGGCGGCGGGCTGTCGCGCAAGGCCATCCTGTCCGAGATCGACCACAGCCTGCGGCGTCTGGGCACCGACTACGTGGACCTCTACCAGATCCACCGCTGGGACCCCGACACCCCGATCGAGGAGACCATCGAGGCCCTGCACGACGTGGTCAGGGCGGGCAAGGCCCGGTACGTGGGCGCCTCCTCGATGCACGCCTGGCAGTTCGCCAAGGCGCTGCGCGTCGCCGACCTCAACGGCTGGACCAGGTTCGCCACCATGCAGAACCACTACAACCTGCTCTACCGCGAGGAGGAGCGGGAGATGCTGCCGCTGTGCGCGGACGAGGGTGTCGGGGTCATCCCGTGGAGCCCCCTGGCGCGCGGTCGACTCACCCGGGCGTGGGGCGCCGAGACCACGCGCAGCCGCGGTGACGCGTTCGGGGAGAGGCTGTACGAGGGGGCGGACCGGTCGATCGTGGACGCCGTGGGTCTGGTCGCCGAGAAGCGCGGGGTCCCCCGGGCCCAGGTCGCCCTGGCCTGGGTGTCCCGGAACCCCGCGGTGGCCTCGCCGATCATCGGCGCCACCAAGCCGCACCACCTGGACGACGCGATCGCGTCACTGTCGCTGGAGCTGACCGACGACGAGGTGGAGGAGCTGGAGCGCCACTACACACCGCGCCCGGTCGCCGGCTTCTGAGCTCCGGAGGCGACGCGAGGGGAGCACGGGGTTCGGCGCGGACCCGCGCCCGGCGGGGTCAGCCCTTGACGGTGACACGGATCTTGGACTGGCCGTGGGGACGCTCCTCCCAGTCCTCCATGAAGCGGGCCGAGAGTCCGTGCTTCGTCGCGAGGTCGAGCAGCGTGTCGGTCCGGTAGTAGAAGTCCTCCCGCAGCACGTGGTGCTCGGTGCCCTCGGTCCGGTCGTAGGTGAAGTCGAAGAACCCGTCCGGTGCCAGGATCCGTCCGACGTGGGCCAGGCACTCGTCGATCACCTCGATCGGCGAGTGCGAGAACACGCTGTGCGCGTGCACCACGTCGAAGTGGCCCTCGGGCAGGAAGGAGAAGGTCAGGTCCCGCGTGATGGTCAGGTGCGGCAGCTTGTCCTGGAGGCCGCGCTCGGCCAGTACGCCCTTGGCCGCGATGAGGATGTCCGGGGAGATGTCGATCCCGTAGTAACCGCCCGTGTCCAGGTAGTCGATCAGCCGCCACCCCGCGCGCAGGTTCCCGCAGCCGATGTCCAGCATCCGGTGTTCGGGTCTGAGTCCGTGCTCGATCAGGTAGTCGAACTGCATCTGTCCCAGGGCCAGCCAGCGCTCCTCGTTCTGGCTGCCGACCGCCGCCTTGGGATCGCGTGCCGCGTCGGAGGCCATCACCGCCCGGTAGTAGTCCACGTGGTCGCGGTGGGTCAGGCGCAGTTTCAGGTCGCGGGCCGAACGGCGCACGTACGGAGCGACCTTCCCCGGGTTGCGCAGCGCGTAGCGCATCTTGTGGACCAGGGACGACCGGTTGGCGTTGAGGGAGGCGGCTGTCTTCTTCGGCATCAGAAAGGCTTTCTGTCCAAGGCGCTCAGCACACCCGTGGCTACGGGAGGCCGGGGGAGGCCCTGAGGCTACTGCCTCCGCCCCGGACGCGGTAGAGGTCTTCGACCGTACCCGGAGGAGCGCCGCGAACCCCGCATCTCCGGACTTCCGGGGGCGTCAGTTCCGGTCGCGACGGGCCGCCGCCAGTCGCGCCGCTCCCCAGGAGAGGCCGAGTACGAGGAGGGCGCCGAACACGAAACCGACGGCGGTTCCGGCCCACTCGGCGGGCCCCTCCGCCTCACCGGCCCCGTCCACCATGCGCAGGACCGACCAGGTGCCCGCCACCACCGCGACCACCAGGCAGACACCGATGGCCACGGCGCCCCTCGCACCCAGGAAGTAGCGGCGGCGGCCGGGTGCGGGCGGCGCGGAGAGTTCGGCGGCGGGACCGGCGGTGACCGAACCGGGGCGTTTGAAGTAGGCGAGGACCGACCAGTGGCCGCACGGCTCCCAGCCCCCGGGTGCCAGGCGTTCGGCGAGGCGCTCGCGGTCGCCCCTGCCCGGGCTGAGTTCCTGGCGGTACTCCCAGGTCTGCGGGTGCTCGGGGGCGCGGCGGCTGACGAAGCGGCCGAGTCGGTCCACCCGTTCCACCTCCCAGCCCTGGGCGCCCATCTCGTTGAGGCGGGCGGGGCCCTCGAAGGCGTCGGCGGACCAGAGCAGCACGTCCGGTTCAGGCTCGCGGGTCTCCTCCTCGGGGACGAGGGCGGCGGCGAACTCCTCGATCGGGCCGAACTCCTCCTCCGGGGCGGCGCCACTCTCGGCCGTGTGCGCGGCCAGGTCGTCCAGCAGCGCGCGGGACCTCTCCGCGTCGACGCCGCGTTCGGCCAGCCGGGCCGCGAGCCCGTCGAGATAGTCGCTCATCGGATTCCTCCCTCAGCGAGTACCGAGCGCACCGATGCGTCGAACTCCGTCCATGCCCTGCCCTGCTCCGCCAGGACCGTGCGCCCCTCGTCGGTCAGGACGTAGTAGCGGCGGCCGGGCCCCTTCTCCACCGCCCGGTACTCGGCGGCCACCAGACCGGCCTCCTCCATGCGGTTGAGCACGGGGTAGAGCGTCCCGCCGCGGATCCTGCCGAGACCGGCGTCGTCCAACCGCTTGGCGATCGCGTATCCGTAACTCTCGCCCTCGGTCAGGCTGGCCAGGACCAGGAGGTCGAGCACCCCCTTGAGCCAGCTCGCGCGGCGGTCCATCCGTGTCGCTCCCTTCATCGGGCACTTCCGGCACCGATTGTCCCGGACTTCCGGGGCTCCCCGCCCGGGGCCAGCAGGAAGGAGCGCAGGTCGATCAGGACGTGCAGGAAGATCGGCATCAGCAGACTCCCGCTGCTCAGGTACAGGCTGGTGAGGCCGAGGCCGACCAGGGTGACGAAGAAGAGCCCGAGCCAGCCCTGGTAGGCGTGGGCGAGGACGAAGACGGCCAGGCCGATCCCGGCGGCGACGGTGACGTCCAGCCCCAGGGAGACGCCGAGGGCGATGAGTAGACCGCGGAAGACGATCTCCTCGCACACGCCAGCGGTGACCGAGGCTCCGGCGGCGGCCCAGCGTTCGCGCCGGTCGCGCGGCAGCATGGCGGAGACCGTCCGCTGCCGCACGGCTCTGAGCCCGCGGTCCAGCCCGGTCACCCGCATCAGTACCAGGACCGCCACGATTCCGACGAGCATGCCGACCATCGTCCCGAGGGTCTCGCTCATGCCCTCCTCCGGGACTCGGAACCCCACGTCCGTGAAGCGCAGACCGGGTGAGGCGGCGACGATCAGCATGACGACCGCGGTGAGTCCCCACCAGACGAGGGCTCCCGCGCCGAAGAACCGGGGCAGGGCGCCGGGGTCGGTGTCGCGCACCCGCTCCAGCCGGGCGTAGGCGCTCCGGCCCCACCAGGGTTCGACGGCCAGCAGGTAGAGCACGACCAGTGCGGCCAGCCCCAACCCGAGGGCCGAGAACTCCATGCTCTCGGGGAACGACATCTCCGCCACCTCCAAGGGGTTGCTTACGCCACCTAGACCATAGAGCTACCTAGTTAGGAATACAACCTATATGGTGGCACTGACCCCGGAGCCAGACACGAGAAAGGCCCCTGCCGACCGCGAAGGGCCAGTTCAGAGGCGGTGGAGCAAGGGGAGCGGGGATGCCCCGAAGGAGCACGCCAGCCGCGGCCGTGCCGTGAGGCGCGACGGCCGAAGGCCGAGCGGCACACCGGGGGCGCCGAGTGGGCGGAGGTTGTCCGCAGCCCGGAGTACAGACTTGTTGGGAGCGAGGACAGGTGGCCACACTGGGATACGGGGGCGCGTGGCGCGCTCACGAGCGGCGCAGACACCCCTGAATTCGAGCCTGGGCGGCTCCCGGCTACCGCACCACCGCCTGGCCACGCCTGTGGACGACCTGCGTGGAGCTGACCCGACAGCCGACATCGACCACAGCCGTGCCGCGAGGCGCGACGGCCGAGCGGCACACCAGGGGGTTTGGGGGCGTCCCCCCGAAAACACGACGGGACGATCCCGCGAGCGCGCTCGCGGGATCGTCCCGTCGTCAAAGTGGAGGTGGCGGGAATCGAACCCGCGTCCTTCAGTACCGAGCCAGGGCTTCTCCGGGTGCAGTACGTGCTGTCGTTCTACTCGACCCCAGCGCTTGCACGAACACATCGCTGACAGGCCCAGCCACGTGAATGTCCCGCCCAGGCCCCGTGGCCTGATCTGGGCGGTGAGTCATCTGGCTGATGCCGGGATCTGGGCCGATGACGAGCCCAGGCCGACAGAGACGCTATCGCTTAGGCAGCGAGAGCGAACTCAGTGCGCTTAGAATTGGCACTTGTGTTTATGCGAATGCAGGATTAACGAGGTCACATACGCAACCCTCGACCCGCTTCCCCTGGAACGACTACCAAAGTCGAAACCGATCACCCCCTGTGGAATTTTCACGGCCTCCCCGCCGGGGCGGGAGGGCCGGCATGCGAGCGGCGAACGCTCGCGCGTCCGTCACTCTACCGGTAGAACAGTACGAGGGCCAAGCTGATTCCCGGCCTGGGGAACGAATCCCCGCTGTTCCGCCGGACCCGGCAGAGCCCTCCGCGAGGGACCGTGCCGCGTACTCGTTGAACAGCACGGGGACCGAGATGATTCCCGGCTCCGGAGAGAAGCCCCCACCCCGTGCCGAACAGGGAGAAACCCCCGCGGGCGCGGACGCAAGAGGTGGTCGACGCGGCCCGCGGGGGCGGTCGGCAGGGTCGGGCCGACCTTGGGAAACGACAGGATCTCCCCCGAGATGAGGTCCTGCCTCTCACTGGTCCGCTACCCCCTGTCGCGGCCCAGTCATAGGGGAAGACGCGAGCGGACCTCCGGGAGGTTGCCCGGAGGTCCGCATTCTGTCCTACGCGGGGAGAACGATGGCCGGCGTCGCCGTCCTTCCCCCGAGCCCTACCAGGCGGCCCCCTCGGTACCGGCCAGGTCGTCCCCGCTGGACGGGCTTCCCTGCCCCGTCGAAGGCACACCGTCCCGCCCGGTGGGCGACCCGGTCGGCTCGGTGGGCACTCCGTTGGCCATCGCGGTCAGGAACGAATCCGCCGCGTTCACCGCGTGCTGCGACACCAGGGTCACCGCCGGATCCACCTCGGCGAGGACCGCGAAGGCCACGTCGCCCTGGTAACCGACGAACCAGTGCAGGGACGTGCCGTCCTGCTCCACGCGGGCCGCCTGCCCGTACACCTCCTCCCCGGTGGCGAGCAGCTGGGGCATGCGGTTGAGCACCGCGTCGCGCAGCCCCGTGCGCACCGTCTCCAGGTGGGCCTCGTCCATGGAGACGTCCCCGATCGGGTCCGGCCCCTCCTCCGGCACCAGGGTCGGCGCGTTCCACGTGCCGTCCGCGACCGCGGCCGCGGCCAGGGCCATCGACAGCGGGCTGACCCGGACGCCGCGCTCGCCGACCATCGCCGAGGCCACGTTCAGGTCACCGTCCTCGATGGACACCGT
>NZ_ANAX01000160.1 GCF_000341065.1 Nocardiopsis halotolerans DSM 44410 | reverse complement strand
GGACGCCGGGACCGGCAGCTGCCACTCGGCACCGATCCCCAGCCGCCCCGCGGCCTCGGCGATCGCGTCCGGCCCCACCTCGGCCCCCAGGTCGGCGAACCCGACACTGCAACTGAAGGCCAGGTTGCGGGCCAGGTCCGGCTGGCCGGACAGGACCCCGCCGCCGGGATTGACGAAGGTGTGCCCGCCNTTAGCCGCAGGGCACCACGTCGTCCGGCGCGGCGGCGCCCGACTCCAGGGCGGCCAGGGTCGAGACCATGGTGAAGGTGCCGCCCGGAGTGAAGGAACCGGTGAGGGCGCCGTCGTCGGTGGTGCTGCCCGAAGCGCTGGCCGCGGCCATGATCTCGCCGCTGCCGGTGTCGACGGCCACCAGGTAGCCGTTGCCCGGCAGCGTGTCCAGCGCGCTCTGCGCGGCGAGCTGCACGCCCAGGTCCAGGGTGGTGTCGATGGCGCCGCTGCGCTCACCCTCCCAGGCCCTCAGGACGTCGGTGATCTGGCCCGACCCGTCCAGGGAGACCACCTGGGTGGTACCCGAACCGGCGAGCTCGTGCTGGAAGATGTTCTGGAGTCCACTCAGGCCGACGGTGTCGCCCGCCTGGTAGGAGCCCGGCACACGGGAGGAGACCCGGTGCTCGGCCGTGCCCGCGACCTCGCCCAGCAGGAACGGCGCCACCCGGGGCGTCATGTTGACCTGGACCTCCTGGGTGTCCACCCCGGGGATCCGGGAGGCCTCGTTCAGCAGCGTCTCGTCCACGCTCGAACCGCGCATGAGAACGAGGGGCTGGAACTGCTCGGGCGGCGCCGAGCGCACGCGGTTCAGGAGCGGGTCGGGATCCTCCTCGAGGATTTCGGCGAGCTGGGTGACCCCCGCTTCCTTGTCCTCCATCTCACCGGGGAGCACGCCGAAGGCCGTCACGCTGTTCGCGGTCACCAGCGGCTCACCGTCACGGTCGAGGATCTGGCCGCGCTCCTGGCTCTCGTAGCTGACCGCGAGGCGCTCCTCCTCGCTCAGGTCGGGGTGCAGGACGCTCGGAGCCCAGGCGATCTTCCAGCCCTCGGGCCCCCACTCCAGGGTCATGTGCCCGGTGTAGTTCCAGGTCGGGTCGCCGATACCGAGGTCGGCGTTGACCCCGAACTCGGCCTCGGCCGACTCGCCCTCGCGGGAGATCGGGCCCAGCTGGAACCGGAGTGAGGCCAGGTCGAGCTGCTCGTGCATGTCCGTGAGCGCGGCCGCCACCTGCTCGGGGTCACCGTCGGTGTAGGTGGCGGCCGTCGCGTGGTCTCCGTCCTGCCACGCGAGCAGGAACGACCTGACCGCGACCTCGGGACTGGGGTGCGGTGTGCACGCGGCAAGGGTGGCGGCGAGGAGCAGGCCGCTGCCAGCGGCCGTGATCCGGCCAAGGGGACGGGGGGACACCGTGTGTGTTCCTTTCGGACGCCTCATCGACGACGGCGGAGCGCGCGTTCCATGTCCCGCTTCGCTTCGCGTTCGGCGATGGCGTGGCGCTTGTCGTACTCACGCTTACCGCGGGCCAGAGCGATCTCGACCTTGGCCCGTCCGTCGCTGAAGTACAGGGACAGCGGGACCAGCGTGCGGCCGGGCTCTCGGGTCTTGCCGATCAGCCGGGAGATCTGCTCGCGGTGCAGGAGTAGCTTACGCGATCGTCGGGCGGCGTGGTTGGTCCAGGTGCCCTGGGAGTACTCCGGGATGTGCACGTTCTCCAGCCACACCTCACCGTCGTTGATGTGCGCGAAGCCGTCCACGAGGGAGGCACGGCCCTGCCGGAGCGACTTGACCTCGGTACCGGTGAGGACGAGGCCCGCCTCGTAGGTCTCGTCGATGTGGTAGTCGTGCCGGGCCCGGCGGTTCTGCGCGATGAGCTTGCGTCCGGTTTCCCGTCCCACAGATGTGTCCCTTCATACGTCCGGGGGGCACGAGGCCCCCCGGTTCTTCGAGTCCTTCCCGCCCCCGGCGGCGGCCCTCAGATCTTGAGGTAGCGGCGCAGGGTGAGGAACGAGGTGATGGTGCACAGCAGCACGCCGAGGATCACCGAGACCCCGATGACGTACAGCAGCGAGCCGGTGCCCAGGGCCACGTCGAACTGGAACCAGTCCTCGATCTGCGTGAGCAGCGTGAACCGGGTGGCCACGATGAAGCCGGAGGCGATGATGCCACCGATGAGACCCGCGACCGCGCCCTCCAGGAGGAAGGGCAGCTGGATGTAGAAGTTCGACGCGCCGACCAGCCTCATGATGCCGGTCTCCCGGCGGCGGCTGTAGGCCGACAGCCGGATCGTGTTGCCGATCAGCAGCGCGGCGGCGGCCAGCTGGACACCGGCGAGCACCAGCGCCGCGGCCCTCAGCCCGTCCAGCAGGCCGAAGAACTGCTCCAGCACCTGCTGGTCGTCGGAGACGGTGTCGACGCCCGGAGCGCCCTCCACCGCGGCGCGCACGGTGTCGTAGTGGGAGGGGTCGGTGAGCTGCACCCGGTAGTTGTCCGGGATGTCGCCCTCCTGCGCGGCTTCGGCCAGCGCCTCGTTGGAGGAGCCCAGGCGCTCCTGGAAGTCCTGCCACGCCTCGGCCGCGGTGAGGTAGTCGTAGCTCTGCACCTCGGCCAGGCCGTCAAGGGTGTCCTCGAGCGCCTGGCGGTCCTCGTCCGTGGCCGGACCGCTCTCCTGGCAGGTCTGGGTGGGCGAGATCTCGTTGCACATGTAGACGGTGAGCGTGATCCGCTCGTCCCAGTAACTGCGCATCTCGGAGACCTGCTGGTTGACCAGTAGACCGGCGCCGAACAGGGTCAGTGAGATGGCCACCGTCGTGATGACGGCGATGGTCATCGTCAGGTTTCGGCGAAGGCCGATCCACGTCTCGGAGAGAACGAATTGTGCTCGCATGATCTGTTAAAGGTCCATCCTTCGGGGCTTCGCCGCGCCGGTCCTCGCAGCAGGAGGTCAGTACGCCTGGCCGTAGACGCCGCGCGTCTGGTCGCGCACTACCAAGCCCTCTTCAAGCTCGATCACGCGCTTGCGCATCGAGTCGACGATGGCGGCATCGTGGGTCGCCATGACGACGGTCGTGCCCGTGCGGTTGATTCGGTCCAGCACCTTCATGATGCCGATGGAGGTGGCGGGGTCGATGTTTCCGGTGGGCTCGTCGGCCAGCAGGATCTGCGGGCGGTTGACGAAGGCGCGGGCGATGGCCACGCGCTGCTGCTCACCACCGGAGAGTTCGTGGGGCATGCGTCCGGCCTTGCCCTCCAGGCCGACGAGTTCGACGACCTCGGGGACGACCTTGCGGATGAAGCGCCGGGGCTTGCCGATGACCTCCAGGGCGAAGGCGACGTTCTCGAAGACGTTCTTGTTCGGCAGCAGGCGGAAGTCCTGGAAGACACAGCCGATGCGCCGGCGCAGGTGGGGCACCTTCCAGTTGGACAGGCGCGACAGGTCCTTGCCGGCGACGTGCACACGCCCCTTGTCGGGCTTCTCCTCCTTGAGGACCAAGCGGAGGAAGGTCGACTTACCGGAGCCGGACGGGCCGACGAGGAAGACGAACTCGCCCTTGTCTACGTCAATGGAAACGCCGTCGAGCGCGGGGCGCTTCTGGGTCGGGTAGACCTTGGTGACGTTATCGAAGTGGATCACAGGCGCATCACAAGGTTCTCGAAGGTATGGGCACCCGGCGTGGAGGGCACTCCGCGCGGGATCGTACCGGCCACATGGCCAACCGACAGTGTAGAGGGGGGAGCGGCCCGGATTGTCCCGGTCGCCTCACACCCGAAGATCAGTGCACCATCGGACAACAGCCCCGAGCATATCGGAGGCGTCAACCGATGATAACGTTCACATATAGCCGTTTCGGTAAAACTGCGGAGTCGTGATCATCACCATTGGGACACAACATCCACATGTGTCCCATCCGATTACCTGAAGTACGTACTCCGCGACCGGGCGTGTCACCTCCGCCGTCATCGACCGGGCTCGGTGGGTGGTTCGGGCGCCGCCGGGGTTGCACACGACGAGGCGGGCCGCGGGCGCAGCCGAGGAGGAGGAACCCCTGGGTCCTCGGGCGCACGGACTGGGAGGATACCGCGCCGCGGGCGTTCGTCGAGGACGCTGGCCCGTACAGGCACGCGGCGCCCCCTGCGGGCGACCGGCGGGCCGACGCGGGCGAAGGCCCGAGGAAACACGGAACCTAGGCGTCCTCCGAGCGCTCACGGCTGCGCAGCCAACGGATCTCGGCGTCGACGAAGTCGTCGATGTCCCCGTCCAGGACCCCCGACGTGTTGCCGGTCTCGGCACCGGTGCGCACGTCCTTGACGCTCTGGTAGGGGTGCAGGACGTAGTTGCGCATCTGGGTGCCCCAGCTGCTCACCGAGTCGCCGCGGATCTCGTCCAGCTCCGCCTGTTCCTCCTCGCGCTTGCGCGCCAGCAGTTTGGCCTGGAGCATCGACATCGCGGTGGCCTTGTTCTGCAACTGTGACCGCTCGTTCTGGCAGGACACCACGATGCCGGTCGGCGTGTGGGTGATGCGCACCGCCGAGTCGGTGGTGTTGACGCCCTGGCCGCCGGGGCCGCTGGAGCGGTACACGTCCACCCGCAGGTCGCTCTCGTCGATCTCGATGTGGTCGCTCTGTTCCACCATCGGAACGACGTCCACTCCCGCGAACGAGGTCTGGCGCCGGTTCTGGTTGTCGAACGGCGAGATACGCACCAGGCGGTGCGTGCCGTGCTCACCGCGCAGGGTGCCGTAGGCGAACTGGGCCTTGACCGCGAAGGAGGTGGACTTGATGCCCGCCTCCTCGGCGTAGGAGGTCTCGTAGATCTCCGTGGGGTAGCCGTGCCGCTCGGCCCAGCGCAGGTACATGCGCTGGAGCATCTGCGCCCAGTCGGCGGCGTCCACACCGCCCGCCTGGGAGTTGATGGTCACGATGGCCTCGCGCTCGTCGTGCGGCCCGTTGAGGAGGGTGCGCACCTCCAGCTCACCGATGTCCTTGCGCAGCTGGTCGAGCTCGCGGTCGGCCTCCGCACGGGTGTCGGGGTCGTCCTCGGCCTCGGCCAGCTCGTAGAGCACGCCGAGGTCGTCGAGCCGCTGACCGATGCCGTTGACCTTGTTGACCATGGACTCCAGGCCGGAGAGCTGGCGCGTCACCTTCTGCGCGTTGTCCTGGTCGGCCCACAGCTCGGGGTCGGCGGACTGCTCGCGCAGTTCGGCGATCTGGGTGTGCATGGCCTCCAGGTCCAACACGGCGGTGACACTCGCCAGGGTCGCCGCGAGGTCCTTGATCTTCTCTGCTGGGTCCAGTTCTGCCACGGACCCCAGTGTAGGGCCCAAGGAGCGGGCGGGTCGCCCGGCCGAACAGGGTGGGGTCCCGTGCCGGAGCTCACACGGCGATGTCGTCCTCTCCCGTCAGGGGCCGGAAGACCGCGTCGTAGTAGAGGTCGACGGTGGTGGCCAACAGCGCGTCGACGTCCGTCCCGGGAGAGGTGATCACCTCCAGCGCCACGCCCTCGACCATGCGGGTGACGACCGTGGCCACGAGGTCGACCCGGATGGGCCTGGTACTGCCGTTGCGGTACAGCCACCCGAGGTCCTGCTCGACGGTCCGACGCAGCCGTTCCCGGAAACCGTCCCACTTCCCGCGGTACTCACCACGCAACTGACTGGCCTGGTGCAGGGCCAGGATGATCTCCCGCTCCCTCTCGCACAGGCGCAGCAGGGAGCCGATCCCGGCGCTCAGGCGCTGTCTGATGCTCGCGGCCCCGCCCACCTCGTGGAGGCTGGCGAGCATGTCGCGCAGGACCGCGTCGACGATCTCCGTGAAGACCTCGTCCTTGGACGGGAAGTAGCTGTAGAAGGTCCCGTGGGCCACATCCGCGCGCTCGGTGATGTCACTGACCGTGGTTCCCGTGAATCCCCCGCTGCGGAAGCTCTCCCGGGCCGCCTCCAACAGGGCCGACCGGTTGCGGGCACGGCGTCGGTCGCGCCGCGTGGGGGCCACCGCCGGGTCCCGTGTCTCCTGTGCTCTCCCGCCCATGTGGTCCTTCCCTCGCGGCTTCGGTGTCCGACCCCGGCGTCAACGGGTGAAAGGCCTGGTGGTTCGGGAAGCCGCCGTCCGCCGTTCGCTCCGACTCCGCCACAGAGTACATTTATGACTGACGGGTCAAAGATGACTGCCAAGTCAAAATGGAGGGTCGGGATGGCCACGCAGGAGCTGGAGGACGGCACGATCCACTACGTGGACCGGGGTTCGGGACCCGTGCTGGTGCTCCTTCCGGGACTCGGATACGACCACTCGCTCTGGGAGCCGCAGATCGAGCGGTGGTCCGGTGACCACCGCGTGCTCGCGCTCGACCCGCGTGGCGTGGGCGGGTCGTCGCGGCTGCACGTCCGGAGCGGGATCCTGGCCGCGCAGGCGGCCGACATCGCCGTCGTGCTGGACCGGCTCGGGATCGACCGGGCCGTGGTGTGCGGCGTGAGTTACGGTGGCGTGCTCGCGCAGAGGTTCGCACTGGACCATCCGGAACGTGTGGCGGCCCTGGTGACGGTCGACTCCTTCAGCGACACGCGGCCCCGCTCGTTCGCGGAGGCGGTCAACCGGGTCCTCCTGGAGCTGACCGGCTGGCTGTGGCTGTTCCCGCGCCTGTTGCGCCCCGCCATCAGCCGCCAGTACGCCCGGTGGCCGCTGGCGCGCCGGTACATGGAGGCCGGGCTGGAGAGAATGCGCGGACCGGAGACCGTCCGTATCCGCTACGCGCTCAACCGTGTCTCCCACACGTCCCAGCTGCCGCGGTTCGACGGTCCAGCGTTGGTGGTCACGTCCGACTCACCGTGGTTGCTGCCGATGTCCCGCCGTATCGCCGACGCGCTTCCCCGCGGGCGCCTGACGGTCATCGAGGACTCGTTCGACCCGTCGAACCTGTGCCGCCCCGAGCGCTTCGACGAGGTCCTGGGTGACTTCCTGCGCGAGACCGGCCTCTAGGTCGTGTTCCTCGGACCGTTCCGTGCCCGCGGCCCACGGACCGCCTACCGCCGCGCCGGCGACGCCCGCACGGCCAACCGGGCAGCGCCGCGCGCCACGTCCCGCGAGAGACGGTCGGACCCCCGCTGCGCGGTGCCGCCGAGCCCGCGAGGCAGGGCACGGCAGGGGCGAGGGCCGCTCGCGGGGTGCCGGCTCCGCCGACAGGCACGAGAGCATCCAGAAAGACACTCCCCGGCTCCCGGCCGCTCGGCGCCCCGGACGCGGAAAGGGGACCGACCGCTCCGGCCGGCCCCCTCGGACCACTGGTCCTCCCTGGTCCGCTAGTCCACCAGGCTGCGGAAGGACCGCAGCGCCACGGACAGCGTGGCCAGGTCGAACCGCTCGTTCTCCTGGATCTCCGAGAGCGTGATCCCGGCGCGGTCCACCCGGTCGCGGTTCTGGTCGACCCAGGCGGCGATCAGCTCCGACGTCCCCTCCGCCGGACCGCTCTCCAGGACCCGCGCGGTCAGGTCGGCGTGCGCCGCGTACAGGTCGTCACGCAGGGAGGCCCGCGCCGTCGTGGCCCACCGGTCGTCGCGCGGCAGGTCGATGATGCGCTCACGCCACCAGCTGATGTTGAGCCGGTCGGCCAGCTCGAAGTAGAGCTCGGCGACCTTCTCCACCGGACGACCGGTGCGCTGGGAGATCTCCACCAGGTCCAGAGTGGAGTAGGCGGGCACCATCACGGCCACCTGCTCGGCCAGCTCGGTCGGCACGCCCATCGACGTGTAGCGGTCGCGACGCTCGACGAACGCCTCGCGGTCGCGGCCCCGCAGCAGCTCGACCAGCTGCGGCATCACCTCGCCCACGCTGTCGGCGAAGTAGCCGATCTCGCTGCTGATGTCGAACGGGAACGTGCGGTTGCGCAGCAGCCACCGGGCGGAACGCTCGACGAGCTTGCGGGTCTCCAGCAGCAGGACGAGCTGGCTGTCCATCGGGATCTTGTGGTCCAGCTCCTCCACACGGGTCCAGAACCGGCGCAGCCCCAGTACGTCCTGGACCACGAGGTAGGCGCGGGCGATGTCCGCGGGGCTGGAGCCCAGTTCCTCGTTGAGCCGGAACGCGAAGGTCAGCCCCGAGCGGTTGACCATCTGGTTGACGACCTGGTTGACGATGATCTCCTGGCGCAGCGGGTGCGAGGCCACGCCCTCGGCGAAGCGCTCCGACCGCAGCGGCGTCGGGAAGTACGCGGTCAGGATGTCGGCCAGGTAGGGGTCGTCGGCCAGGTCGGACACACCGATCTGGTCCTTGAGGCTGATCTTGGTGTACGACAGCAGGGTCGCGAACTCGGGGCTGGTCAGGCCCCGGCCCGCCGCGCGCCGTTCCGCGATGGCCTTGTCGGAGGGCAGGTCCTCCTGCTTGCGCTTGAGGACCTTGGTGCGCTCCAGGTACCGCATGTACCGGCCGTGGACGTGCAGCATCTGGCTGTCCTGCTTGCGTGAGGCGGCCAGCACGGTGTTCTGCGCGTCGTTGTTGTCCAGGACCAGCTCCGCGACCTCGTCGGTCATGTCGATGAACAGCTGGTCGCGGTCGGCCTTGTCCAGTGTGCCCGCCCGCACCTCGCGGTCGAGCATGATCTTGATGTTGACCTCGTGGTCGGAGGTGTCCACACCGGCGGAGTTGTCGATGAAGTCGGTGTTGACCCGGCCGCCCTCGCGGGCGAACTCGATCCGCGCGTCCTGGGTCAGGCCCAGGTTTCCGCCCTCGCCGATCACCTTGACCCGCAGCTCGGCGGCGTCCACGCGCACCTGGTCGTTGGCCTTGTCGCCCGCGTCGGCGTGCGTCTCGGTGCTGGCCTTGACGTAGGTGCCGATGCCGCCGTTCCACAGCAGGTCGGCGGGGGCCGTGAGCACGCACTGGATCAGCTCGTCGGGGGTGAGGGACTCGACGCCGTCCTCGATCCCGAGGGCCTCGCGCACCTGCGGGGTGATCGGCACGGACTTGGCGGTGCGCGGGTGCACCCCGCCGCCCTCGGAGATCAGCTTGGTGTCGTAGTCCTCCCACGTGCTGCGGGGCAGGTCGAAGATCCGCTTGCGCTCCACCCAGGAGGTGTGCGGGTCCGGGTCCGGGTCGAGGAAGACGTGGCGGTGGTCGAAGGCGGCGACCAGCCGGATCTGCTGGGACAGCAGCATCCCGTTGCCGAACACGTCGCCGGACATGTCGCCGATACCGACGACCGTGAACGGTTCCTCCTGGACGTTCACGCCCATCTCGCGGAAGTGGAACCGGACCGACTCCCACGCGCCCCGGGCGGTGATGCCCATGGCCTTGTGGTCGTAGCCGACCGAGCCGCCGGAGGCGAAGGCGTCGCCGAGCCAGAAGTCGCGCGCGACGGAGATGGCGTTGGCGGTGTCGGAGAAGGTCGCGGTGCCCTTGTCCGCGGCGACCACCAGGTAGGAGTCGTCGCCGTCGTGCAGGACGGTGCGCTCGGGGTGGACGGTCTCGCCGTCCACGAGGTTGTCGGTGACGTCGAGCAGGCCGCTGATGAACTGCTCGTAGCAGGCCACGACCTCGGCCATCACCTCCTCACGGCTGCCGCCCCGGGGCAGGCGCTTGCACACGAAGCCGCCCTTGGCGCCGGTGGGGACGATGACGGAGTTCTTCACCATCTGGGCCTTGACCAGGCCGAGGATCTCGGTGCGGAAGTCCTCGAAGCGGTCCGACCAGCGCAGCCCGCCCCGCGCGACCGCGCCGAAGCGCAGGTGTACGCCCTCCACACGCGGGGAGTAGACGTACATCTCGAACCGGGGCCGCGGGTTGGGCAGGTCCGGGATCTCCTGCGGGTTGAGCTTGAGCACCAGGTAGGGGTGGCCCTGGTAGTGGTTGGTGCGCAGCGTGGCGCGGATGACCGCCAGGAACGAGCGCAGGATGCGGTCGTGGTCCAGGCTGGCCACGGACTCCAGTTCGCCCTCGACCTTGCGGACGATGACCTCGGCGCGCTCGTCGCGTCCCTCGCCGGGCTGGTCGGGGTCGAAGCGGGTCTCGAAGAGCTCGACCAGCAGGTTGGCGATGCCCACGTTGGCGACCAGGACGTCGGCCAGGTACTCGGGGGTGAACGTGGAACCCGTCTGACGCAGGTACTTGGCGTAGGCGCGCAGCACGGTGAGCTGGCGCCAGTCGAGTCCGGCGCGCACGACCAGGGCGTTGAACCGGTCGCTCTCGCCCAGGTCGCGCCAGGAGGCGTCGAAGGCCTCCTCGAACAGGCACTTGAGGCGTTCCGGCGCCAGGTCGGAGTCGGGGATCGGGCCGAGGCCGAAGTCGTAGACCCACACCCGGCCCACGTCCCGGACGGTGACGTCGTAGGGCCACTCGTCGACGACCTCCACGCCCAGGTTCTCCAGGACGGGCAGGACGTGCGAGAGCGAGATGGGGTCGCCGATCCGGTAGAGGCGGAACCGCCAGCAGCCGGCTTCGGCGTCCTCGCGCTGGTACAGGACCGCGGAGAACTCGCCGTGCCGCTTCTCGGGCGCGGTACGGGAGAGGAGCTTCTCCAACTCGCAGATGTCGGCCGCCGCGGTGACGGGGGTGTTGTCGACCTTGTAGGCCTCGGTCAGCCCGCTCGCGTAGCGCTCCTTGAGCTCGGTGGCGCGCACGGGGCCGAACGCCTCGGCGAGGGCGTCGTCGAGGTCCAGGTCCCAGGAGCGCGCGGCGTCGCGGACCTTCTCCTCCAGGGCGACCTGGTCGATGTCGGCCAGGGTCTGCCCGTGCTGGGCGCGGGCCACCAGGTACAGGCGGGCCAGCGGGGCGGAGCCGATGAGCACGTTGTGGTCCATGGTGGCGCCGTGGAAGGCGTCGGCCAGGACGTTCTGGATGTCCAGGCGCACCCGGGTGCTGTACTGGTCGCGCGGCATGTACACGAAGCAGGACATGTACCGGCCGCCGTAGGGGTCGCGGCGCATGAACAGCTTGGTGCCGCGCCGGTCGCGCAGGCGCAGGACGCCGCGGACGATGTTGTACAGCTCGCCCACGGGGATCTGGAGGAGCTCCTCCCGGGGGAAGGTCTCCAGCAGCTCGGTGAGGTCCTTGCCGTCGTAGCTGTCGGCCTCGAAGCCCGCCAGGGAGAGCACCTCGGCCTGCTTGCGGCGCATGATGGGGATCTGGGAGATGCTGGTGGTGTTGGCCTGCGAGGTGAACAGGCCGAGGAACCGGCGCTCGCCCACGATGTTGCCCTGGGCGTCGAACTTCTTGACGCCGATGTAGTCCAGGTACTTGGGCCGGTGGACGGTGGCCCGGGAGTTGGCCTTGGTCAGGACGAGGATGTAGGGCTCGCGGGCCTTGGCGCGGATCTCGGGGGGCAGGGCGGCGAAGCTGGTGGAGGCGGGCGAGTCCATCCGCAGGATGCCCAGCCCTGACCCCGGCTCGGGACGCAGGGAGTCGTTGCCGTCCTCGTCCGTGACCAGGGCGTACTCGCGGTAGCCCATGAAGGTGAAGTTGCGCCCGGAGGTCCAGCGCAGGAAGTCGACGCTCTCGCCGATCTCGCTCGGATCCACTCCCCCGGCCACGAGGCGGTCGGGGTAGGCGGCCAGCTCGTCGGCGATCCGGATGGCCCGGTCGCTCATCTTGGCGGCGTCCTCGTCCACGTAGCGCACGTCGGCCAGGACGCTCTCCACGCGGGCGGTGATCTCCTCGACGCGCCCGGGGTCGAGCTGCGGGTCGATCTCGATGTGCATCCAGGACTCGTCGGTGGGCAGCAGGCCGTCGCCGCCGATCTCCGGGTCCACCTGGCGCAGGCGCCCCTCCAGGTCGCGGCCGACGGTCATCTGGGGGTGGACGATCAGCCGGATCCCGGCACCGAGGTCGCTGAGCGCCATGGTGACGGAGGAGACGAGGAAGGGGGCGTTGTCGGTGACGACCTCCACGACGCTGGTCTGCTGTTCCCAGCCGTCGCGCTCGGCGTCGGGGGTGTAGACGCGGACCTTGGCGCGTCCGGGGACGCGTTGGGCGCCGAAGGAGCGGTGGGCCTCGGCGGGGCCGCAGATCTGCTCCGGGGAGCGGCCGCTGATCTCCTCGGGGTCCGTGTGGCGGTAGTACACGGGGAGGAAACGGCGGACGGCGTCGGCCTCCTCGGGGCTGATGCGCGCCCCCGGGGACCACTTGGAGGCCGCCTCGCTGAGCAGCTTCTGGAGATGGACGTCGGATTGCCCGGACATAGGGATCTCTCACTCCTTTGTGAGCAACGTCGCACGAGCGCCGGCAGAACGACCGGTCATGTGACCTGTGAACTTCTGTGCCGCCGTGTGATTTCGCGTGAGCCCCTTGGGCCGCAAGGAACCCACGAGCATGTCGGTCGAGGTTGGGTCTGGTACTGGGCCTGTGCGCACAGGCGGTGGGTGAACGGGGCTCCGGACGCCGTTGTCCCAGCCCCGTCCCCTGCCAAGGCTACTGGTATTCGACCCCGAGGACAGGACCAACACCGTTACATGGTGGTTGCTGACCGTTGGGGACACATTGCGGTGATCGGTGACTGCGTACACGAAGCGGCACCTACCCTCCGGCGGCGGCGAACATGTCGTTACTTATTCGTTACCTGCTGGATCGCGGTCATCACGGCCCTGGGGTCGGTCAGGTCGGGCAGGACGACGGACGCGCCCGCGTCGCGGAGCTGGCCCTCCGTGGTCGATCCGTTGAGCACGGCGACCGGGGCCGCGCCGCCGATCATCGCGGCGCGCACGTCCGGGGCCGAGTCGGTGATGAGGACCGTCTCGTCCTCGCCGTAGGTCCGGCCTCCGTCTCCCGCCGCGTGCAGGCGGATGGACTGGATCAGGCTGGACTTGGGGTAGTTGACCGACCCGTAGCCGCCGATCGCCAGGTTGAGGTAGGTGTCCAGCCCGAAGGCGACCAGTTTGGCCGTGGCGTTGGCGCGGGTGCTGCCGCTGACCACGGTCTGGACCGTCTCGGGCATGGAGGCGACCGCCGCCAGCGAGGCCGCGGCACCGGGCATGACGCGGCCCTTGGAGAGCAGTTCCTCGGAGCGCCTGCCGAAGGACTCCTCCAGGGCGTCGAGGAACGCGGCGAGGGAGTTCGTGTCGGGTTCGACGTCGACGTAGTTGCGGGCGCAGAACTCGAAGAACATCTCCGAGTCGGTGCGGCCCGCCGAGGAGGTCAGGTAGACCAGCGGCTCACCCGTGACCCTCTCGAAGGCCTCGGCGTAGGCGGCCCTCGTCACTCGCCCCACGTCGAGGAGGGTGAGGTCGATGTTCCAGAGCACCAGGCGGCTGATGGCTGACTCCTCGCTGGACGGACCGGGCAGGGACGGGTCCATCTTGCCGCATGGGTCGGGAAAGGCGGAAACCTCCGTCCGGGTCCGGCCACGGGGGACGGCCCCGAATGGTGCGTGGCTCAGGCTTCCCGGACGAGGTAGCGCAGCTCCTGCACCGCGAACCACATCAGCTCGTGGTCCTCGACCGCGTCGGAGGACGGGTCCCGGACGGCGTCCGCCACGTCCTCCGCCGCCGCGGCGTCGTCCACGTGCGCCGAGGCCAGCTTCTTGTACGGAACGGTTCCGGTGACCCTCACCCGGGCCACGCCTTCCTCGGCTCGGCCCTCGCGCTCGACGACGTGGTCGGGCATGTTCGCGGCCAGGACCACCCGGCGCCGGGGTGCGTCGGGGTCGGCCGCCAGCAGCGCCAACGATTCCTCAGCGGCGGCGTACATGGCCTCGTACTCGGCCTCCTCGGTGTCCTCCCCCGGCCCCGGATCGGCCGCGAACGCGGTCAGCGGCGCTCCCTCCAGCCGTCCCTCCTCCAGCATGCGGGCCAGGGCGGGGATGGTGCTGGGCAGGAAGACGTACATGTGAGCGACTCTCCGGGACGTGGTCTGGACACCCCAAGTGTGCCACCCCGGCTCAGGCCACCTGCTGGTCGGCGGTCAGGAGCCGCTCCAGTTCCAGCCGGGTCGTGGCAGGATCGGTGTGCAGGATGCCGGTCATACCGAGTTCCTCGGCGATGCGGACGTTGTGCTCCAGGTCGTCGATGAACACGCAGTCCTCGGGGTCCAGGCCGATCTGCTCGCAGGTGTGCAGGTAGATGCGCTGCTCGGGCTTGCGCATCCCCACCTCGCCCGAGATCACCACCGCGTCGAAGGTGGTGTCGAAGTGCTCACGGGGGTAGCAGTTGCCCCAGGAGTTCGACAGCAGGGCGGTGCTGGCACCGCCGCTCCGAGCCTCGCGCAGGGCCTCGTACATGTCGTGCACCGGATCGAAGTTGCCGAACATGCGGTCGATCAGCCCTTCGGCCACCAGCGGGCCGCCGTGTGTGCAGCGCAGCCGGGCCGCCAGTTCACGCTCGAACTCGCAGGTGTCGATCTCACCCCGCTCCAGCGCGTGCACGGGGTTGTCCCCGTTGAAGCTGCCGTCGAAATAGGGACGCATGACCTCGTAGTAGTGCTCGACGTCGATGCAGTCGGCGGTCAGCCAGGCCCGGATGCCGTCGGGCAGCGGAGGTGTGAGGACACCGCCCCAGTCACAGATGACTCCCCTGACCTCTCGTCGGCTGCTGTCCATCCGATCCCCTCCTCCGGTCACCGCCCGCAACCGAGCGGGCGGGGAAGCGTTCTTCCCGTTCCCCGCCCGTTTCAACCACCGCTGATCAGGTGGTGAGCCCGGTTCCGACCTCGACGTCCGCCTCGGGGATGTCCACCGGCAGCTCGCCGGAGGGCTTCACCAGACCCGCGATGACCCGTGCGGCGGCGGCCCTGGACACGTCCACGGACGAGTAGACCGCCAGGAACGCCTCCGCCTCGGGGAAGGCCGCCAGGTCGTAGGGCGTGCCCTGGGACACCACGACGACCGGGAGGCCCTGGGCGCGCGCGGACCGGACCAGACCGGCCTGGGCCGAGGCCCCGCTTCCGCCGCCGGTGCCCACGACCACGGCGTCGGCGCCGCCCTCCACCACGTTCGTCCCGGCCTCGGTGAGCGTGGCGGCGATCTCCTCCGCGCCCACGCCCTGGACCCGGACCCTGCTGCCCTCGGCCAGCGGCAGCAGGCCGCCCTCGTTGCGCAGCAGGGTCGCGGAGGCGTCCGCCACGCGCTGGGCGGCCTCGGCGTGCGCGGGGTCCTCCAGGACCTCCGCGGCGGCGGCCGGGTCCGCCGGTTCGGCCTCCAGGATTCCGCGCTTCTCCTTGAGCGTCAGGACGCGCAGCACGGACTCGTCGATGCGCTCCTCGGTCAGGCGGCCCTGTTCGACGGCCTCGCGGATCGCGGACACGGCGGCGGCCGGGTCCGGCGGCATGAGCAGCTGGTCCACGCCCGCCTCCAGCACGCGCACGGCGATCTCACCGTCGGAGTGGCGCTGGCGCACACCCTCCATGTTGAGGGCGTCGGTGGTGACCACGCCGTCGTAGCCCAGCTCGTCGCGCAGGATGCCGTCGATGATCTCCGGGGAGATGGTGGCGGGCTCGTCGCCCTCGCTCAGCTGGGGCATGAGCACGTGCGCGGTCATGATGGCGTCCACGCCCGCGTCGACGGCCGCCCTGAACGGCGGCAGGTGCTCGGCCTCCCACTCCTCGCGCGGCATGTCGATGACGGGAAGGCCGGTGTGGCTGTCCACGTCGGTGTCACCGTGTCCGGGGAAGTGCTTGGCCACCGGCACCACGCCGTTGGACGAGTAGGCGCCCGACTCGGCGACGGCCATCTCCGCGACCAGGTCGGGTTGGGAGCCGAAGGAGCGGATGCCGATGACCGGGTTGTTCGGATCGGTGTTGACGTCGGCGACGGGCGCGTAGTTGAGGTTGATGCCCAGGGCGGTGAGCTCCTCGGCGGTGGTGGCGGCGCGCAGCTCGGCCAGTTCGGTGTCGCGGGTGGCGCCGACGGCCATCGCGTCGGGGAAGCTGGTGCCCACGGGCAGCCGGGAGACGAGGCCCTGTTCCTCGTCGATGCCGATGAACATCGGGATTCCCCGCCCCTGTTCGGCGGCGAGCTCCTGCACGCCCGCCGACATGCCGGCGATCTGCTCGGCGTCGTCGAGGTTGGCGTCGAAGTAGATGATGCCGCCGGGTTGGTGGGCCTCGATCTGGGCGGCGTTGTCGGCGGCCGTGGAGCCCTGGGCGGTCAGGACGAGGAGCTGACCGATCTTCTCGTCCAGGTCCATCTCGGAGAGCAGTTGCGGCGCGAGCACGGGCTCGAAGGGCTCGGCGTCGGCAGACGGCTGGGGTTCGCGGTCCTCGGGCGAGGAACCCACCTCCTCGGTGGTGCATGCGGTGGCGATCAGCGCGAGTCCCACGCAGGCCGGGGCCAGGGCGTGTGGAACGGACAGTCTCATGTCGGTGTTCATCTCCGGCGAATCGTGGGTTCGCCGCCGGAGAATACCTCTTTTCGGAGGTCAAGACGCCGAACCGCCGCCACGTGGGTGCGCGTGGCGGCGGGTCGGGCCGTTCGCCGTCTCAGTCCCAGGTGAAGAGCGGGTCCCCCGGGCCGACCGCGCCGCTGGCGAGATCGCCGAGCGCGTCGGGCGAGGCGTCCAGGGCGACCACCGGAACGACCGAGGGGCGCCCCTGCGCGGCGACCATGCCCGGTGACCAGCGGACCACCGGGGTGCCCGCCTCGACCTCGTCGCCCTCGGCGGCCAGGAGGGTGAACCCCTCCCCCGCCAGTTGGACGGTGTCGATGCCCAGGTGGACGAGCACGCCCCGACGGTGGTCGGGAGCCATCACCACGAACGCGTGGGGATGCAGTTTCACCAGGGTCCCCACGAGGGGGGACACGGCGTCCTGGGTTCCCTCCTGCCCGCCCTCCTGACCGGGCTCGGGGTGGACGGCGACTCCGGGACCGACCATGGACTGGGAGAACACGGGATCGGGCACCGTCGTGAGGGACAGTGCCGTTCCTGGTACGGGGGAGAGCACGCGGAGCGTACCGATCACGTCTGACATGGGGGATGTCTTCCCTCCCGGAGGTGGTTGATCCGCCTATTCGATCAGGTCCCTGATGTCGTCGGTGAGGGTGTCGGCCTCGGGGCCCACCACCACCTGCACGACGTTGCCCGAGACCAGAACGCCGTGGGCGCCCGACGCCTTGAGGGCCTCCTCGTCCACGAGTCCGGCGTCGGCCACCTCGGTGCGCAACCGGGTGATGCAGGCCTCGATGTCCTCGATGTTGTCCGCGCCACCCAGACCGGCGACGATCGCCGCTGCCTTGTCCGCCATGCTTCCTCCGTGTTCTGCCGTGGAACGGGGTGTCCCGCAACCTGAGGGCGAGCTTAGGGGTGGCGTGGCGCACACACCAGGGCCCGGGCCGAACGGGTGGTCGGGAGATCCGTCAGGAGGTCTGGGTGACCTTGTTCAGGCCGCGCGGGACGTCGGGGTCGTAGCCCAGGCGGCGGGCCAGGCGCTCGGTGAGCAGCTGGGCGGGGACGATGAGGTTCATCGGGGACACCCACTCGGGCACGTCGGGGACGGGGACGGACAGGTCGCTGGCGGCGGCCAGGGACCCGCCCCCGCCGAACCCGAAGACCGGGGCCCCGGCGGAACGGGCGCGCTCGGCGAGGGCGACCGTGCCCCGGAGGGTGGGACCGGTGGGCGCGGCCACCAGCAGGGCGGGGGTGCGCGGGTCCACGACGGCGATGGGCCCGTGCAGGAGGTCGGCGTAGGACAGGCCCATGGCGTGCAGGTAGCAGGCCTCCTTGAGCTTGAGGGCGGCCTCCAGGGCGGTGGAGAAGGCCATGCCGCGCCCGGAGATGACCGCTCCCTGGACGGCGACCATCCGCTCGACGATCTCCTCCAGGGCCTCCGAGGGCGCCGCCAGGGTCTCCTCGATGCCTTCCGGGACACGGGACAGGTCCCCGGGGTCCAGGTCGGCGCCCAGGCCCAGGGCCAGGACGGCGAGGGCGGCCAGCTGGGTGTTGTAGGTCTTGGTGGCGGGCACGGCGACCTCGTTCCCCGCCTGGGTGACCAGGGCGACGTCGGCCTCCTCGGCCAGCGGGGAGTCCGCGCCGTTGGTGACACCGACGGTGCGGGCTCCGCAGTCGGCGGCCCAGCGCATGGTCTCGACGATCTCCTCGGTCTTCCCGGACTGGGAGATGGCCACGGCCAGGACGTCGGACAGGTCGATCCGGGCCCCGTAGGTGGTGGCGATGGAGGGCGACCCCAGGGTGGCGAGGCGCCCGGTGTGCGCCTGGAGCAGGTAGCTGCCGTAGACGGCCGCGTTGTCGGAGGAACCGCGTGCGATGAACAGCACGTGCCTGGTGCGGCGGCCCAGGGCCTCGATCTCGGAGCGCAGTGGCAGGAGCTCGGCGAAGGTACGGCGCAGCGCCTCGGGCTGCTCGGCGATCTCGGAGCGCATCATGCTCGTGGTGTTCATGGAGGGCCTTCCCCTGTGTGTGGCGGTCGGGGGCGTCACGCGGTCGGCGCGGAGGCGGCGCCCTCCGATCCGCCCCGGCGACGGTGCGCGTCACCTGCCGTTGGGCGGATTGACACGCGGACGGAGCTGTGGTCTAGTCCGGACTATACCAGTCATGTCCGGCTTGTCCCGGGAGCCCCGGGGCCGGAGGCGACCGGCAGCGCGCGGACCGTCCGCGCTAAGGTCTGACGCCGACTCCATCCGCCGACCGAGAAGGCCGCCCGTCCCATGTCGATCGACCCCAGCAACCCGCTCCCCAAGTACAGCCAACTGCGTGACCTGCTCCTGGACTGGATCACCGAGGCGGGCCTGGGCGTGGACGACATGGTCCCGTCCGAGCGCGAACTCAGCGCCACCTACGGGCTCTCCCGGATGACCGTCCGCCAGACCATCGACCTGTTGGTGGCCGAGGGACGGCTGTACCGGGTTCCCGGCAAGGGCACCTTCATCGCCCGCCCCAAGATCGAGATGTCCCTGGTCCTGGCCTCGTTCAGCGAGGACATGCGCGCACGCGGCTTCGAGCCCGGCGCGCGTGAGCTGATCCGCCAGGTCATCCCGGCGAGCGGGCACACCGCGCGCATGCTCGACATCGCACCGGGCACCCTGGTGCACCACATCGAGCGCATGCGTACCGCCGACGACGAGCCCATGGCCGTGGAGCGCTCCAACATCCCCGCCGCCATGGTCCCGGGCCTGGAGGACTACGACCTCGCCGAAAGGTCCCTCTACGAGGTACTGGAAAACGAGTTCGACATCCTGTTGGATTCCGGGGAACAGACCATCGAGGCCGGGATCTGCGACTCGGCCGACTCCCGACTCCTTGGTCTGCCAGCTGGGAGCCCGGTGCTGGTGATGCAGCGCCGGAGCTTCGCCAACGGACAGTGCGTGGAACTGGCACTGTCCACCTATCGGGCCGACCGCTACCAGCTGCATTCCCGGCTGGACCCCCGGCGGCACGGCGACTGACGTCCCGCGTCCACAAGGCGCGTGTCCGAAGGAGGACCCCCCACCATGAGTTCGGACCAGACACCCGCACGAGCGGAGTCACAGCCTCCCGGCGGGGCCGCCGGAACCAAACGCCCCTCCTCCACGCTCGCCGTCCTCCAGAGGCTCGGCCGCAGCCTGATGATGCCGATCGCGGTCCTGCCCGCCGCGGCGATCCTGCTCCGCCTGGGGCAGCCCGACCTGCTCGGTGCCGAAGGCCTGGCCGGACTCCCCGGAATGGGCTGGATGGTTCCGGTCGCGGGCGCCGTCGGAACGGCGGGCAGCGCGGTGTTCGAGGCCCTGCCCCTGCTGTTCGCGATCGGTGTGGCGATCGGCTTCGCCAAGCGCGCCGACGGGTCGACCGCGCTGGCGGCGGTGGTCGGCTACCTGGTGTTCGACCGGGTGGCCTCCTGGACGATGGTGACCTTCGACAGCCCCACCGGGGACCTGGGGTCACGGCTGGTCACGTATCCGCTGCCGGTCGATCCCACGACACGGGAACCCCTGACGGACCCCGCGGCCGTGGACGCGGTCGCGCCGGTCATCAACCACGCGGTGAAGAACCCGACCGACGTGCTCGGCGGTATCGCGGTGGGCCTGGTCGCGGCCCTGCTGTGGCAGCGCTACCACCGGATCAAGCTGCCGACCTGGCTGGGCTTCTTCGGTGGTCGCCGGTTCGTGCCGATCGTGACGGCGCTGGCCGGTCTGCTGATGGGTGTCGCGCTCGGTCTGGTCTGGCCGATCGTGGGCGGATGGATCCAGAACCTGGGCGAGGCCATCATCGGCGCGGGCGCACTGGGCGCGGGCGCCTACGGGGTGATCAACCGCCTCCTGCTGCCGATGGGCCTGCACCACGTGGTGAACTCGTTCATCTGGTTCGTGTCGGGCACCCACACCGCTCCGGACGGCACCGTGTCGCACGGTGAGATCACCCGGTACTTCGCCGGTGACCCGGAGGCGGGCAGCCTGCTCGCCGGGTTCTTCCCGGTACTGATGTTCGGCCTGCCCGGCGCGGCGCTGGCGATGTGGCTGGCGGCGCCGAAGGCCCGGAGGACCCAGATCGGATCGATCATGATCCCGGCGGCGCTGACCGCGTTCGCGACGGGTATCACCGAGCCGGTGGAGTTCGCGTTCATCTTCGTGGCCCCGGTGCTGTTCGGGGTGCACGTGGTGCTGACCGGTGCCTCGATGGCGATCCTGAGCGCGCTGGACGCCCAGTTGGGCTTCGGGTTCTCGGCGGGCCTGATCGACATGCTGTTGAACGCCACCAAGGACAACACCCAGGGGCTCGGGCTGATCCTGTTGCTCGGGCTGGTGTACTTCGTGCTCTACTTCGGGATCTTCTACCTGCTCATCACCCGGCTCAACCTGCCCACGCCGGGACGCGAGCGCGATCCGGAGGACCAGGGCGAGACCGTGAGGGTGCACACCGAGACCAACACGGGCGAGGAACCGCCGGACGCGAAGGGCGGATCGGGCTCCTCCGGCTGACCCGGGCCTCCTCTCGGACAGACATTTCGTCGGGGCGCTCCGTGAGGGGCGCCCCGACGTGCGTGGCGGCGCCCTTGAGCAGGGTGGGCACGCGGTGGGGTTCCGCCCGGTCACCGGAGCCGAGAGGGGCGGGGAGCCCTTCGGCCAGCTGGTTCCGCGTTTCGTGCGGTCGGCTCGTCCGGATCCGGCTGTCGGCCGTGAACCGGAGCAGGGTGGCGCACCGGTCCGGCTCCTGGGCGGTGCGCCGTTCGGAGCAGTCCCCGACCAGCCCTCCGGTTTCGTAGCTCACGGATCGGGCAGTCCCGAGGCAGGGCGGGCCCGTTGACCTCTCGGAGGTGTGCGATGTTCAGGAAGAACGTGGCGGAGGGCATCCACTGCGTACAGGACGGCTACGTCAACTGGTTCATCGTCGAGGACGAGGGACGGCTGACGATCGTCGACGCCGGGGTGGGAGGCTCCTGGGACTCCCTGAAGCGGGCGGTGCTCTCGCTCGGCCGGCGCCCCGGGGACATCCGCGCCCTGGTGCTGACACACGGACACTTCGACCACCTCGGTTTCGCCGAGCAGCTCCGTTCCCGGTTGGGCGTCCCCGTCCACGTCCACGAGAACGACGTCCCCCTCACGCGGCACCCCCGCCAGTACGGTCACGCGCGTGCGCGCACGCCCTATTTCCTGACGCAGGTGAGGGCCGCCCCCATGGTCGCGTCGTTCCTGGTGCGGCGGGCGTGGTGGCCGAAACCGATCGAGGAGGTGCACCGCTTCCGGGACGGCGAGCTGCCGGTGCCCGGTGCGCCGCGGGTCGTGCCCACACCGGGCCACACCCTGGGCCACTGCGCCCTGCACTTCCCGGACCGTGGCGCGCTCATCGCCGGTGACGCCGTCGTGACCCTCAACCCGTACCGCGGCACGCACGGGCCGCAGATCGTGTCCGGCGCGGCGACCGTGGACGAGGAGCGTGCGCTGGCGTCGTTGGACGCGATCGCGGACACGGGCGCGCGGACCGTGCTCGTCGGGCACGGAGAGGCGTGGACCGACGGCGCGGAGAGACTGGCCGACCTCGCCCTCCGGAACGGCCCCTCCTGAGACGTCGTGCCCCGTGGGCCCCGCCGACCTCAGGAACGGCCACGGCGCACGGGAGGACCACGACCAGACGGCCGGGCCACGGCACGACCGGACACGTGAACGCGCGTGGGCGCGGCCCGGAAGGGGGCCGCGCCCACGCGCGTCACGGTCGCCGTCGCCCTACTTGGCGGCCGGGGTCCCGTGGCACTTCTTGTACTTCTTGCCGGAGCCGCACGGGCAGGGCGCGTTGCGCGCCGTACCGGCGTACTCGTCGGTCGCCTCGCTGTGCTGCTCGACGGTGCCGTCCTCACTCGGCGCGGAGTACTGGAGCCTGTCGGGCTGGTCCTCACCGAACCCGGGAACGACCACGTCCTCGGGGGCCTCGGCCTCATCCACGGGCGAGGCGGCGTCCTCGGCCTCCTCGTCCTCGTCCACGGCGGTCGCGACGGCCGTCGCACCGGCGGACCCGCCACCGACGGCGGTGGCGGTCTGCGCCGCCGCGGCGGACGTGAGGGCGGGCTCCTCCTTCTTGCGGACCTGCACCTCGACGTTGAAGAGGTAGCCGACGGACTCCTCCTTGATGGCCTCCAGCATCTGCTGGAACATGTCGAATCCCTCGCGCTGGAACTCGATCAGCGGGTTGCGCTGCGCCATGGCGCGCAGTCCGATGCCCTCCTGGAGGTAGTCCATCTCGTAGAGGTGCTCGCGCCACTTGCGGTCCATGACCTGGAGGATGACCCTGCGCTCGACCTCGCGCATGGCCTCCTCGCCCAGGTCCGCCTCACGGGCCTCGTAGGCGGCGTTGGCGTCCTCCACGACGCGGTCGGCGATCAGCTCGGGCGTCAGCGTGTGCAGGTCACCGTTCTCCTCGATGAACTCGTCGACGGTGACGCTGATCGGGTAGACCTGCTTGAAGGCCCGCCAGAGCCTGTCGAGGTCCCAGTCGCCGGGGTCGCCGTTGGCGGTCTCCTCCACGACGTAGCCGCGCAGGACCTCCTCCAGCATGCTGATGACCTGCTCGCGCAGATCCTGGCCCTCCAGGACCTTGCGGCGCTCGGCGTAGATGACCTTGCGCTGCCGGTTGAGGACCTCGTCGTACTTGAGGACGTTCTTGCGGACCTCGAAGTTCTGCGTCTCGACCTGGCCCTGCGCGGAGGCGATCGCCTTGCTGACCATGCCGGACTCGATGGGCTGGTCGTCCGGGATGTTCAGCTGGCCCATGAACGCCTCCAGACGGCTGCTGTTGAACAGGCGCAGCAGGTCGTCCTGGAGGGACAGGTAGAAGCGGGAGATGCCGGGGTCACCCTGACGGCCGGAACGGCCGCGCAGCTGGTTGTCGATGCGCCGGGACTCGTGCCGCTCGGTGCCGAGCACGTACAGGCCGCCGGCCTCGACGACCTTCTCGTGCTCCGCCTCGTAGTCGGCCTTGGCCTTCTCCAGCGCCTCGGGCCAGGCCTCCTCGTACTCCTCCGGGGTCTCCAGCGGGCTCAGACCGCGGTTCTGGAGCTCCTCGTCGGCGAGGAAGTCGGGGTTGCCGCCCAGCATGATGTCGGTACCGCGACCGGCCATGTTGGTGGCGACGGTGACCGCGCCGAGCCTGCCCGCGCGGGCGATGATCGAGGCCTCACGGGCGTGGTTCTTGGCGTTGAGGACCTCGTGCGGCACGCCCTCGCGCTTGAGCATCCGGGAGAGCAGCTCGGACTTCTCGACGCTGGTCGTACCGACCAGGACGGGCTGTCCCGCCTCGTGCCGCTCGGCGATGTCCTCGGCGAGCGCCTGGAACTTGGCGTCCTCGTGCTTGTAGACGACGTCCTTGACGTCCTCGCGGATCATCGGCTTGTTGGTGGGGATGGGCACCACGCCGACGGAGTAGGTCTGGTTGAACTCCGCCGCCTCGGTCTGGGCGGTACCGGTCATACCGGCGAGCTTCTCGTAGAGGCGGAAGTAGTTCTGGAGGGTGACCTTGGCGAGCGTCTGGTTCTCGTCCTTGATCTTGACGCGTTCCTTGGCCTCGATGGCCTGGTGCATGCCCTCGTTGTAGCGGCGCCCCGCCAGGACGCGGCCGGTGAACTCGTCGACGATGAGGACCTCACCGTCCTTGACGATGTACTCCTTGTCCCGCTTGTACAGCTCCTTGGCCTTGAGCGAGTTGTTGAGGAAGCTGATGAGCGGGGTGTTGACGGCCTCGTAGAGGTTGTCGATGCCCAGCCAGTCCTCGACCTTGGCCACACCGGACTCGGTGATGCCGACGGTGCGCTTCTTCTCGTCGACCTCGTAGTCCTCCTCGCGCTTGAGGCGCGGAGCGATCTTGGCGAACTCGGAGTACCAGCGGGAGTTCTGCTCGGAGGGGCCGCTGATGATCAGCGGGGTACGGGCCTCGTCGATGAGGATGGAGTCGACCTCGTCGACCAGGGCGAAGAAGTGCCCGCGCTGGACGGTGTCCTTGAGCGAGAGCGCCATGTTGTCGCGCAGGTAGTCGAAGCCGAACTCGTTGTTCGTCCCGTAGGTGATGTCGGCCTGGTAGGCCTTGCGGCGGTCCGCCGCGGTCATCTGCGGGCCGATGACGCCGACCTCGAGGCCGAGGAACTGGTAGACGCGGCCCATGTTCTGGGCGTCGCGCCTGGCCAGGTAGTCGTTGGTCGTGATGACGTGGACGCCCTTGCCCGCGAGCGCGTTGAGGTAGACCGCGAGGGTACCGGTCAGGGTCTTGCCCTCACCGGTCTTCATCTCGGCGATGTTGCCGAGGTGGAGCGCGGCGCCGCCCATGATCTGGACGTCGAAGTGACGCTGGCCCAGGGTGCGCTTGGCCGCCTCGCGGACGGTCGCGAAGGCCTCGGGCAGCAGGTCGTCCAGGGACTCACCGTCCTCGTAACGTTCCCTGTACTCCTGGGTGAGGTCGCGCAGCTCCTCGTCGGTGAGTTCGACGTAGTCTTCCTCGAGCGAGTTGACCTGGTCCTTCAACTTGTTGAGCCGGCGCAGGATCTTTCCCTCACCCGCGCGCAGGAGCTTGCTGAGTATCCCTGGCACTTCCTATGCGCTCCTCGCAGATCGCGGTTGGCTCCACACATGTGGAGATCAGATCTAGGCCCGCTGACCGCTTTCCCGTGGCCGCGGAGGACGGCGGGGTTCCCGGGCCCTCGGGCCTACATCCTAGAGGACACGAACCATACGCCCGCCCTCTCGGAAGAGGGGTCCGCCCGCACGTTTCCCCCTGCGCAACGAATAAAACCAGGCGATATGTTCCCGCATGTCACACGGCCTGTGACGGGGGTGGAGAACTTTTCGGATATCCCGACGCCCCGGGGAACCCGGTACCGGACGAATGCCCGGCCGAACGCGGACGGCACGGACGCCGACGCCCCCTCCTCCCGCGTCCGCTGATGGCTCCCCGGTTTCCTGGGTAGGCACTTCGTAGGAGGTCACACCGTGACCTGGCGGGTGCTGACCGCCGAACGCGACGTGTTCCCAGGGGGGATCACCATGCGAGCACACAAACACAAGAAGGACCCTGAGTCCGCTGAGGCCCTTGGAACTGATGAGACCACAGGAGCTCACGAGACGACAGGGGCGACCGAGACCAATCAGCAGACAACACCGGCTCCACGCACCCCGGTCGAGGTGTTCGACGACATGATCTCGCGCAGAAGGCACACCACTCCGCAGTCGAACGACAAGGATGACCCGGGTCTGGCGTGGGAGCGGCATCGTCCGGACCTGGATGACGAGAGGCGCTTCGGCCGCATCCGGGGGTTCCAACGCCAGGGCGGCAGCATCGCGCCCACCAACAACCACCGGGGGCGTCTCTCCTCCTGGGTGGCGGTACTGCTGGCCTGCGCGGGGTTCATCGTGGGCGGCGTCGGCGTCGCCATGGGGATGTCCGTGGTGCTCCTGGTGATCGGCGGCGTCCTCCTGGTGACGGCGGCCGTGGTGGCCCTGGTCTTCGACATGATGAGCGACGTCGTCCTCGACTCGCCGCGGTTGGAGTCGGAGGAGCCGCACGGCACCCCGCTGCACCGGATCAAGACCGAGAGCCCCAAGAAGCGGCCCGGGTAGACGCGGGCCTCGGAGGGCCCGCCGGGGACGCACATCGGCGGAGGGCNCGTGGGACCCGCCGCAGCGTCGTGCCCGTGGTGGCCGGACGGAGGGGCGTGCCTGTGGGAGAGGGCCCGCGAAACCGCCGGGACACGGCTCCCGCCGCGTGTGCGACGGGGCCCGGGACGTGGTCGGCCCCGACCCGGGAGCCCGGGGAGGGGCGCCTCCGGGGCGTCCCGGGCGCGGGGAGGAGGCCCGGGTCCCACACGCGCCGTCGGCGACGCCCCGTCCCGGCGGCCGTCCGTGCGGGGAACGGAACCTAGTCGACGAGCCGGAGGACTCCGTAGTTGAAGCCCTTGCGCCGGTAGACGACGCTCGGGGCGTCCTTGACCTCGTCGTGGAAGAGGTAGAAGTCGTGGCCCACGAGTTCCATCTCCATCAGCGCCTGGTCGATGCTCATGGGCTTGGCCCTGTGGAACTTCTCCCTGACGATGACGGGGACGTCCCCTTGCGTGTCGAGCTCGACGAACTCGTCGGAGAACCTCTCAACCGTCTCGGGGCCGCCGCTCACCTCCTCTCCGCTGCGCTGGGCCGGGGGAGCCTGCGTGGCGGTGGCGACCGGGGGCAGGTCTCCGGGGAGGTCGGCGGTCGCGGCCGAGACGGAGACGGGAGCGTGGTTGCCGCGGTGGACCTTACGGCGGTCCGCGGCCTTACGGAGACGGGCCTCGATCTTGTCGACCGCCATGTCGAGGGCGCCGTACCGGTCGGAGGAGGCGGCCTCGCTGCGGATGACCGGGCCGTTGGTCCGGATGGTCAGCTCAACCCGCTCGCAGACGTCGGCGAGCTTGGGGTTGCGCTCTCTGGACACCTCCACGTCGACGGTCATGCCCTTCTTCTCCCACTTGGAGAGCCTGCCGAGCTTGTCGTCGACGTGCTGTCGGAACTTGTCACTCACACCGGTGCGTCGACCCTTGACGATGATGTCCATAGGACCCCCTTCATCGCGTGGCCGTCGTGAAGGCGACGGCCAGGCTGGCTCTGCGTCCCTTCCGCCGCCAGGGGGGCGGAAGGGGTGTCGCGCGCTAGCCCCCTTCCGCTGGTGCCCCCGTCCTGTCGGAGGCACGGCTCGGTTGGAGATGCGTATACCCACCAGCAGCGGTGTCATCACGCGCCCCACGGGCACGATTGCCGACAGCCGCCGAACTGGGGGAAAGGACGTCGGGAACGATGGGGACAAGGCATCCCTCGGGCACCCACCGGCCGCTCGGGACCGCGGTGTGGCGGCCCCCACGGGCGGGGTGTGAGGGAGCCGTCTCCGGGAGTCCGCCGTTGGCGGACCCCCGGGCGATGGGATGCCACCCGTCCGGCCGACCTGGTCTTCGTCCCCACATCCGCCTGCTGAGAGTGTCGCCGCTCTTGTCCGCGACTACTGCTCTTCTCCCTGTCATGAGGGACATCTGGACCCTCCGCGGGGCAGGACTTACCTCTAAGGCGCACCGTGATCGGTCGACGAAAAGTCGCCTTACGTGGGCCGTTTCGCCTGCGCCTGGCATCGGCTTGCCGGAGCGGCGCCCCGGTGTTCCCGGGGGCTCACAATCTCCGACGCAACCACGGACCCGGACGGGTGCCATACCGTGACCGTAACCTGTCCCGGCGAGGATGTCAGGTGGCGACCACCTTCCCAACTCGTTGGTAACAGTCGCAAATCCTTGCGCACGTGGACTTTTCGCCTGTTCAGGAGGGTTCGTAAAACCTTCTTGCCCGGCTCGGCACCCTGATGCGCGGTGGTCCGGCACCCGCCGCCCCGGTACCGGCCGTCCGGGTGGCGGCGCCTCCGGAAAGGCTCTCCAGGAGGACGATCGCGCCCGCCACCCCGAACCCACCGGCCCTCAGCGCCCGGGTCGCCTCGGCCACCGTGGCTCCCGTGGTGAGGACGTCGTCCACCACGACCGCCGCTCCGCGCGCCGTGCCGGGAACCCCCGCGGGCGCGCGGTCGGCGACGAGGACACCCGTCCGGTTGGCCAGGCGTGCGGCGCGTCCCAGACCGGCCTGGCGCCGGGGGCGCCCCCGGTAGCGCAGCAGCGGCGCCACCCTTCCGGCGTTCGCGCCGCCCGCCTCCGCCAGACAGGCGCGTGCCAGCCGGGTGACCGGCGCCCGGGGATCACGCGGCGGTCCGCGTCCGGGCACGGGGACGAGCAGGGTGTCCGGGGAGGCCAGGCCCGACGCGGTGTAGGCGGCGGCCAGCCGACCGCCCAGGGGCGCCGCCAGGGCGTCCGCACCGCCCTCCTTGTAGGCGAGCAGGATCCCGCGGTGGCGCCCGGCGTAGGGACCGGCCGCCCAGACGGGCGGACAGCCAGGACGCGGCGCGCACCGGTGGGGACGACACCACAGCGCGGTGAGGCAGTCCGTACACAGCGGCCCCGAGGGGCCCTCACACCCCGCGCAGGGCTGCGGGAGGAGCAGGTCGAGCAGCGCGCCGAGTACCCCTCGCAACACGTCCGCGAGGTGTGTCCGATCATCCATACGTCCAGCATCAGTGCCCGGGCCAGCCGCCGCCAGCCCCTTCCCGGACCTGTGGACGACCCCGGGACCCCGTCAACGCCCGTGGCCCGGCCATCGCGCGTGGCCCCGAACGCGGTCGGTGGCCGGGCCCCGGCGGGGGAGCTAGCCCGGGAACGCGGGCGAGCCGCCCTCCACCACGTTCTGCCAGTTGAGCGGGTCGCTGGAGACCCAGATGTTGCCGTCGTCGGAACCGGCGACCAGTGGCTGTCCGGGGGCGCCCGAGACGCTCACCATGCTCGCGACCGGGGTCCCCGCGCTGGCGGGCGGCGTGCCGCCGACCAACGACACCAGGAGTGCCTGGCTCGTTCCCCCCTCGCGGCTGCCGAGCACGACCAGCTGGTCGCCCGAGCGCCAGGAGACGTCGGTGACGTCCTCCAGCTCGCTGGCCAGGGGGACGAACGACTCCACGGAGACCTGCCCCTCACCGTTCTCCACCACACGGCCCACCTGGAGCGAACGCCGCCCGTCCACCTCGGTCACCACCGCGGCGCGGGTGCCGTCCCGGGAGATCTGGAACTGCGCCAGCGGGCTGCCACGCAGCCCGGACACGTCCACCCGGACCACCTCGTGTCCGTCACGCAGCAGCCACAGGGCGGTGGGCCCCGAGGACGGGGGCGGACCGTTGAGGTTCGGACTCTCGCCGTCGGCGTCCTCCTCGGACTCCTCGTCCTCGGCGTCGTCCTCCTCGCGGAGCTCCTCGACCACCCACAGGTCGCCGTCGACGTCCCAGGACAGGTCGGTGAAGACCCCGTCCGTCAGGACCTGTTGGACCGCGGCGCCCGACGTGGCCTGGCTCGTGACGACCTCCGCGCCGCCCGTGGTGATCCCGGCGATGGTCCGCTCGTCCAGGGACACCGCGAACCGTTCCAGCGGCACCTCGCCCGCGCCCAGGGGGCCGGGGACCGGCTCGCCCGCGCCGAAGGTCTCGTTGTCCCAGTCCGAGGCCGACCACAGCTGGCCCTCGTGCGAGTAGTAGACGTTGACGTCGGCCGGGGAGGCGCCGGGGCTCACGTCGGACCAGTAGGTGCTGCCCGGCCGCGGCCGGTCGGCGCTCTCGCCCTCGGCCCCGGGGAAGTCCACCTCCGTGTCGTTCACCTGGAGGGTGAACTCCTGGATCTCCGGCAGCTGGCGCAGGGTCCAGGCGATCTGCGCGCCCATGCCGAACTCGTCGGCCTCCCCGGTACCGGTCACGCTGACGGTCACCCGGTCCTCGTCCACCTCCACCTCGGGGTCCGCCTCCTCGGAGAAGGAGGAGTGGACCGCGGGGTCCAGCCAGTCGCTGGGACCCTCGATGAGCCTGTTCAGCAGGCGTTTGGACAGGTCCTCGTTGCTCACCGGCAGGTAGACCGGGTCCGGGACCAGGGAGCTCTCCGCCGGGTTGAAGTAGTACAGGTTGAACGGCCGGTGGGTGCGCTCCACGTCGAGCTGGCTGAGGACGAGCTCGTCGGGAAGGCTCTGGATGCGCCACTCGCCCTCGGGGTCGCCGCCCTCCCTGGCCAGGACGAAGGTCTCGTTGAGCAACCGACCGGAGTCGCCGGGGACGTACCTGCCGTCCTCGTCGATCGTGGCCACCAGCGAACTGCGCATCCGGACGGTGGCCGTGAGCCCGTCGTCGCTGATCTCGGTCTCCAGGGCGACCGTGTCGTGGCTCGGGAAGATCCTGACCGTGCCGTCGGGGGACCACGCCTCGTCCGTCTGGGGCAGCATGTAGCTGCGGGCGGCCTCGTAGTCCTGCTCGAAGCTGCCCACGTCCTGGAGGAAGCCGCTCACCAGCCCCTCCGGGCCCACGCCCTCCTGGGGACCCGCGGGCAGCAGGCGCACGTAGCCGTCGTAGGGGTCCTCCTCGGAGCCGTTGCCGTCGCTGGCCACGATCGGCCCCGTCGTGGGGACGGACGCGCAGGCCGCCAGGGACACGCACACCAGGGCCGCGGCCAGGAGGGCGCGCGTGCCACGGCCGAAACGGTGCGGTGCGCTCATGCCAGCTTCTCCTCACCCTCGCGCTGTTCTCCGGTCGCGGTGTCCTCCTCGGCGGACTCCGTGGCACCGCCCCTGGCGGAGACCCTCTCCGCGCGCGCGGCCCCGTTGCCGCCCTCGCCCTTGTCGGAGAAGGCGTTGTAGGTGCGTCCCAGCGCGAACTCCGTCGGCACCAGTGGCAGGGGGGAGCCGCGCAGCTCACTGCCGGAGCGGCGCGGGAGGGACAGTCGGAACTGGGAACCCTGGCCGGGCTGGCCCCACGCCTGGAGCCAACCTCCGTGCAGGGTGGCGTCCTCCTTGGCGATGGACAGCCCGAGGCCGGTACCGCCGGTGGTGCGCACCCGGGCCGGGTCGGCGCGCCAGAAGCGGTCGAAGCACAGGTGCTCCTCGCCCTCCTTGAGGCCCACACCGTAGTCGCGCACGGCCACGGCGACCGCGTCGCGGTCGCACGCGGCGGTGACCACCACGTCGCGGCCCTCGCTGTGCTCGATGGCGTTGACCACCAGGTTGCGCAGGATGCGGTTGATCCGGCGGGAGTCGTACTCGGCGGTGCAGGGCTCGGTGGGCAGGCGCAGCACGACCTTGATGCCGCGCCGCTCGGCGATCTGCTCGGCGTCGCCGACGGCCTTCATCACCGCGTCGCGGATGTCCAGCGACTCGGTGCCCAGGGTGGCCGCCCCGGCGTCGTGGCGGCTGATCTCCAGCAGGTCCCCGAGCAGCTCCTCGAACCGGTCCACCTGGCTCTGCAACAGCTCCACCGAGCGGCGTGTGGTGGGGTCGAACTCCTCGCGGTCGTCGAAGAGCACGTCACCGGCCATCTTGATGGTGGTGAGCGGCGTGCGCAGCTCGTGGGAGACGTCGGAGACGAACTGCCGCTGGAGCTTGGACAGCTCCTCCAGTTCCTGGATCTTCTCCTGGAGGTTGCCCGCCATGTCGTTGAAGGACAGGGCCAGCCGGGCGAGGTCGTCCTCCCCCTGGACGGTCATGCGCTCGCTGAGGTCGCCCGAGGACAGCCGCTCGGCGGACTGGGCCGCCGACCTGACCGGGCTGACCACCTGCCGGGTGACGACGAACGCGATCAGCCCGAGGAGGATGACCAGCAGCACGCCCACCAGGATGACCGTGCTCTGGACCAGGTCCAGGATCTCCTGCTCGTGCTGGAGGGGGAAGACGTAGTACAGCTCGTAGGCGTGCGTGAGCTGGGCGCCGACCACCAGTGCGGGCTGCTCGCCCTGCTCTGTCGTGATGCGCGTGTACGTGTGGTACTGCTGGTCCTCCACCTCGGCCTGGCTGACCTGGTCGCTGAGCCGCTTGGGGACCTTGCCCCCACCGGTGGCCCAGCCGACCTCACCGCCCACCGAGGGCAGGATGACCACGCTGTACAGACCGGTGTCGCCGCTGCGGCTGGTGAGTTCGCTGGCGAGGTTGGACAGGAGGCGGTTGCGGTCGCCCGCCTGGTTCTCCTGGAGTTCGACGACCGCGTAGTTGAGCCCGGCGCGGTGGTCGGTGACGGCCGTGGTGATCTTGGCGTCGAGCAGGCCGCTGCGGACCTGGGAGATGAGCACGTATCCCAGGCCCAGCATCACCACCAGTGACAGCACCAGGGTGGTGGAGATGACGCGCAGGTGCAGGGAGCGGCGCCAGTTGGTGTGGACGCCGCGCACCAGGGCACGGGCGGCGCGCTGGGCGAGCAGGTAGGCACGGGTGAACCCCGTGCCGCCGTCGCGCCAGCGCCTCGCGTTTCCGGGAAGCCCGGAGGACGGCCCCTCCGTTTCGGAGGCGGCCTTCCGGTCCTCCTCGGGTGTGGCTGCGGTCATGTGCGACTCGACGGAATCAGGCGGTACCGGCCTTGTAGCCGACGCCGCGGACGGTCACGACGACCTCGGGGTGTTCCGGGTCCTTCTCGATCTTGGCGCGCAGGCGCTGCACGTGGACGTTGACCAGGCGGGTGTCGGCGGCGTGCCGGTAACCCCAGACCTGCTCCAGCAGGACCTCGCGGGTGAAGACCTGGCGCGGCTTGCGGGCCAGGGCGACCAGCAGGTCGAACTCCAGCGGGGTGAGGCTGATCTGCTCGCCGTCGCGGCGCACGGCGTGCCCGGCGACGTCGATGGTGATGTCCCCGATCTGGAGGACCTCGGGCGCGGGCTCCTCGGTGCGGCGCAGCCGCACGCGGACGCGGGCCACGAGCTCCTTGGGCTTGAAGGGCTTGACGATGTAGTCGTCGGCGCCGGACTCCAGTCCCAGGACGACGTCGATGGTGTCGCTCTTGGCCGTGAGCATCACGATGGGCACGCCGGACTCGGCGCGGATCTGACGGCACACGTCGATTCCGTCGGCTCCGGGCAGCATCAGGTCGAGGAGGACCAGGTCGGGCTTGGTCTCTCGGAAGGCCTCCAGTGCCTTGTCCCCGTCATGCACGAACGAGGGCTCGAACCCCTCACCCCGAAGCACGATGCCGAGCATCTCGGCGAGGGCGAGGTCGTCGTCGACGACCAGTACACGTCCCTTCATCGGTGTGTCCGGCGCCGGGCGTCGGACCCGCGCGGGCGGGTACGGCGGCGCCTACTCCTCTCTCTGGAAACACTCAGGCGGCATAAACGTTCGGTGCGCCAAGACGCGGAAAACTGCTTGTCCTCCCCACCTTGCCAGCTTCGGGCGGGGCGGGGAGTGTGGTCGGTGTTTTTCGGCCTCTGGGCCTTTTCGGCTACCAGCGCGTCGGCCCTGCTGAGCTGGCCCGCGAACCTTCACGACTTGGCCCGTTGGTAACAGAAAGCATACAAAAGGAATGAAGTGGGTCGGTTGCCCCTGCATACCCTCGAACGGCGCGGGCAGCGGTGGAACCGGCGGGTAGGTTGGTTTACCAGGCGACGGGAATCGCGTGAGCCCGCTCGCGCAGCGTAACCGAACCCCATGGAGGGCGTGGCAGATGACCCAGGAGGACAACCACCGGGACACGTCGGGGAATTCCCCGGGGGAGCCGGACAACGGTGGGACTCCCGAGGCCGGTCCCCCGCCCGAGTCCGGCGGCTGGGCCGCGCCCGGCCAGAATCCGTCAGAGCGGGACCGGTCCGGACAGGACCCGTCCGCCCCCGCCGCACCGACCGGAGGACGGCCGGAGTTCGCGCCGCCCGAGCAGGGGCAGCCGGGTTTCGCGCCTCCAGGGCAGGATCCCCAGCAGCACGGGCAGCAGCCGCCCGGAGCGGGCTACGGGCCGCGGCCCCCGGAGCAGCCGGACGCCGGGTACGGCCAGCAGGCGCAGTGGCGGCAGCCCGGGTACGGCACTCCCCCGGGTCCCCCTCCCGGACACGGCCAGCAGCCCCCGTACGGCGGACAACCGGGCTACGGAGCTCCGATGCCGCCCGGTGGGCCGCGCGCGCCCAAACCCGGTGTCGTCTCGCTCCGGCCGATGACGCTCGGGGACATCCTCAACGGCGCGTTCAGCCTCATCCGCCACAACCCGAAGACCACCGTCGGGCTCTCACTGATCGTCATGGCGATCGCGAGCATCGTCAGCTCGATCGGCTTCAGCGGATACATGTCCGACTACGGGACGTTCCTCGACCAGGTGGCGACAGATCCGGCGAGCATCAACGCCAGCGACCCACTGCCGTTCAGCGCCTGGTCGCTCATCGCCCTCTACGGCGGCGGACTCCTCTCCCAGGCCGGGATCATCCTCGTCACCGGCCTGCTCACCGCCGTGGTCGGCATGGCCGCCCTGGGCCGCAAGCTCAGCCCGTCGCAGGCCTGGGCCATCGTCAGGGAACGGATCGGGGCCGTCATCGGCCTGGCTCTGCTGCAACTGCTGATCTTCTTCGGCCTCACCCTGGTCATCATGGTGATCGGGCTCGTCGGCCTGTTCGTCGGCATCTTCGTGGCCGTCTCGGCCGACCAGGTCGTCGGAACGATCATCGCCATCGCCTCCGTGGTGCTGGGATTCGGCGGCGGCCTCGTACTGAGCGCCTGGATCTACGTCCGCATCTACTTCGCCATGCCGATCGTGGTGCTCGAACGCCTCGGTCCGGGCGCGGCCCTGGCCCGTTCCTGGCGCCTCACCCAGGGCAGTTGGTGGCGGATCTTCGGCATCGCGTTGCTGGCGACCGTCCTCATGAGCTTCGTCAGCGGCCTGCTGAGCACGCCCTTCAGCGTCCTCTCGGTCATCCCCACCGTCCTCGCCCCCGGAGCGGTCTGGGCCGCCGTCGTGGCGGGGGCCATCATCTACATAGGCACTGTCCTGGCCTCGGCGATCACCGCCCCCTTCACCGTGGGCGTGACCACGCTGCTCTACGTGGACCTGAGGATGCGGCGTGAGGGCCTCGACCTGAGGCTGCACGAGGCCGCCCAGGCGGGCCACGAGGCGGGACCGGAGATCTACCTGCCGGAGCCGCGGACGTGAGCGCACACCTGGCGGCCGTCGGCGAGGTGACCCAGGACGAGGGGCGCAGACGGGCCGTCGAGGAACTGAGCGACCCCCTCTACGGGAGCCAGGAGCCCTCCCTGCTCGACCGCGTCCTCACCTGGCTCCAGGAACTCCTCGCTGAACTCACGGCCAACGCGCCGGACGCCCTCAGCGGCTGGGTCGTCCTGGGACCGCTGCTGGTGATCGTCGCGGTCCTGGTGGTCTGGCTGATCGTCTGGCTGCGACCGTCCCGGAGCCGCGCGGCCGGTGCGCCCGTGCACGAGGGCACGCCGCTGTCCGCCACCGACCACCGCGCCGCCGCCGACCGGCACGAGGCCGCGGGCGAGTTCGCCGCCGCCGTCACCGAGAGGCTGAGGGCCGTCAGCGTGGACCTGGAGGACCGGGCGATCATCACGCCGCGCGCGGGGCGCACCGCGACAGAGCTGGCCGCGGAGGCCTCGACCGTGCTCCCTGGAGAGGCCGAGGGGCTGCGTGAGGGCGCCCGGGTCTTCAACGACGTGGTGTACGGCGACCGCGAGGCGACCGCCGACTCCGCCCGGATCCTGCGCGAACTGGACACCCGGCTGCGCGCCGCCCGTCCCGCCGAGGAGGTGGGGGGATGACCGCCGCCGCTCCCCCGGCGCCGCCCCGGGACTCCGCGCCCCACCGCACGCCGCCGAAGGAGGGTTCGCGCGCCCTTCGCGCGTGGCGCTCGGTCCGGGTCCCGGCCGCCCTGATCACCGCGTTCGTCACGGTGGTGGTGCTGCTGTCACTCGGCACGGAGCAGTTCCCCACCGGCCATCTGGAGCCTGGCTCCATCTCCCCGGACGGCACGCGTGCCCTCGTGAACGTGCTGGAGGAGGACCGCGACGTACACGTGGTGCGCTCCTCCCCCGCCGCCGAGGAGGCCGTGTCCGAGGCGGGGGACGACACCGTGCTGGTGGTCTTCCTGGACCACCGCCTGCTGCCCGAGGAGCTGGAGTCCCTCGCGGCGCTCGACGTGGACACCGTCCTGGTGCGGCCGTCCACGCCGTCGCTGGAGGCGTTCGTACCGGGCGTCGAGATGACCGGCCGGGAGGAACCCGAGGGGTTCCCCGAGCCGGACGTCGCCTACTCCCCCGAATGCGACCTGTCCGCCGCCGAGGCCGCGGGCGAGGCCTACGTCGGCGGCGAACTGTACACGGCGGGCTCCGGCGTCGACGCCGTGGGCTGCTACCCCGGCGGCAGCGGCGACGCCCTGGTCCGGGTGCGGCACGACGACGGGACGACCACCACCGTGCTGGGCACCGGCGGACCGCTGACCAACGCCGAACTCGACTCCGGGGGCAACGCGGCTCTGGCGCTGAACCTCCTGGCCGCCGAGGACGTGGTGTGGCTGCGGCCGGACCCGCCCCAGCAGGAGGGGAGCTCCGGGCTCTGGGAGCTGCTGCCGCTGGGCCTGCGCTGGTCGCTGGTTCCGCTGGTGGCCATGCTGGCGCTTCTGGCCCTGTGGCGGGGGCGCCGGATGGGCGCCCTGGTGCCCGAGTCGCTGCCCGTGGCGGTGCGTGCCTCGGAGACCACCGAGGGCCGTGCGGGGCTGTACCAGTCGCGCAAGGCCCGGGACCGGGCGGCGACCGCACTGCGCGCCGGGTTCCTGGACAGGGTCACGCCCAAACTGGGGCTGAGTGCGGACGCCGTGCCCGGAGCGGTCGTGGCGACCGTCGCGGAGCGGACCGGTGACGACCCCGCCCACCTGCGGAGTCTGCTCTACCCTGAGCCCCCCGACCCGTACGCGGGCAACGACGACATGCTGGTGAAGCTCGCCGACGAACTCGACGAGCGCGCCCGGAGGCTCCGGTGAACCGGGTCCGCGCGGACCAGCGAACGACCACTGAGGTATCGAGAGAGGTAGACGGCACGTGAGCGCCTTCACACCCGAGGCACTGCCATCAGCCGACGAGGCGCGCGCGGCGTTGGTCGCCCTGCGCCGCGAGGTGGCCAAGGCGGTCGTGGGCCAGGACGAGACGGTGACCGCGATGGTCGTGGCGCTGCTGTGCCGTGGCCACGTGCTGATGGAGGGCGTGCCCGGTGTCGCCAAGACACTGCTGGTGCGCACGGTGTCGGCGGCGCTGTCCCTGGACCACAAGCGGGTGCAGTTCACCCCGGACCTGATGCCGGGTGACGTGACCGGTTCGCTGGTCTACGACCAGCACACCGCGAAGTTCGAGTTCATGGAGGGGCCGGTCTTCACCAACCTGCTGCTCGCGGACGAGATCAACCGGACCCCGCCCAAGACCCAGGCGTCGCTGTTGGAGGCCATGGAGGAGCGCCAGGTGACCGTGGAGGGCAGGCCGACCGCGCTGCCCGACCCCTTCATGGTGGCCGCCACCCAGAACCCGGTGGAGTACGAGGGCACCTACCCGCTGCCCGAGGCGCAGCTGGACCGGTTCCTGCTCAAGGTGACCATCCCGCTGCCCGAGCGCGCGGCCGAGGTGGAGATGCTGGGACGCCACGCGGACGGTTTCGACCCGGGTGACCTGGAGGCGGCCGGGGTGACCGCGGTGGCGGGCGCCGCCGAGCTGCACGCCGCGCGGCTGGCCGCGGAGGGGGTGCGGGTGGCCCCCGAGGTCCTCGGTTACATCGTGGACCTGTGCCGGGCCACACGGCAGTCGCCGTCCCTCCAGCTGGGCGCCTCTCCGCGCGGTGCGACGGCGCTGCTGCGCACCAGCCGGGCGTGGGCGTGGCTGTCGGGCCGCGACTACGTCACCCCCGATGACGTGAAGGCGCTGGCCAAGGGCACGCTTCGGCACCGGATCGGGCTGCGCCCCGAGGCCGAGCTGGAGGGGGCCACCACCGACGGAATCCTGGACGGTGTGCTCGCCTCCGTCCCGGTGCCGCGCTGATGGTGGTCACCGGCCGGGCGGTACTGCTGGCCCTGGTCGCGACGGTCGCGGTGGCGCTCTCCGGCCTGGTCGGCGCGGAGGCGACCGCGGTCGCCCTGACCGTGCTGGTGCTGCTGCTCGCCCTGGACATCGTGTTGGCGGCGAGCCCGAAGGCGATGCGCCTGTCCCGGGACGGCGACACGTCGCTGCGCCTGGGCGACTCGGCGACGGTGTACGTGACCGTCACCAACCCCACGCGGCGGCGCCTGCGGGGATCGGTGCGCGACGCGTGGCCGCCGAGCGCGCACGCCGTGCCGCGCGGTCAGCCGCTGCGGGTACCGGCCGGGGAGCGGCGGCGGGTGACGACCGCGCTGACCCCGACCCGGCGTGGCGACGCACGTGCCGCCGGGGTGACCGTGCGCAGCGTGGGGCCGATGGGTCTGGCGGGCAGGCAGCGGACGCTGCCCGCTCCGTGGACCGTGCGCACGCTGCCGCCCTTCCACAGCAGGCGCCACCTGCCGGGCAAGCTGTCGCGGCTGCGTGAGCTGGAGGGCCAGCACACGGCGATGGTGCGCGGGCAGGGCAGCGAGTTCGACTCCCTGCGCGACTACGTGCCCGGCGACGACGTTCGGTCGATCGACTGGCGGGCCACCGCGCGGGGCGACGGTGTGGTGGTGCGGACGTGGCGGCCCGAACGGGACCGGCGCATCCTCATCGTGCTGGACACCGGGCGCACGTCGGCCGGGCGGGTGGGCGACACCCCGCGGCTGGACCACGCCATGGACGCCGCCCTGCTGCTGGCCGCGCTGGCGGGCAGGGCGGGCGACCGGGTGGACTTCATGGCCTACGACCGGCGCACGCGCGCGCAGGTGCGGTCGTCGGGCAAGGGCAGCCAGGTGAACCGGATCGTGGAGGCCATGGCGCCGCTGGAGGCGGAGCTGGTGGAGTCCGACCCGGCGGGGCTGGTGGGGACCATCCTGGGCACGCAGGGGCGGGCCCGGCGGCTGGTGGTGCTGCTGACCGATCTGAACGCGACCGCGTTGGAGGAGGGGCTCCTGCCGAAGCTGCCCGCGCTGACCTCCCGGCACCTGTTGATGGTCGCGGCGGTCAACGACCCGGCGGTGGACCGGATGGCCGCCGAGCGGGGCAGCGCGGACGCGCTGTACCGGGCCGCCGCGGCGGAGCGGACGCTGGGCGAACGGCGTCGGGTGACCGCCGAGCTGCGCCGGATGGGTGTGGAGGTGGTCGACGCCGACCCCGAGCACATCGCGCCCGCGCTGGCGGACGCCTACATCAACCTCAAGGCGCAGGGACGGCTGTAGGAACGCGGCCGGGGCCGTCCCGTGGGCGGGACGGCCCCGGCCTCCCTCGGCAGCGGGGCGTCGCGGTCGTGCAGTATGGGGACATGGCCCCTCCCCCCGACGCCCATGACAACACCTCCTCCGGTGCCGTCCACGGCCAGCTGCTCCAGGTGCGCGACATCCACGGCGGCGTGACCCTCCACGCGCCCCCGGCGGCGCCTCCCCCGCCCGCGGACGTGTCCCTGGACCCGCCCCGGCTGGCGACCGCCGTGCGCGGCCGTGAGGAGCTCCTGGAGGCCCTCAGCGGGGCGATGGAGGCCGGTGCGCCGGTTCCGTACGTGCTGACCGGGCCGGGCGGGTTCGGCAAGACCACGGTGGCGGCGGCGCTGGCCGAGCGGGCGCGGCGCGACGGGTGGACGGTGTTCTGGGTGCGGCCCGGGAGCGTGGCGTCGAGCATGGTCGAGGCCGCGGTGGAGCTGGGCGGCTCCCGTCAGGAGGCCGAGCAGGTCAAGGGCACGCGGCACCAGGCGGCGCGGTGGGTGTGGCGGCACCTGGACGCCGCTCCCCGGCCGTGGCTGCTGGTGATCGACAACGCCGACCGGCCCGAGGAGCTGGACCCGGAGAACCGGCCCGGGGACCAGCTGGGGTGGATGCGGGCGAGTCCGGGCGGGTTCGTGCTGGTGACCAGCCGGGTGGACGACACCGCGCAGTGGGCGCCCGCGCGGGTGCACCGGATCGGAGAGCTGGAGGGCCCGGCGGCGGCCGAGGCCCTGGCCGATCACGCGGGAACGGGCGTGGTCGCTGAGCTCGCGGGCGCGGAGGAGCTGGCCGGGAGGCTGGGCGGGGTGCCGCTGGCGCTGTCGCTGGCCGGGCGCATCCTGGCCACGCACCGGGTACTGTTCCCGGACGCGCACGCGCTGCTGGACAGGCTGGGCGGGGGCATCGGCGCGCTGGACGCGTTGGCGGCGCCCTTCGTCACCGGTGGCGACGTCGAGCGCAGGCTGCTGTCGGGGGTGTGGGAGCTGTCCCTGCGCCTGGTGGAGGAGCGCGAGCCCGGGGCCGTGCCGCTGCTGCGACTGCTGTCGGTCCTCAGCGGGGACGGCCGGGAGATCCCCCTGCGTCGGCTGCCCGTGTCCAGGATGGGCGGTGATCCCCTCGGCTTCACGGAAGAGGCGGAGCTGGCGCGCGCCGTGAACTCCCTCGTCGTGCAGGGCCTGGTCACGGTGGTGACGGCCAACGGGGAGACCGCCCTGCGCATCCACCCGCTGGTCTCGGAGACGGTCCGCGCCGGGTTCACCACCGCCGACCTTCCGCTGCTGGAGGAGGCGGAGGAGCTGCTCACCTGGCAACAGGACCACGACCCCCTGGTCGAGGTGGGCGCACACATCAACATCCTGGGGGTGCGCACACAGCTCCGCCCGGATGGTCTCCCGACGATCGACGCCAACGCCGGATCCTTGGTGCGATCGCTCATGGAGAACTCCGGGCGGATCAATCGCCAGCTCATCCATCTGGGGTTCACGGAGTGGGCCCACGAACAGGCCACGCAACTGTGGGGAGCGGCTGAGGAGAGCTACGGGCCCGCACACCCGCTCACCCTCAGGGCGAGACACCACCGTGCCGAGGCCCGGTTGAACCAGGGGCTCGTCGATGAAGCCGAGGCCGAGTACCTGGCCCTCCTCGAACTCAACGAGACCCACCACGGACCCGACCACGAGAACACCCTGGACTCGCGGTTCCAGCTCGCCCTGATAGCGATCCGGCGCGAGGATTGGGACACCGCGTCGGAGGAGTTCCGTGCCGTACGCGACCGCTGGCGCCACCTGTCCGGACCGGAGGACCCCAGAGCCCTGGCAGCGTGGGAGAACCTGGCATACGCCGCGATGCGCAGGGGGGACCCGGTCAGCGCCGGACGGGAGTTCCACGAGGTACGGACGATCCGGGCGCGCACCATGGGAGAACGGCACCCGTTGACCGCCCAGGCCGACTACTACCTGGGGCGAGCCGCTTTCGAGAGCGGCGACCCCGAAGCCGCCCGGGGCTGGTTCGAGGCCTGCCTGAAGGTACGTGAGCAGGCGCTGGGCAGGGACCACCCCGACACCGAGCGCACCCGGGAATGGCGGGACCGGGCCGCGCGGGGCGAGCAGCCGGATCGCTGACGGCCCCGGGTTTTCCACAGGGGTCGAGAGGGACTGCCGTCGGCGGCTCTTCCCGACCTATTGTTGAAGTAAGGGGGTCCCGCACGACCGCTGATCTCGTGCTGCCCCGGCAACCGTCCCGGGACGGGTCAGTCCACCACGGCCTTCAGTGACCGGATCAGAGAGGACCACTCTTCCCGGCTGACCGCCAGGTTCCCGGCCCGGGGCGCCAAGGAGTCACGCACCCGCACGCAGTTCTCCGTGCGTTCGAACGCCACCTCCAGGCAGTTGTGGCTCTCCGCTGAGCTGTGGCTGCTCTTGAACCAGCCAGAGCGGCTGAACGCGGCCTCCGGACAGTAGGATGCGAAGCCGCTGTGGGAACTCCTGAACCACCGGAGGGTGTCGGTCTCCATATCCCGGATGATGCCACGGAGAAGCGCCGGGCCGGGGCGGAGACCTCAGGCCACCGGCACGGCCTCCGGGGCGTTCTCGATGTCTCCGGTCTCGCCCTCCTGGTAGGCCTTCCTCCCCACCGTGAACACGTAGACCAGGAACAACACCTCCGCCAGCGCTCCGATGCCCAGCGCCACCGGGATCGGGATGACTCCGGCCGCCGCGTTACCGGTCACCAGCCCCTCGATGAGCCCGGAGACGAACAGCACCACCACCAGCCCCAGGGCCACCGCGATGGCCGCGCGCGCCTCCTCCCCCAGGGCACGCATGCGGGTGCGGTCCCCGGGCGAGATGATCGTCCAGCCGATCTTGAGGCCCACCCCGCCCGCGATGAAGACGGCGGTCAGCTCCAGCATGCCGTGCGGCAGGATCAGGCCGAGGAACACGTCGCCCCGGCCGTGGGCGAACATGATCCCGGCCCCGACGCCCACGTTGACCGCGTTGAGCAGCAGCACCGCCAGGGTCGGCAGCCCCAGGGCCACCCCGTAGATGATCGCCTGCGCCGACACCCACGCGTTGTTGGTCCACACCTGGGCGGCGAACGAACCCCGGGGGTTCTCCATGTAGTAGTTCGCGAACTCGTAGTCGACGTACTGCGCGACGAAGTCCGGTGTACCCAGGGCGTGCAGCACGTCGGGGCTGGTCGCGATCCAGGTGGCGGTGACCGCGGCGATCGCGACCATGCCCGCGGTGGTACCGATCCACCACCACCGCAGCCGGTACAGCACTCCGGGGAACACCCGGGTGAAGAACCCGCCGACGTCGCGCCACGCGGACGCGTGCGCGCCGGTCACCGCCGAGCGGGCCCGCGCCACCAGCGCCGACAGCCTGCCCACCAGCACCGGGTCCTGGCCCGAGGAGCGCACCACCGACAGGTGGGTGGACACCCGCTGGTAGAGCTCGACGAGTTCGTCGATCTCCTCACCGTCCAGCGAACGGCGTCTGCGCGCCAGCTCTTCCAGCCGTTTCCACTCCGGGGCGTGCACCGCGGCGAACACGTCGATATCCACGCATGGGACCCTACCGTTTCGCGCGGGGGTCGGTTCGTGCGCTCGGTTCGGACTCCGCGAACACCCGCCCGACGTGCCGGGTAATGTCGGGATGACGGTTTCAGACAGCCCGAGGGAGCGAGTGCTGGTGTCCTATCCCGGCAACGGCGACGCACGCGCCGACGTCTACGGCGCGACACCGCTGGTCACGGGTGACGCGGTGGTCCTCGACCTGCGTCCGGCCGGTTTCGCCACCAGGGCCGCGGCCCTGGCCATCGACGCCCTCGTCCAGATCATCGCCACGATCGCGTTCGGCGTCCTGGTCACCTGGATCGGCAGGGGGCTGGACCCCGCGCTCACCGCCGCCGTCTCCCTGGCGAGCACGATCCTGATCCTGGTCGGCTACCCGACCGTCTTCGAGACCGTCTCCCGCGGGCGCTCCCTGGGCAAGATGGCGCTGGGTCTGCGCGTGGTCGGCACCGACGGCTCGCCGGAGAGGTTCCGGCAGGCGCTGGGCAGGGCGCTGGCGGCGTTCGTGGAGATCTGGGCCACGAGCGGCGTGATCGCCCTGATCACGTCGATGATCAACCGGGACGGGCGCCGCGTGGGCGACTTCGTCGCGGGGACCATGGTCGTGGAGGAGCGCGGCGGCAGGCCCCGCGAGGAGGTCATCCCGATGCCCCCGCAGCTGGCCGGTTGGGCGTCGGGCGTCGAACTGTCGCGCCTGTCCCCGGAGAACGCGGCGGCGGCACGACAGTACGTGCTCCGGTACGGGGAGCTGGCCGAGCACACCCGCCACGAGATGGGCATCCGGCTGGCCAACGCGGTGGCCGCGCAGGTCAGCCCGCCCCCGCCGCCCGGCACCACTCCGCCCTACTTCCTGTCCGCGGTGCTCGCCGAGCGGCGCCGCCGCCACGAGGCCGCCGCGCAGCAGTCCCAGCAGGACCGTCCCCACGGTGGTGCGCAGCAGCGGTGGTACGGCGCTCCTCCCCAGCAGTGAGCCCGAAGGGCGGTGGGCACTCCGGGCGCACCGGCCTGACGTCCTCCGTCAGAGGTGCCAGGAGCTCAGGTAGGCCTCCTGCTCGGGGGACAGGGCGTCGATGCGCACCCCCAGGGCGGCCAGTTCGAGCCGGGCCACCTCGGTGTCGGTCTCGGCGGGCACCTCGAACACGCCCGGTTCCAGACCGGCCGCGTGGAGGGCCAACCACCGCGTGGTCAGGGCCTGCACGGCGAACGACATGTCCATCACCGCGGCCGGATGGCCCTCGGCGGCGCCCAGGTTGACCAGGCGCCCCTCCGCCAGCAGCAGTACGCGGCGCCCGTCCGCGAACACGTACTCGTCGGCCTGCTCGCGCACGCCCCGGTTGACCTCCACGGCCCGGCTCTCCAGGGCGTTCAGGTCGATCTCCAGGTCGAAGTGGCCCGAGTTGGCCAGGATCGCGCCGTCCCTCATGCGGTCGAGGTGTTCGGCGCGGACGACGTCGCGGTTGCCGGTGACGGTGACGAACACGTCCCCCTCGGAGGCCGCCTCGTCCATGGTGGTGACGGTGTAGCCCTGCATGACCGCGTCCAGGGCCTTGACCGGGTCGACCTCGGTGACGACCACGCGGGCGCCCATGCCACGCGCGCGCTCGGCCAGGCCCCGCCCGCAGTAGCCGAACCCGGCGACCACGACGGTGCGTCCGGCGAGCATCGCGTTGGTGGCCCGCAGGATGCCGTCGATGGTGGACTGACCGGTGCCGTACCGGTTGTCGAACATGCGCTTGGTGGCGGTGTCGTTGACCGCGACCATGGGCAGCCGCAGCTCGCCCTCGGCGCTCATCCGGCGCAGGCGGATCACGCCGGTGGTGGTCTGCTCGCAGCCGCCCAGCACCCCGTCGAGCAGGTCGGGGCGGGCCAGGTGGACCGTGTTGACCAGGTCGCACCCGTCGTCGAGCAGCAGGTGCGGGCGCGACTCCAGGACCGTGACCAGGTTCCGGTCATAGGCGGCCGGGTCCATTCCGGCCCACGCGTGGACCGAGACCCCGTACTCGGCGACCAGGGCGGCGGCGGTGTCGTCCTGGGTGGACAACGGGTTGGACGCCGCCAGCCACACCCGTGCCCCGCCCGCGCGCAGGACCCGCAGCAGGTTGGCGGTCTCGGCGGTCACGTGCAGGCACGAGGCCACGCGCAGTCCGTCCAGGGGGCGTTCGGCGGCGAAGCGCTCGCGCACGCTGCGCAGCACCGGCATGGAGCGCTCGGCCCAGTCCACGCGGCGGACCCCGGCCCTCGCGAGGTCGAGGTCCGCCACCTCGTGCGGGGGGAGTGTCATGTACCACCCGGATTCGTCATGTCATGCCTTGTGGAGTGGGAGCCCCGGACCGGGCCCCGCCCGGGCGCGGACGGAGAGCCGTCGGCGCCCGGAGGGGACGGAGCCCCGGGGAGGGACCGTCTAGTAGCGGTAGTGGTCGGGCTTGTACGGGCCCGCGACGTCCACGCCGATGTAGGCGGCCTGCTCCTTGGTGAGCGGGGTCAGCTTGACGCCGAGCGCGTCCAGGTGCAGCCGGGCGACCTTCTCGTCGAGGATCTTGGGCAGCGTGTACACGTCGGTCGGGTACTCGTCGGGCTTGGTGAACAGCTCGATCTGCGCGATGACCTGGTTGGTGAAGCTGTTGGACATCACGAAGCTGGGGTGGCCGGTGGCGTTGCCCAGGTTGAGCAGGCGGCCCTCGGAGAGCACCAGGACGGACTTGCCGTCGGGGAGGGTCCACTCGTGGACCTGCGGCTTGATCTCCTTCTTGGTGATGCCGGGGATCCTCGCCAGGCCCGCCATGTCGATCTCGTTGTCGAAGTGGCCGACGTTGCCGACGATCGCCTGGTGCTTCATGCGGGCGATCTGGTCGGCCATGATGACGTTGAAGTTGCCGGTGGTGGTGATGAAGATGTCACCGGTCTCCAGGACGTCGTCCAGGAGCGTGACCTGGTAGCCGTCCATGGCCGCCTGGAGGGCGTTGATCGGGTCGATCTCGGTGACGATCACGCGGGCGCCCTGGCCGCGCAGGGCCTCGGCCGCTCCCTTGCCGACGTCGCCGTAACCGCACACCACGGCGACCTTGCCGCCGATGAGCACGTCGGTGGCGCGCATGATGCCGTCCGGCAGCGAGTGGCGGATGCCGTACTTGTTGTCGAACTTGCTCTTGGTGACCGAGTCGTTGACGTTGATCGCCGGGAACTCCAGGGTGCCCTCGCGGCGCATCTCGTACAGGCGCAGCACGCCGGTGGTGGTCTCCTCGGTGACGCCCTGGATGCCCTTGGCGATCTCGGTCCACTTGGTGGCGTCGCGGTCGAGGCTGGCGCGGAGCAGGCGCAGCACGACCTTCAGCTCCTCGCTGTCGGCGCTGTCGGGGTCGGGGACCGCGCCCGCCTTCTCGTACTCGACGCCCTTGTGGACGAGCATGGTGGCGTCGCCGCCGTCGTCCAGGATCATGTTGGGACCCTCGGCGCCCGGCCAGGTCAGCGCCTGCTCGGTGCACCACCAGTACTCCTCCAGGGTCTCGCCCTTCCAGGCGAAGACCGGCACGCCCCTGGGGTCCTCCGGGGTGCCGTCGGGACCGACGACGACCGCGGCGGCCGCGTGGTCCTGGGTGGAGAAGATGTTGCAGCTGACCCAGCGCACCTCGGCGCCCAGGGCGACCAGGGTCTCGATGAGGACCGCGGTCTGGACGGTCATGTGCAGCGAACCCATGATGCGGGCGCCGCGGAGCGGCTTGCTGTCCCCGTACTCGGCGCGGGTGGCCATGAGACCGGGCATCTCGTGCTCGGCGAGCCGGATCTCGTCGCGCCCGAAGGAGGCCAGGGAGAGATCGGCGACCTTGAAGTCGAAAGCCATGCGTTCCTCACTCGTGATGGTCGTGGCGCACCCGATTCTAGGGCCGCCGGCCCGGCCACGGCACGAAGCTGACATTCGATTGTCAGGTTTGCCCTCATCGGTGGCGGAGTTCGGTTAGGGTCGCGTTCATGGCCGCCCTCGACGACGCCCCGACCACGCCCGAACGTTCCACGGGCGGTCCCGTACCGATCTCCACCGCCGCCGAACGGGTGGGCACCACCGCCCGGATGCTCCGCTACCGCGAGGGGCTGGGCCTGCTGCCCCGCACCCAGGAGCAGCCGACCGGGCGCGGCCACCGCCACCGCCGGTTCACCGAGGAGGACCTGCGCACGATCGCGGTGGGCCTGGAGTTGGAGCGCGAGTTCGACATCCCGCCCGCGGCGCTGGCCTTCGCCCTGCGCGTCCTGGCCGAGCCCGAGGTCCTGGCCCGGGTGCGCGCGCACGGGGAACGGCTGGGCAGGCTCGCCGCCGCGCCCACGCGCGCGCTGGACTTCGAGAAGGAGAAGGCGATGCGGCTGCTGCACGGCCACCGTCCCTGAACGCCGGGGTCCGCCTGGTCCGCACGGGCCCCGGGGTTCACACGCGGCCGCGTCCGGGAGCGGCCACGGTTTCGGGTCCCCCGACAGGTTTTGGCCAACTGTCCGCTGGCTACGGAGACAGCGTGGATACCCTACGTTGCGGTGCGGACCTGGACCGGCTCCCGGCCCTGGTACGCGAGGAGCTCATGGACGTCGACCGGCTGCGGGTGATCTGGGCACAGCACCGCCAGAACCAGCCCCGGGAGGCGCGCGCGGCGGCGCGCCGGGAGCTGACGCGCCGCCGTGTCCGGGTTCTGGGCGGCGGCCCCGCCCTGGAGGAGCTGCTGGTGTCCACCGCGGTGGACGGGACCTCCGGTCAGCCGATCACCGCCGCGTTCGTCTCGGAACTGGCCGAGCGCGCCCGGAACCTGCCCGCGGACTCCCCCTCGCGCTCCCCCGAGCGCCGTGTCGGCTCCGAACAGGCGTTACGGCTGGCGCGGGCCGCGTCGGTGCCCGCCCACCCGGTGGTGCGCGCCGCGCAGACCTACGCCGAGTGCGTGGCGGTGCTGGGCGAACTGGATCCGGACCGCACCACCGACACGCACGCGTGGGCGCTGCCCTGGGTACTGGCGTCCCTGGTACTGCGGCGTGCGGACTTCCCCCCGCTGCTGCCCGATCCCCTCTCGCCGCCGCCGTGGACCGGCCGGGACACCGAGGAACGCCTCGCCGGGGTGGTCCGCCACTTCGCGAGACTGGTGACCGGGGCCCTGCTCGACGAGCTGAGCTGGACCCCCGAGCACGTTCCCGAGCCCCGCTCCCCCGTGTCGCCGCTGGCCGCGGTGACACGGCGCCGCGTCCTGGACTACGTGCGCTCGCGCCGGGACTCGGTCGCCCTCATCCTGAGGGCGCTGGACCCGGAGGCGCGCACCTCGGTGTACTCGGGCGGATCGGACGACGCCGAGCCCGGCACCACGGCCGACGCCGTGTCCGGAACGTTGCTCACACCGGGTGCCGCGCACTGGTGGACGGCGCTGGAACTGACGGTCGGCGACGCGTCGCTGAGCCTGTTCGTGGTGGTGCAGGAGGTGGGCCGCCCCCGGACGGGCGTGCTGGCGGTCACGGCGGACGCGCGGCTGGCCACCCCGGAGGGGGTGAGCGACCCGCTGGGCATGTCCGGCACCGACAGCGTGACGGTGATGCCCACGGACTGCGTGGACGACCGCTGGCCGCAGGTGCGCGACCTGGTGGACGAGGCCGTGTCCCGCGCCATGAACGCGCTCACCCGGGTCTGAGGGCCCGGGGTCGGCCGAGGAGCGGGGGCCGGTCGCTCGGGGCGGTCAGTTGCTCAGGGCGAGCAGGAGCAGCACCAGCAGCAGGATCACGATGGTGATGAGCACCGCCGGGATCACCCAGCTCTGCTGGAGCACCGATTCCTGCTGGGCCGGGCCCCGCATGGGCTGCTGCGGCCGGGCGTAGGTCTGGTTCGGGTTCATTCCCCCCGTGGCCATGGGGTTCCCGGGGCCGGGGGGCATGCCGGGGGGCGGGGGCGGATACGCGGGCGCGCCCGGACGCGGGTTGGAGGTGCCCGGATGGCCGGGCATGCCCGGCTGCGGGTTCGAGACGCCCGGGTGGCCCGGCATCCCTGGCCTGGGGTTGGAGACACCGGGGTGGCCGAACCCGTGGCGGGGATCGGAGCTGACCGGGTGGCCGGGCATCCCGGGAGGGGGCGTTGGGGCGTTGGGCCGCATGTACCCGGCGCCCGCCTGCGGCCCCGTGGGCGGCTGCTGGGGGTGGAAGGGCATCTGGCCACCGGTGACGAGGCCGGTCTGGGCGATCTGCTCACCCTGCTTGACGGCGTCGTCGGTGGAGGGCCCGGAGGTGTCCGGCCCGTCGTGGCCCAGGAGGCGCATGAGGAGCGTCTGGGCGTTGGGCCGGTTGTCCGGGTTCTTGTCCAGGCAGGACTCCACGATCGGCCGCAGGGTCTCGTCCATGCCGGTCAGTTCCGGGGGCGCGCTGACCACGCGGTGGACCACCGCCGGGACGGTGTCGGCGCCGAACGGGGCGTGACCGGTGGAGGCGAACGCGATGACGCAACCCCAGGCGAAGATGTCGCACTTGTCGGTGACCCCGCGGCCCTCGATCTGCTCGGGCGCCATGTAGGAGGGCGTGCCCACGATCGAGTTGGTCATGGTGGCGGTGCCGTCGTCCATGCGGGCGATACCGAAGTCGATGACCCGGGGGCCGTCCGGACCGAGCAGCACGTTGCCGGGTTTGAAGTCGCGGTGGACGATGCCCGCCTTGTGGATGGCGACCAGGGCGGTGGCGGTGGAGACCGCGAGCCGCTGGAGGGTGGATCCCTTCTGCGTGCTGCCCTTGGCGATGGTCTCCTGGAGGTCCTTGCCCTGCACGAACTCGCTGACCACGTAGGGCGGGTCGTTGTCGAGCTGGGCGTCGATGATCGCGGCGGTGCAGAAGGAGGCGACCTTCTGCGCCGCGCGGACCTCCTTCTCGAAGCGCCTGCGCAGGTCACTGTCGTGTGACCACTGGTCGTTGAGGACCTTGACCGCGTACTGCTCGCCGTCGGCGTCCTCCGCCAGGTAGACGATGCCCTGGCCTCCCTTGCCCAGCCGTCCTGTCACGCTGTACTCGCCGAACGAGGAGGGGTCGCTCGGCTGTAGCGTCTCGGGACCGGGCATCGGTGTCCTCCGGGAGGTCGGGTGAGAGGGCGCGCATGACCAGGGTACGGGTTGCGGGGAACGCGGTGGTGCGTCCCCTCACGTCCCGGGGGACCTCTCGCACCCCGCCACGATCGTTATGACTGATGGAACGCCCGCGGCGTTCCCTCCGGCCTCATCCGATTTTCCGCGCCTCGTCGACCAGCAGGACCGGGATGCCGTCCCGGATCGGGTAGGCCAGACCGCTCTCGTCGCAGACCAGCTCGTCGGTCTCGGGGTCGTGGCGCAGCGGGGCCTGGCTCTGCGGGCAGGCCAGGATCTCCAGCAGCCAGTCCTCGATCTTCGTGCTCATGTTCTCGTTCCTCGTGTGGTGGGTGGGGGAGGGAGCCGGGCCCTCCCCCACCCATGATGCCCGGTCAGGCGCGGACGATGGCCAGGACCTCGTCGCGCAGAGCCGCCATGGACGCCTCGTCGGGGGCCTCGACGTTGAGCCGCAGCAGCGGTTCGGTGTTGGAGGCGCGGACGTTGAACCACGCCCCGTCGGAGAGGGAGACGGTCAGGCCGTCGAGTTCGTCGACGGTGACGCCGTCCCGGCCCTCGAACGCCTCGCGTACCGCGGCCATGCGCCCGGGGGCGTCGGCGACCTCGGAGTTGACCTCGCCGGACCCGGCGTAGCGCGAGTAGGCCTCGGCGATCCGCGAGAGCGGCCGGTCGTCGGTGCCCAGGACCCGCAGGACGTGCATCGCCGCGAGCATACCGGTGTCGGCCCGCCAGAAGTCGCGGAAGTAGTAGTGGGCGGAGTGCTCTCCGCCGAAGATCGCGCCGGTCTCGGCCATGGTGGCCTTGATGAAGGAGTGGCCGACGCGCGTGCGCACGGGCTCGCCGCCCTTCTCGCGCACGATCTCGGCGACGGCCTTGGAGGTGATGAGGTTGTGGATGACGGTGGCGCCCGGCTCGCGCTCCAGCTCCTGGGCGGCGACCAGCGCGGTGATGGCCGAGGGCGGGACCGCGTCGCCGTTCTCGTCCACGACGAAGCAGCGGTCGGCGTCGCCGTCGAAGGCCAGACCGATGTCGGCGCCGGTCTCGCGGACCTTCGCCTGGAGGTCGACCAGGTTGTCGGGGTCCAGGGGGTTGGCCGGGTGGTTGGGGAAGGTGCCGTCCAGCTCGAAGTAGAGCGGGACGACCTCCAGCGGCAGGCCCTTGTCCAGGACGGCGGGGACGGTGTGGCCGCCCATGCCGTTGCCCGCGTCCACGGCCACCCTGAGCGGTCGGATGCCCGACAGGTCGACCAGCTCGCGCAGGTAGTCCGCGTAGCCGGGCAGGAGGTCCCGTCGCGTGACGGTCCCGGCGGGGCCGTCGTGGGCGAGCGGGCCACCGGCCTCACCGGGGGCCTCCGGGGCGGCCATGCTCTCCTCGGCCAGGTGGCGGATCTCGTCCAGGCCGGTGTCGCCGCTGATGGGGGCCGCCCCGGCTCGGCACATCTTGATGCCGTTGTATTCGGCCGGATTGTGGCTGGCGGTGAACATCGCGCCGGGCAGGTCCAGGTGGCCCGACCCGTAGTAGAGCAGGTCGGTGGAGCCGAGTCCGGCGAACACCACGTCGAGGCCCTGGCTGGTGACGCCCTCGCCGAAGGCGGTGGCCAGTTCGGGTGAGGAGGGGCGCATGTCGTGGGCCACCACGACGGCGTCGCCGCCGACCACACGGGCGAAGGCCGCCCCGATCGCCCGGGCGATGTCCGCGTTGAAGGTGTCGGGGATCACTCCGCGTACGTCGTATGCCTTGAAGATGCTTGCGAGGTCAGCCACGTCTTCTCCGGCCAGATCGGTCCTGCTCCACGTTCGGTCCCGCGCGGCCGGGCCGCGCGCGGTACAAAACTAGCAAGCCGTCCCCGTGGGGTCCGGCACCCGTCCGGAGGGCGAGGACACCGCCTAGCCTCCGGGGTGGCGGGGGGACTGCTGCTCGCCCAGGTCGGACCTGACCACGCGCAGGTGCTTGCGGCGCAGTGTCTCGGTGCCCTCTCCGACGTCCTCGGAGGGGTCCTGGCGGGCAGGCGGGCGGGCCGCCTCACGTACGGCGTCGGCGAGGGCCTCCAGGTCGTCGCTGCCCGGGCCGCCGCCCGCCGTCTCGACCGGGAGCCGGACGACCTCCCAACCGCGCGGTGCCGTCAGTCGGTCGGCGTGCACGGCGCAGAGGTCGTAGCAGTGCGGTTCCACGTAGGCGGCGAGTGGGCCGAGGACGGCCGTTGAGTCCGCGTAGACGTACGTGAGCGTGAAGACGGCAGGCTGCCTACAGGCGGTACGGGAGCAGCGTCGAACAGGGCTCACAGCGTTCGACTGTATGCCTTTACTGAGGGACACGCCAGCATCGTTCCATGAGCTGGTCCGTTTGTGCTCCTCCGGCGTCCCCAGCGTGCCGTCCCGCCACCGGCGCCCGGCGGCCCCGCGGGAGCCGTGTCGGCCCCCTGGGCGCTTTCCCCGTCACCGGGGCTACGCGCGAGGCCCGTGATGGCTTAGTCTCGAAGTGTGCGACGAGTGCGCCTTTCCAGTGGCCAACCAGACCGAGTGCGGCGCCGGGACCGCCGCGGCCGAGGCATCCGCGGTCCTCTCGTGCCCTCTGACCTGCCGGTGTTCCGCAGCCGGGCACAGGCCTTCGACGACCTTGTCCTGGACGCCGTCGAACGCCTCGAACGCCTGTGGGCACGCGAGCTGGCGAATGTCGACTTCCTCGTGGAGGACGTTCCTCCGATCCCGCCCCACGGGACCCTGACCGAGACGATCCCGTTCTCCCGGCTGGAGAACGATCCCTCGGGCCGGGCCCGCATCGTGGTGTACCGGCGTCCGGTGGAGATCCGGACGAAGGATCCCGAGGAGATGGCCCTCCTCGTCCACGAGACGGTGGTCGAGGAGGTCGCCAACCTGCTCGGCGTGGAACCGGAGTCGGTCGACCCCGAGGGCTGACCGCCGGCTCCTCCCTCCCGCCCGGCCCGTGACGCCCGGCGGCCGGACGACGCTGCTCAGGGAACCACCCCGACCATGCTGTCGCGCACCACCGGGAGCGCGGTCCGCACCGGCGCGGGCCGCACCGGCAGCACGCTCAGCGCGTCACCGTCGCGCAGCACGCGTGCGACGTGGACGGGGGCGGAACCGTCCAGGATCTCCAGACGGACCGCGTATCCGCCCTCGGCGTTGCCCGGGGGCTCCCCCCAGCCCCCGTCCCGGGCCCCGACCACGGCGGTGGTCCCCGCGGCGACCTCCATGCGCACGGCGTCCCCCTGCGTGCCGTCGGCACCGATCCTGGTGGCCATCAGCGTGGCGTCTCCTCCGGCGGCGCCCAGCAGGAGTTCGGTGTCGGCGCCCCCGGGGATGTCGGGCAGGACCGCCGTGGTGTCCAGCGGGAAGCTGAGCGGCGGCACGGCGGACGTGTAGGCGGTCTCGACCACCTCGACGTCCTCGCCCTCACCGGCGACCGCCTCCGCGGCGACACCGGCGACCACGGGCGCGTCCGCCTCCACCACGACCGTGCCGGGTTCCTCTCCCAGGAGGCTCTCCAGGGTGAGCCAGGCCGAGGCCGCCGGGGGCACGTTGAGGGCCACCGGGTCCCCGGCCGTTCCCCGGGCCTCGCCGTCCTCTCCTTCACCGTCCTCGGGGACGGAGGCGACGGTGTGGACGCGCACCTCGACGGGCGCGTCGCCCGGAGCGGTCACGAACAGCCTCCGGCGGCCCCCGCCGCCGGGGACGCCGGGGATCACGTGTTCCCGGGCGGGTCCGGCCGTGGGGGGCACCCAGTCGGCGGAGCCCGAGGAGTGCTCGGCGAGCAGGGAGGCCGCGACGCGGCCGGTGCTGGTGCGTACGTGGAGCCCGACGGCGCTCGTACCCCGGACCAGTTCGGTCAGGTCCAGTTCGGTGGACGACCCGGCGGGCAGGGAGATCCCCCGGCTCTCAGGGGAGTGGGAGGGACCGCCCTCGGTGTGGACGTCCACGCTGACGGTGGCCCGGGAGTCCTCGGGGTTGGTGAGGTGGACGGTGACCGAGTCGAGCCGCATGCCCTCGGTGTCGTCCCCACCGGGCAGGGCGAACCAGGTTCCGATGGAGGGTTCGAGGCAGCGCACCTCGGTGGCGGATCCGTCCGAGAGGGTGGTCTGGGCGGCGTCCAGACCCGAGGCCAGGGAACCCCGAGCGCGGATGGCGGTGGGCTCGTCGGCGCCGTCGGTGTCGGCGCCCCACACGCGCCCCGGTTCGGTCAGGTCCTCTCCGACGGCCTCCCCCTCGGCGGCCTCACCGCCCTCCGCGGCCCCGCCGTCCTCGGTGTCCGTGCCGTCCTCACCGCCCTCCGCGGCCCCGGTGCTCCCCTCCGTGCCCTCCTCTGTGTCGCTCTCCCCCGGGACCGGGGGAACCGGCTCGGCCCACAGCTCGCCCTCGTCGTCGCGACTCACCCTCGGGGCGAACGCGGCCACGGAACTCTCCCCCGACTCGTGCGGGACGGGACAGACCCGCACCGTGTGGTCGGGACGCACGGTGCCCGGCTCGGTGACGCCCAGTTCGGCGGTGACCGGTCCGGTCACGAAGGCGACGCCGAACAGCGCGGCCAGGGCGAGCGAGACGAGCCCGAACAGGGCGAACCGGTTCTCCACGATCAGTCGCACCGCCTAGTCCTCCCGCTCGTTCCCGGACGCCCCGGCGCCCCTGCCGGACCCACCGTCCGCGCGTCGCCGCCCCCGGGCGCGCCTCGTACCACGCGTACCCCTGCGGCGGCCTCCGCCCCGGGTGGTGGGCAGGGCCCCGGTGTCCCCGACCCCGGCGGCGGATCCGCCGCCGCCCTCCCCGGGTCTCTCGCCGCCCTCGTCCGGGCCGTCGCCGCCGGAGCGGCGGGTCGGGGCCCGTGAACCCCGCCGCGAGGTGACGCGCAGCCGCTCCGGACGCCGTGGCCGGGGCGCGGGCGTGGACCCGATCAGCCGCGCCTCCTCCTCGGTGCGCACCCCCGGGGCGGCCAGGACGGCGACCACGGCGAGCAGGACTCCCTGTGTGAGCAGCCAGGCCGCGCGGACGTGGTCGGTGTGCCAGACGCGCAGCTGGCCGCCGTCCACCGGCAGCGTCCAGGCCTGGGTGCCCGTCTCGGTGGTGACGGGGGGCAGCTCGACGCCGTCCAGGGTGGCCCGCCAACCGTTGTCGGCGGCCTCGGCCAGGGCGAGCCGCCGCCCGGTGTCGCCGTCGGGGAGCTCGGCGGTCATGTCGTCCCCGGAACCCTCCAGCGTGAGGGCCTCGGAGTCGACGCCGTCCTCGGCGACCACGCGCAGGGCGCCGGTCGGGACGGTCAGCCGCCACAGGGCGTAGTGCCGCGACAGCGACTGCCGTTCGAGTCCCGGAGCGCCGTCCAGGGTGTCGATCATGGTGACGTCGGCGGGACCGCTGAGGTTCGGGTGGGGGGAGAGCACGTACTGGATGCCGAGGTCGGCCAGGACGTGGCTCTGGTCGCCGCCCTGGCCCGCGGAGAGTTCGGCCACGGCACGATCCGTCGCCTCCCGGATCCCGGGCTCGGACACGATGTGCTCCTCGCCCAGGTGCGGCTCGCGTCCACGTACCACCAGGTAGTCCACGGCACCAGCCCCGTCGGAGGTGACGACGAGGGTGCGCGGCCGTGTCCCGTCCGCGTTGGCCCCGGTCAGCGCGCCGGGAACGACGGGCTCGGCGTGGGCCGTGAGGGGCCCCTGGACGCCGTTCCACATCCACAGGGCGGCGGCGCAGACGGGGGTGGTCAGGGCGAGCAGTCCCACTGCCAGGGCGAAGATCCGCCGGAGTCCTCCCAGCCGCACCATCTCACCGAAGGAGCGCGCGGCGGTCGCCGCCGACAGCAGGATCGCCGTGGCGGCGAAGGCCAGGGCCGCGCCGGGCCAGACCGGCGCCGGGGGTCCCCCGTAGTAGGGCTCGATGACGACGCGGCTGGTCAGAATGGCGACGAGGACGCCGAACAGGGCGAGCGACCATCCGGCGGCGGCCAACATGCGGTTGCGCAGGAGCAGCAGGGAGCACAGGGCCGCGGCGGCGAACCCGGCGGTGACCCAGAAGGGCGGGGTCCCGGGGCCGCCCGGCGAGAGCAGGAGCAGTTCGCGTGCCGTGGCGCCCGGCTCCGACAGTTCGGGGCGGTGCAGTCCGGCCTCCAGCAGCCACAGGCTGGGGTGTAGGAGCAGTTCGAGCGTCCACGGCATCAGGAGCACGACGGGGACGGCCAGGCTCAGGGTGACGCTGACGTAGATCCGGCGTCCCAGGTGGCCGAAGGACACCGCCACCAGCAGACCGGTGACCAGGGACAGCAACCACACCATGGGAACGAACGCGGTGGTCACCGCCAGGACCAGCCCCAGCCCCCAGGCCGCCCTGCGGGAGGGCTTGGGCGGCATCGACACCAGCCGCACCAGCAGCAGTCCCATGACCGGCAGCAGCACGTGGACCAGGGCGGTGCCCAGGCGCCCCTGGGCGATGGCGCCGGTCGCCACCGGGAGCAGGGCGTAGGTCGCGGCCATCCACAGGCGCGCGGGGCGAAAGCCGAGCACCTCGCGTGCGAGCAGGTAGGAGGTCAGCCCGGACAGGGGCACGGAGCCCAGCAGGGCGATCGCGACGGCCAGCCAGGGCTTGCCCAGGGTGACGGTGGACAGCAGGGCGAGCAGGCCGACGTAGGGCGGGACGGGCCCCGCGGAGCCCAGGCCGTTGTCGGGGCCGCCGGAGAGGTAGAGGTCCCACAGGTCCCCCGCGGTGCCCGCGACCGGGGGCAGGGCGCCGCCCGCGAGGAGGTCGCCCAGGAGGAGGGAGCGCTCGGCGACGAGGGTGACCAGGGTCAACCCGATGACCAGGAGAGATCCGGGCTTGAGGAGCACTCTGCGCACGAAACTCGTGGTGTCGGTGGGTGCCTCGTCGTCCTCGGTGGTGGGAGGGGCGGTGACGGCCTGGTGGCGGCCGGGGGTGTTGCCGACGGGTTCGCCGGACAGGACGCCGGTGACCGCGTCGTGGAACTGGCGCAGGGCCACGCCGCGCGCGAGGAAGGGCCGGATGGCGCTGTAGGTGCGGCGGCGGTCACGGCGGCGCCGGAAGCGGGCGCGCACCAGCCGGAAGGGCCGCAGGTACACCAGGGTGATCGCGGCGGCCTCGTCCAGGGCGTTGGCGGGCTGCTTGATGAGCAGGTACATCACCACGCGCAGGAGCGAGGCCACGGAGTTGCGGAGCAGGGCGGCCACCATGCCGCCCAGGGGCAGGTTGGCCAGCAGCACGAAGACGGCGTGGCGGCGGTCCACGCGGCGCGGGTGGTTGCGGGTGGCGGTGATGGGGCGGCGGCGTCGCGCGGAGGCCTCGGCGTGGTAGGCGACCGCGTCGGTGACGAGGATGGCGCGCAGCCCGGCTCCGCCCACCCGCCAGCAGAAGTCGATGTCGTCGCGGAACAGGGGCAGGGAGTGGTCGAAGCCGCCGAGGCGGTCCCACACGTCGCGGCGGACGAGCATGCCCGCGCTGGACACCGCGAGGACCTGGCGGGTGCCGTCGTGCTGGCCGTGGTCGAACTCGCGCTGCTCCAGACCGGTCTCGCGGCGGCCCGCGCCGTCGATGGTCACGCCCGCCTCCACCAGGAGGCGCCGGTCGAACCAGTCGCGCAGCTTGGGCCCCAGGACCGCGGCCCTGGGATCCTGGTCGGCGGCGGCCAGCAGGTGGGAGAGGGTGTCCCGCTCGGGGGTGAGGTCGTCGTGGATCAGCCAGATCCACTCGGTGGCGTCCTCGTCGAAGCCGCGTACGGCGCTGGTGGAGCGCGGCAGATCCAGGGCCGCGCGGACGGCGTCGCCGTACCCGGTGCGCGCGGGCAGGTCGACGACGGCCCCCGAGGGCAGGAACCCGGTCAGGACGTCGGCGCTGCCGTCGGTGCTTCCGGTGTCGGCGGCGACCACACGCTGCACGGGCCTGGACTGGGCGCGGAGCGCCTCCAGCGTCTCGGGAAGCCAGCGGGCGCCGTCGTGGGACACGATGACCGCGGTGACGACGTGGCGGGCGAAATCCTGGTCATGCACGGCTGTGGTGGGTTCTCTCCGGGAAAGGGGCGCGGTCCCGTTCGGGTCCGCCGCGGGTCCGGCCGCGTGGGGCCGGAGGGCGCCTTCCGCGCGCCGGTGCGGCTCGCGGGCGCGGGACATCACGATACGCCACCCGGCACCATTGCGTGCCTATTCGTCACAGGTCACGTGCTCCGGCCATATCGGAGCATTCCCGACCACGATCGTGCCCGGCGCAATCACCGCGTGTCCGGGAAGGACGGCGGACACGAAAAAACGCGCGCCCGGGCCCTCGGCCCGGACGCGCGTACTCACGCGGCCCTAGAGCATCTCCGCCAGGAAATCGAAATCCCCCCCGGCGGCTTTCTTCAGCCTCCGGCGCTCGCGTTCGGAGAGTCCCCCCCAGATACCGAAGCGCTCATCGTGCTCAAGCGCGTATTCCAGGCACTCCGCACGTACCTCGCACGACTGGCAGACCTTCTTGGCCTCCCGTGTCGAGCCGCCCTTCTCGGGGAAGAACGCCTCCGGGTCGGTCTGCGCGCACAGGGCACGTTCCTGCCAGCCCAGATCCTCATCCGAGCCGTGCGCCAGCGGGATGACCTCGCTCATGCGCACCTCCTGTTGCCCCCCATAGATGCTCCCCGGCCCTTTTCGTCCCCCGGGCCGGAGGCAATCCCACCTTGAAATGACACGTGGGTCGCTTGCTGAGAGTCAAGCGCCCTGCGTGGTAATCCACTGAATATCATGCGACGGCCCGCCAACGGCAGTCCAGTGATGTCCGTTCTGTGGATTACCACGCAATTCACGACCTTCCAAGGTGGTGGAGAGCGTGAGCTCCCGGAACCGGATCAGCGCTGGTCCTCACTGCCGTACCAGCCCTGCTGTCCACCAGTTCCGCCCTGTCCCTGCTGGTCAGAGCCGTATCCGGCACCGGTTCCGTACTGGTCCCCGTAGGTTCCCCCACCCTGTCCGGGCGTCTGGGTACCGGTGTTCTCGCCCGAGTTAAAGAAAGGATCAAGATTGCTCTCGGACGGGGTGTTCTGCGCCTGCTGGGCCTGCTGCCCCTGGTCGGAACCCTGGTACCAGCCGTACTGGATCGCGTCCTGGGCCGCCTGCTCACCGGCGACCTGCTGCTCGGCGCCCTGCGGAGCGTACTGGGAGGGGTCGTAGGCGTACTCGCCCTGCTGGCCGTAGGCGGCCTGCTGACCGGACGCGTCGGTGCCGTACTGCTGGCCGTAGCCCTGCTGGGCACCGGTGCCGTACTGCTGCTGGGCGGCGTCCGTCCCGTAGGTCGCCCCGTACGCCTGCTGGGCACCCGTGCCGTACTGCTGCTGCGACGGGTCGTAGGCCTGCTGACCGTAGACCGCCTGCTGCTGCGCCGCCGCGTCCGCACCGTACTGCTGACCAGAGCCGGTCTGGTTCGGGTCCGCGTACTGCTGCTGGGCGGCGTCCGTCCCGTAGGTCGCCCCGTACGCCTGCTGGGCACCCGTGCCGTACTGCTGCTGCGACGGGTCGTAGGCCTGCTGACCGTAGACCGCCTGCTGCTGCGCCGCCGCGTCCGCACCGTACTGCTGACCGGAACCGGTCTGGTTCGGGTCGACCACCGGCTGCCCGTAGGCGTCCTGCGCCGGGTAGGCGGGCTGGGCGAAGGACTGCTGGGCGCCGGTGGCGGGCGGGTACTGCTGGGGGTAGACGCCCGGCTGGGGCGCGGCCCTGGGGATGAGGGTGGGGTCGGTGAAGACCTTCAGCAGGGCGAAGCCGAGGATCCCGAGCACGGCGCCGGAGCCGAGCGTGTCCACGAAGCCCGCGAAGCCCGAACCCATGCTGTCGATCTCGGACGCCCACACGAACACGGTGATGAGGTTGATCAGGGCGAACAGCAGGCCCACGCCGCTCATGACCATGGCGACGAGGACGACCGGCTGCGCCGAGGGGCGCGTGCGCTCGCTGGTCAGCACCAGGGCCACCGCCGCGGCCAGGGGCACCACGACGCCGAGGCCGAAGAAGTCGCCTCCCGCCCCGGTCATCGCCGAGGAGAAGGAACCCGGGTAGCTCGACCCCGAGATCAGCCCGATCAGACCGGAGAGCATGGACGCGCCCACCGCCCCGATCAGGACCCAGGCCCCGGGGAGGCGCAGGCGCTCTAGAGTTTCGTTTTTCAAGAGAGGGTCCCCTCTACTGCTGCTTCGCCGTCGCTTCGGCGGAGGCTCGGCATGTCGTCAGACTGTCAGGTGAATCGGCCGCGTCCGGGGCGGAGTGTGGGGACACCGGGCGGGGCCGAGGTGTGGGATGGCGACCGACGCACCGGAGTTCACGGACTCCCGGTACCGAAACGGTCACGTGTGGGCCGCGCCCGCGGCGGGGCAGACGACCCATACACGCCCCCAGCCTGCCAGACTTGGACGCATGCGGATAGTCGTACCGGCTGGCGGTATCGGCGGCGCGCGGTTCCTCCGCGGCCTGAGGGCTGCGCTCGGAACCGGCACGGCGGCCACAGAAGAGCAGACCACGGACCACAGCATCACCGTCATCGGCAACACGGGTGACGACATCACCCTGTTCGGACTACGGATCTGTCCGGATCTGGACACGGTGATGTACACCCTGGGCGGAGGCATCAACGAGGAACAGGGCTGGGGCAGGACCGACGAGGGGTTCACCGTCAAGGAGGAGCTCCTCGCCTACGGGATGAAGCCCACCTGGTTCGGCCTGGGCGACCGGGACACCGCCACCCACATCGTGCGGACGCAGATGCTCGCGGCCGGATACCCCCTCTCCGCGGTCACCGAGGCGCTGTGCGACCGCTGGCGGCCGGGCGTGCGGCTGCTGCCGATGACCGACGACCAGGTCGAGACGCACGTGGTCGTCAACGGTGACGAGGGCCGCCGGGCCATCCACTTCCAGGAGTGGTGGATCAAACACCGGGCGGCCCTGCCCGCCGAACAGATCGTCGGCGTCGGAGCCGAGAAGGCCGAACCCGCCCCCGGTGTGCTGGACGCGATCGCCGAGGCCGACGCCGTGATCCTGCCCCCGTCCAACCCGGTGGTCAGCGTGGGCTCCATCCTGGGCGTCCCCGGCATCCGCGAGGCCATGGTGGACAGGACCGTCGTGGGCGTCTCCCCCATCATCGGCGGCGCGCCCGTACGCGGCATGGCCGACGCCTGCCTGACCGCGATCGGGGTGGAGACCGGCGCGGGCCCGGTCGCCGAGCACCTGGGCGCCGACCTGCTGGACGGCTGGCTGGTGGACGAGGCCGACGCGGGCACCGAGGTGGAGGGCGTCGAGGTGCGTTCGCGCCCCCTCTACATGAGTGACCCCGCCGCCACCGAGGCGATCGCGCGGGCCGCCGTGGACCTGGCGGTGGAACTGGCGGAGCGGAGGGGTGAGCGGGGTTGAGCGCCGAACTGCGTGTGCGCGGACTCGACGGCGTTCCCGAGGTGCGCTCGGGCGACGACCTGACCTCCCTGGTCGCCGACGCCGTGGCCGCCTCCGGAGTCCCCCTGGTCGACGGCGACGTGCTCGTCGTCACCTCCAAGATCGTCAGCAAGGCCGAGGGCCGTGCCCGGCGCATGGACCGAGAGGAGGCCGTCGCCTCCGAGACCGTGCGGGTGGTGGCCCGGGCGGGCAGGACGCGGATCGTGCAGAACCGGCAGGGACTGGTCATGGCCGCCGCCGGCGTGGACGCCTCCAACGTCGAACCCGGAACCGTGCTGCTGCTGCCCGAGGACTCCGACGCCTCCGCGCGCGCACTGCGCGCGGGGCTGCGCGAGCGCCTGGGCGTGAACGTCGGGGTGATCGTCTCCGACACCTTCGGGCGGCCGTGGCGGGTCGGGCAGACCGACGTGGCCATCGGCGTGGCCGGGCTGTCCGCCGTGCAGGACCTGCGGGGCACCACCGACGCCCACGGCAACCTCATGGAGGCGACCGTCAACGCGGTGGCCGACGAGATCGCCGGGGCGGGCGAACTGGTCAAGGGCAAGACGAGCGGGGTACCGGTCGCGGTCGTCAGCGGCCTGGACGGACTGGTCACCGGGGAGGACGGGCCGGGCGCCGCCGCACTGGTCCGCCCGGCCGACGCCGACCTGTTCCGCTACGGGTCGCGGGACGTGGTCCCGGCCCGGCGCACGGTGCGGTCGTTCACCGACGACCCGGTGGACGGGGAGCTCGTACGCCGCGCGGTGGCCGCGGCGGTGACGGCGCCCGCGCCGCACCACACCACACCGTGGCGGTTCGTGCTGGTGGAGTCGGCGCGCACGAGGAAGCGGCTGCTGGACGCGATGCTCCAGGCGTGGGTGGCGGACCTGCGCGGTGACGGGTTCACCGAGGAGCAGATCGCCCGGCGCACCAGGCGCGGGGACGTGCTGCGCGGCGCGCCGTACCTGGTGGTGCCGTTCCTGGTGGCCGACGGCGCACACCCCTACCCGGACGAGCGCCGGGCCGACGCCGAGCGGTCGATGTTCCTGGTGGCGATGGGCGCGGGGGTGCAGAACCTGCTGGTGGCACTGGCCGTGGAGGGGTTGGGGTCGGCCTGGGTCTCCTCGACCATGTTCTGCGCGGACGTGGTGCGCGAGGTGCTGGAGGTACCCGGGGACTGGCGGCCGATGGGCGCGGTGGCCGTGGGCCACCCGGCCGAGGCGCCCGGGGAGAGGCCGCCGCGCGACCCGGAGGACTTCGTCACCGTGCGGTAGGCGGAACGCGGGCTCTGCCTCGGCCCGTCATCGCC
>NZ_ANAX01000159.1 GCF_000341065.1 Nocardiopsis halotolerans DSM 44410 | reverse complement strand
GGGCCGCCGCCCCCACCGGACGGCCTCCGGCCGCGGCGCCTCCCCCTCCGTCGCCCGCCGTCACCCACCATCGTCCTCGGACGGCGCCCAGCGACGCCTACGGCGCGGTGTCCGCTCGTCTCCCCTCCCTCCCCCTCCGGAGACTTGTGGGCACCCGAACGACGCTCCTCCCGGGGCCCCGCGGCGCGTCAGGGCGACCGGCGGACCCGGATGGCGCCATGCTGGTCCGGCCGGGGGCGACGGGGAGGTACGGGGTGTCCGTCGAGGAGTACGTGGTCGGCACACTGGTGATCGTGGTCGCGGTGATCTGCGGCCAACTGCTCGCCGGACGGCTGCGGGTACCGGGCGCGGTGGTACTGGTACTGCTGGGCCTGGCCATCGGGTCCACGCCGTGGATGTACTCCCTGGTGATCTCCCCGCAGGTCATCCTGCTGGTCTTCCTGCCACCGCTGATCTACAACGCGGCCTTCTTCTCCTCCCCGAAGGACATGCGCGCCCTGATGCGCCCCATCGTGGTGATGGCGGTGGGCGTGACACTGCTGACGGCCTTCGGGCTGGCGGGGATCGTGTACCTGCTGATGCCGTCGGTGGGGTGGCCCGCGGCGATCGCCCTGGGCGCGGCGATCGCGCCGACCGACGCCGTGGCCGCGTCGGCGATCCTGAAACGGGTGGGCACGCCGCGCCGGGTGCTGACCCTGCTGGAGGGCGAGTCCCTGATCAACGACGGGGTCGCGCTGACCCTGTTCAGCCTGGCCGTCACCGCGATGAGGCATCCGCTCACGCCCCAGGAGGGTGTGGTGGAGCTGGTGAAGGTCGTGGCGGGCGGCCTGCTCTACGGCGCCGCGGTGGCCCTGGCGGTGTCGTGGTCGCGGACCCGGATGCGGGATCCGTCCCTCCAGTTGATGGTGGTCCTGATCACGCCGTTCGTGGCCTACATCCCGGCGGAGATGATGGGGTTCTCCGGCGTGCTGGCGGCCGTGGTCGCCGGGATCTACCTGGGTACGCGCGGCGAGGGTCTGCTACCGCCGCGCGTACGGGTGAACGGGCAGACGATCTGGGGCACCCTCGTGGGACTGCTGGAGTCGATGCTGTTCGTGGTGCTGGGGCTGCGGTTGGACTCGGTGGCCACGGCGTCGCGGGGCGACTTCGCCCTCCCGGAACTGGTGTGGGTGGGTCTGGCGACGATGGTCACGGCGGTCGTGCTGCGCATGGGACTGATGTTGCTGACGACTCCGCTGTACCGGCTCCCCCCGTTCACGAGGCTGGAGGCGGGCGATCCCAGGGAGCGGATCGTCATCGGGTGGAGCGGGATGCGCGGTGCGGTGTCACTGGCGATCGCCCTGTCCCTGCCGACCACGGTGGGCGGCGAGCCGTTCGACGACCGGGGCGCGCTGATCTTCGTGGCGGGCGTGGTGGTGCTCGGAACGCTGGTGGGCCAGGGAATGACGCTTCCGCTGCTGCTGCGCGGGCTCGGCATGGCCGACGAGGGCGGTCGGCGGCGGGAGTTCCTGCGGGCCGACGAGCGGATGAGCTACGCGGCGCTGGGCAAGATCGACGAACTGCTGCGTGAGGACGAGGTGGACGAGAGGACCGCCGGCTCGCTGCGGTCCGTGTACACGCGGCGGATCGCGCAGGTGCGGGGCCTGCTGGAGGCCCGGGACGGTCGGGCGCGCGAGCGCGTGGAGAGCGGCAAGGCGGTGCACGCGCAGATCACGCAGGCGCGCAGGGACGCGCTGATGTCGATGTACCGGGAGGGCGGCATCGACCACGAGGTCTTCCAGGAGATGAACCGGGACCTGGACATCCGGGACACGGGAACGGGCCCGTACGGGTCGTGAGGGTCGGGGATCCGAGGTCGGGGACTCGGGGGACGCGGGGTCCCGGCGGTTCGCGCAGGTGGGAGCGGGAGTGGCACTGCGCATGACGGGTCCGCGGCGGCTGCTGACGGGGCCGCTGGGACGCGTGTGCGGTTCTGTGCCCCGCGGAAAAACTACAAACTTTCCTTACGGTTTCCGTTGACGCGGCCGCGAGACAACTTTAAGGTTTCCTAACAATTAAGCGGCTCACAGAGCCCCCTTCGTCTCCCCCGCTCGACGAAAGGAGCACCCCCCTGATGCTCAAGCACCGTCGCAGGAAAAACCCCCGAGGTGCGAAGGCGGCGCTGACCGGCGCGTTCGCCCTCCTGACCGCCGGGCTCATCGCCGGTTTCACCCAGTTCTCCCCCGCTCCGACCGAGGTGGAGACCGTGTCCGACGAGGAGTCCCTCCAGGTCCAGCAGACCGGCCAGTGGCTCACCGGGTACTGGCACAACTTCTCCAACGGCTCCACCGTGATGCCGCTGTCCGAGGTCCCCTCCGAGTACAACCTGGTGGCCGTCGCCTTCGCCGAGAACCACCCCACCCTCGACGGAGGGATCACGTTCGACCTCGCCAGCGAGGAGCTGAACGGCTACACCGACCAGCAGTTCCGTGAGGACATCGCCGCCATCCAGGCCGAGGGCCGCAAAGTGATCATCTCCGTGGGCGGCCAGCTCGGGCACGTCGACGTCACCAACGCGACCCAGGCCCGCAACTTCGCCGACACCACGTACCAGCTGATGCGGGAGTACGGTTTCGACGGCGTCGACATCGACCTGGAACACGGCATCAACGCCCAGTACATGTCCGACGCGCTGCACGACCTGAGCGCCCAGGCCGGTTCGGACCTGATCATCACGATGGCACCGCAGACCATCGACTTCCAGAGCCCGAACCGGGAGTACTACAAGCTCGCGTCGAACATCTCCGACATCCTCACCATCGTGAACATGCAGTACTACAACTCCGGTTCGATGCTGGGATGCGACGACCAGGTGTACCACCAGGGCACCGTCGACTTCGTCGCCTCGCTGGCCTGCATCCAGCTGGAGATGGGGCTGAGCCCGAGCCAGGTGGGCCTCGGCCTGCCCGCCGTGCCGTCCGCCGCCGGAGGCGGCTACATGGCCCCCAGCAAGGTCGTCGAGGCCCTGGACTGCCTGGAGGCCGGGACCAACTGCGGTTCCTTCTCCCCCGACACCCCGTACGGTCCCATCGGCGGCGTGATGACCTGGTCCGTCAACTGGGACGCCACCAGCGGCTACGCCTTCGCCGACACCATCGCGGCCCGTCTGGCGGGCGGCCCCGGCGACGGCGGCGGGGACCCCGACCCGGAGCCCACGGACCCGCCGACCGACGAGCCCGGTGACTGCACCGCCCCGGCCTGGTCCGCCGACAGCGTCTACACCGGCGGCGACGTCGTCTCCCACGAGGGGGCGGAGTACCGCGCCGAGTGGTGGACCCGGGGCGAGGAGCCCGGAACGACCGGCGAGTGGGGAGTCTGGAGGCTCGTCGGCACCTGCTGACCCGACCGACCCCGAGGCCGCGTGGAGGGATCCCCGTCCCTCACCCGCTACCGCGGCTGACCGGGCGGCCCGTCACACACTCCCCTCGCGTGACGGGCCGCCCCGCCCCCACAGGAGAGGGGCGAGGCGCCGTCCCCCCGGTGCCTCGCCCCTCTTCCTCGTCCTGGTCTCCGCCTCAGATCCGCACCACCGTGAGCGTGGGGTCAAGTTTGCGGATGTCGTCGGGGTCCGACGTGAAGACCGGAGCCTGGAACTTCCTGCCCAGCAGTGCCACATGGCCGTCCACCACGTCACTGGCGCCCACTCTGCCCAGAAGAGCTCCCACCTGCCGAGCCGTCTCCTTGGTGAGGGGATCGACAAGTGTGGTCTGACCGTTGATCAGGCGCGCCAGCGCGTGCTGCTTGGGGTCGTTGCGCCAGACCTGGGCGATGACACCCGCTGGCACGAGGATGCGCTTGTGTTCCCGTGCGGCGCGCTGCACGAGACGCCACATACGCGTCTCACGGCGTTCGAGCGCGATCAACGCACCCGCGTCGAATACGAGAGGGTTCATGCAGCGGACTCTACGGAGGATTCACCCCCGCCGAGCACGCTTTCGACCCATGCCTCGTCCTCCGGGGTCGATCCGCCCGCTTCGTCCAGAATCTCCGTGGCCAGAAGTTCGGCATCAGCCCAGTCAGGCTCGTTCTCAGCCAGTTCGGTGAAGTACGCCGAGACGGAACCGGACTGTCCGGATTCCACCGCACGCTGGGCCTTGGCCACGATCTCCTCCGGAACGCTGATGGTGACGCGCCTGTTCGTCATACTCGGATCATACTCCGCTCATACTCTTCTGTCCCGGACTTGACCGCCTCGCCTCAGACCAGCGGAAGGGTGGGGCGCAGGATCCCGGGCGCCACGCCGTCGCTGGCCTCGGCGGCGCGCTGGCGCTCCTCGGACACCGGACCGTAGGTCGTGGTGCGCTGCCGGAGCGGACGGCCCGTCGGCTCCACCAGGGCGCGGATGTCGCTGATGGTCTTGTACGACCCCTGCCCGGATCCGGCCATCCGGCTGATGGTCTCCTCCATCAGCGTGCCGCCCACGTCGTTGACCCCGCCCGCGAGCAGCTGGCGGCAGGTGTCCTCGGCGAGCTTGACCCACGAGCACTGGATGTTGTCGACGTGCCCGTGCAGCAGCAGACGGGCCAGGGCGTGCACGGCGCGGTTCTCCCGGACGGTGGGCCCGGTCCGCGCCAGCCCGGCCAGGTAGATGGGCGCGTTGGTGTGCACGAACGGCAGCGGCACGAACTCGGTGAACCCCCGGCGGCCGTTGCGCTCCACCGACCGCTCCTGGAGGGAGCGCAGCAGCTTGATGTGCGCCACCCAGTGCCTCGGCGAGTCCACGTGCCCGTACATCATCGTGGACGTGGTGGGGATGCCCAGGTCGTGGGCGGACGTGATCACGTCGATCCACTCGCTGGTGGGCAGCTTGCCCTTGGTGAGGATCCAGCGGACCTCGTCGTCGAGGATCTCCGCGGCGGTGCCCGGCACGGAGCCGAGCCCGGCCTCGCGCGCGCGGAGCAGCCACTCGCGGACGGGCAGGTTCGTGCGCGCCGCCCCGTTGACGACCTCCATCGGGCTGAACGCGTGGACGTGCATGTCCGGGACGCGCTCGCGCACGGCGGCGGCGATGTCGAAGTAGGCGGTGCCGGGCAGGTCCGGGTGGATGCCGCCCTGCATGCACACCTCGGTCGCCCCGGCCCTCCACGCCTCCTCGGCGCGGTCGGCGACCTGTTCCAGGGAGAGCGTGTAGGCGTCGGCGTCGGTGCGGCGCTGGGCGAACGCGCAGAACCGGCAGCCGGTGTAGCAGACGTTGGTGAAGTTGATGTTCCTGGTCACGACGTAGGTGACGTCGTCGCCGACCGCGTCCCGGCGGACCCGGTCGGCCAGGTCGGCCAGCGCCTCCAGTTCGGGGCCGTCGGCGTGCAGCAGGGCGAGCGCCTCGTCGTCGGACAGGCCCGCGGGGTCGGACTCGGCGCTGCGCAGCGCCGCGGCGATGTCGGGGTCGAACCTGCGCGGTACGGCCCCCTCGCGGTCCACGCCCGGACGCAGTTCGTCCCAGTCGCCGTAGACGGCGTCGAAGTCACCGCGCCGGTCGCTGGTACGGCCCTCGGTGTCGATCTCCGTGTGCAGGCCGGTCCGGCCCGAGGAGACCAGCACCGCCTCGGGTTCCTGCCAGGGGCGGCCCACCACGGGTGCGTCCTCGCGGGCCAGGCCGGTCTCGGGGTCGGCGAGCGCGGCCACGTGCCCGGCCACGCGCGGGTCCAGCCACGGTTCTCCGGCCCTGACGTACTCGGGGTAGACGGTGAGCCGCTCGCGCAGGGTGAAGCCGTGGGAGGCGGTGCGCTCGGCCAGGTCGTCGATCTGCGGCCAGGGCCGTTCCGGGTTGACGTGGTCGGGGGTGAGCGGTGAGACGCCGCCCCAGTCGTCGATGCCCGCGCGGAGCATCAGGCCGTACTCGTCCACGCCCCCGTGTTCGGCGCCGATGAGGTTGGGCGGTGCCTGCACGTGCGCCCTGGGCCCCATGACCAGACGGGTGACGGCGATGGCGGCGGCCATCTCCTCGCGTTCGGCGTCGGGGCGGTGCATCATCGCGGTCGCGGGCTTGGCCCGGAAGTTCTGCACGATGACCTCCTGGACGCCGCCGTAGCGGCGGGAGGCCCCGCGCATCGCGAAGATCGACTCGGCGCGCTCGGCGGTGTTCTCCCCGATGCCGAGGAGGATGCCGGTGGTGAAGGGGACGCTGGAGCGCCCGGCGTCCTCCAGCACGCGCAGCCGCACCGCCGGGTCCTTGTCGGGGCTGCCGTAGTGGGCCTGCCCCTTCTCGGTGAACAGCCGGGTGGAGGTGGTCTCCAGCATCATCCCCATGGACGGGGCGACGGGCTTGAGCCGCTGGAGGTCGGCCCAGGTGAGTACGCCCGGGTTGAGGTGCGGCAGCAGGCCGGTCTCCTCCAGCACCATGATGGCCATGGCCCGCACGTAGGAGAGGGTGTCGTCGTAGCCGTGGGCGTCGAGCCACTCGGCGGCCTGTTTCCAGCGGTCCTCCGGCCGGTCGCCCAGCGTGAACAGGGCCTCCTTGCAGCCCATGGCGGCGCCCTGGCGGGCGGTCTCCAGGACCTCGTCGGGCGACAGGAACGGCGCGTCGAGACGGCCGGGCACCGTGGCGAACGTGCAGTAGTGGCAGCGGTCGCGGCACAGGCGGGTCAGGGGGAGGAACACCTTGCGGCTGTAGGTGACGACCCCGGGGCGGCCCATGGCCTCCAGGCCCGCGTCGCGCACCCTTCCAGCGTGTTCGAGGAGGGTCTCCAGGTCCTCCCCCCTGGCGTGCAGGAGTACCTCGGCCTCGGTGACGTCGAGGGTCTTGCCGTCCCTGGCGCGTGCCAGGGCCCTGCGCATCGCGGACGGGGTCGGGGCGGGGGCCGGGTCGTTCGAACCACTCATAGAGCGCACCCTACGCGCCGGTCCTCTCGCACGTGCGGACGCACCTCCGGTGGTACCGGATGTGTGCGGGTCGTCACCGTGGCCGGAGGGCGGCCGGGACGGGAGGTGCCGTGGGCGGCGTAGGGTTCGGCACGTACGGGAGAGGGAGGGCACGTGCTGGGTCGGCTGCGCGGTAACACGTGGGTGCGCTTGGCGCTGTTCCTGGTGGTGTGCGTGTGCGCGGGGTTGGCCCTGCGCGCGAACTGGGAGCAGGCCCGCGACGCCGTGGCGTCGCTGCCGCTGTGGGTGCTGCCCTCCGCGGTGCTGGCGGGTATGACGGGGCTGACCGCGCAGATGCTGGCCTGGCGGGCGCTGTTGGCGGGGATGGGTTCGCCGCTTCCCCGGGGGACGGCGGCCCGCGTCATGTTCGTGGGTCAGCTCGGCAAGTACCTGCCCGGTTCGGTGTGGGCGTTCGTCGCGCAGGTGGAGCTGGCCCGTGACTGGAGGGTGCCGAGGTCGCGCGGTGCGGCGGCGACGCTGCTCGCGGTGGCGGTGACGGTCGCGGTGGGTCTGGCGGTGGCGGC
>NZ_ANAX01000158.1 GCF_000341065.1 Nocardiopsis halotolerans DSM 44410 | reverse complement strand
CCCGCCGGTGGTGGTGGGCCCTGGCGCTGGCGCCGCTTCTGCTCGCCGCGCTGCACCCGCGCGTGGTCGGTTGGGGGATCCGTCTGGCGGCCCGTCCGTTCGCCCGGTTCCGTGGGGTCGCCGAGGCCGGGCCCCTGGACCTGCGCGGAGGGTCCATGGCCGCGGCCGTGGGGTGGACCCTGGCGGCGTGGGTGCCTCTCGGGGTGCACGTGTGGCTGTTGACCTGGGCGGTGGGCGGCGAGGCGCTGCGGTCGCTCGGCCCGGCGGTGGGCGGCTACGCGCTGGCGTGGACGCTGGGACTGCTGGTGGTGTTCGCCCCGGCGGGTCTGGGGGTGCGGGAGGCGGTGCTGGTCGTGGCGCTGTCACCGGTGGTGGACGCCGGGGCCGCGCTGGTGGTGGCGGTGCTGTCGCGGCTGGTGATGACGGCCGCGGACCTGGGTTGGGCGGGGTTGTCGGTGTTGCTGCCCGGGCGGGCCGCTCCGGAGTCCGCGGACGCGGAACCGCGCACCTGATCCTCTTCCGTCGGTGGGGGTGCCTGGGAGGGGGCTGTGGTCCTCGTTCCCGCCCAACGGGACATGTGGCCTCGTGGCGGTGCGTGCGCGGTCTCCGGCTCCGGACGACCACCGCCCTCCGGTTCCCCTCCGCGAGGCGCGCGACGACCATGGCAGGGCTCCTGTGGCCTCAGGTCCCGGGTTACCGCCGCCCTTTCCGCGCCAGTCCCGCGAGGTGTGTGACACCCGTCACGCGAATGGAGCCCGATCAACCGCGAACCCTTGCGGGGGGATCGGGCTAGTACGGGTGTGAGCCCACCTCCGACAGAACCCGAAGCGATTGGATCCCCCATGCCCCCTGCCGCTTCCCGGGCCGACGCACCCGGCGGCCCGGAATCCGACGCGGCCGTCATCCAGCGGTCGCTGGAGGAACCGACGCGCTTCGGCGAGGTCTTCCGCCGCCACGCGCCCGCCCTGCACCGCTACGTCGCCCGGCGGCTGGGCGGCCCGGACGCCGACGACGTGGTGGCCGAGACCTTCCACATCGCCTTCCGCAAGCGTCACCGCTACGACCCGTCCCGTCCCGACGCCCGACCCTGGCTGTGGCGGATCGCCGCCAATCTGGTGCGCCGCCACCACCGCACGGAGACGCGCCACTACCGGGCCCTCGCCCGGACCGGGGTGGACCCCGTCCTGGAGAGCTTCGCCGACCGCGCCGTCGAGCGCGTGGACGCCACGTCGCTGTCCGGGAGCCTGGCCTCCGCCCTGGCCCGGCTCTCCAGGGGCGACCGGGACGCCCTGCTGCTGGTCGCCTGGGGCGAGATGACCTACGAGGAGACCGCCCTGGTGCTCGGCGTCCCCGTGGGCACCGTGCGCTCACGGCTGCACCGAGCCCGCAAACGCGTGCGCGCCGCGCTCGCCACCACCGCAACGCCCGCGAAGGAGGACCACCGGTGAACGAGTTCGACCACCTGCGCCGCATGAGGGCGGACGTCCCCGAGTCCGGCCCCGAGGAACTGGCCATGCGCACGGGCTGGCGACCGGGTGACGAGCGCCCGACGCCCCGGTCCCGTCCGACCTCCCTGCTGCCCCTCGCCCTGTCCGGCTCGGCCGTGCTGGTGGCCGCCGCCGTGTTCGCCTTCCTGGTCCTGGGCCCGGTCGACCTCACGGAACCGGACACGGTCACGGTGGGTCCCGGCCCCGCCTCCTCGGAGGGGGCCGAAGACGCCGACGCGATGGAGGTCATGGGGCCCGTCATCGAGGCCGCGCGCGACCGGGAGGGAGCCGACGGACCCGTCTGGCACCAGCGTTACACCTGGGGAGCGGCCTGGGGTGTGGGCCCGGACGACGACAGGTACGGGGTGTACAGGGTCTACGAGGAGGAGCGGTGGATGAACCTGGAGAGGAACCTCTCCACCAACGAGATCACCTCGACGGACTGGTCCCTGGTCGACGAGGACGACCGGCCGGCGTGGGAGCGCGACGGCTCCCCCACGTTCTGGGCCCACGACCCCGAGACCGGGCGCCAGGAGATCCCCACCGCCGAGGAGGGTGACGGCCCCGCGGACGCCGGCGCCGTGGCGTACGGTTTCGGCTACGGCTCGCTGAGCCCCGAGGATCTCCAGGAGCTGCCCTCGGACCCCGAGGGCCTGCGGGAGGTCCTGTGGGGCGAGCGGCGGAGCAGCGCCGACCGGGAGTTCATGGAGGAGACGCTCGTGGAGGCCGGCTACCGCAGCGAGTCGGAACAGCGGTTCTCGCTCGTCAAGGGAACCCTGGCCCTTCCCCTCCCGCCCGAGGTCAGGGCGGGCGTGTACGAGGTCCTGGCGGACGTACCCGGTGTCCACGCCGCCGAGGGGGTGACGGAGGACCGGTCCGGACGACCGGCCGTGGGCATCGCCTTCGACCTCGGCGACACGGAGCGGGGCCGGTACGAGGAACGGGTCCTCTTCGACCCGGAGACGGGCCTACCGCTCTCCGTCGAACGGGTCGTGGTCGAGCCCCCGGCGTCGGAGGCCGACTGGAGCGAACCCGGTGACGTGGTGGAGTACCGCCTCTACGAGTCCATCGAGTGGACCGACGCGTGGCCCGACGTGGTCGAACACCCGTTGCCGGAGGACTGACGCCCCGCGGGGGCACCGCCGCTCNGGCTCACGCCTCCAGCAGCCGCCCGGTGTACGTCCGCCAGTACGGTGCGGCGTCCACCGGGCGGACCCCCGCGCGCAGCCGCTCGGGTTGCCCCGGCGCGTAGAACTCCCCCAGCGCACGGGCCAGGTCGGCGGCGTCACCGGGCGCGCACAGCAGGCCGTCGATCCCCTCGCGCACGTGGTCGGGGAGGGTTCCGGCGCGGGTGGCCACCACCGGCAGTCCGTGTTCGTGCGCGAGCCACACGTTCTGGGTGGCGGTGGCGGTCCGGTAGGGCAGCACCACGGCGTCGGCCGACGCGAACAGTTCCGGCAGCTCCCCGGCGGGCACGTATCCGTCCCGCAGGCGGACCCGGTCGGCGATCCCCAGGTCGGCGGCCCGCCCCTCCAGTTCCGCGGTCCCGCTCCAGAACTCCCCGGCCACGGTGAGCGACACGTCGTCGGGGGCGCCGTCGGCCAGGGCCTCCAGCAGCAGGTCGACCCCCTTGTAGGGGCGGACGATGCCCAGGAACAGCAGGTGCCGCCGCTCTCCCGGCGGCGGGGTGAGGGCGCCGCCGGTGTCGGGCAGGTGCGGGGGCATCTCGGCGACCACCGGCCGCTCCCGTCCCGGGCCCCTCAGGCCCTCGGCGAGGCTCGCCTGCTCAGGCGAGTGGACGACCACGCCGTCCACCCGGCGCAGCAGGGCGCGTACGAGGGACACGTCCACGGCCCGGCGTTCGTGGGGCAGCACGTTGTGGCACAGCGCCACCACCCGGGCGCCCCCGGACCCCCTGACGGAGCGCACCCCGGCCAGGATACCCAGGTAGGCGGGCACCTGTACCGGTGAGAACAGGGTGAGCACGACCAGGTCGGCGTCGCGGGCCAGACGCCGCCCGGTCCGCCACCACCCGTCCGGCCGGTACCAGGCCAGCTCGTGGCGGGTGCCGGGGTAGGGCTCTCCCTCGGGGGCGTCGATGGTCTGCTGGCCCGGGTAGAGGGCGGCCGGGTACTGGGCCCGCCACGACTCCACGGTCGTGGGGTGGCCGAGTGCGCGCAGCCGGTGGGCCAGTTCGGTGGTGTGGCGGGCGCCGCCGCCCTTGTACGGGTGGGCGGGCCCCACCAGGGCGACACGGGCCGCCGGGCTCACGCGCCCTCCCGGGATCGGACGATGAGGTCGGCCAGCAGGGCGATCGCCGCGATGATGAGCCCGGTCATGAGGATCATGACGGTGTTGTTGGGGATGTACAGCGGGTTGCGCACCTGGTCGAAGACGAACTTGGCGGCGCCCAGGCCGATCAGCACCAGGGAGGGCGGCATCAGCACCTTGAGCGGGTTGAAGTACATCACCATGCGCAGCACCTGGAGGACGTACCGGTAGGCGTCGCTGAGGAAGTGGAACTTGGACCTGCCCGCCCGCTTGGCGTACTCGATCGGCACGTACCGGACGAAGTGCTGGTTGGACAGGAAGGCCAGTGTGATGGTGGTGACGCAGGAGAACCCGGGCGNCACCAGCCGCAGGTAGGGGCGGGCGACGTCGCGGCGGAACACGCGCAGTCCCGAGTTGAGGTCGGGGATGTGGGTGTTGGTCAGCCGTTCGGCGATCTTGCGGATGACCCACTTGGCGGGCACCCGCAGGGCCTTGTGGCTGCCCATCTCCTGCGTGCGCGCGCCCACGATCTGGTCGGTCCCCGGGTCGTCGTCGAGCATGGCCACCAGCTCGGGGATGCGCTCGTTGGGGTAGCTCATGTCGGCGTCGGTCCACACGACGAACTCGCCGCGCGCCCGCTGGCTGCCGATCCTGCGGACGGTGCCCGAGCCGCCGTTGTGCCCGAACGCGATGACGCGCATGTGCGGGTAGACGGTCTCCACGTCGCGCAGCCGGGCCAGGGTGCCGTCGGTGGAGGCGTCGTCCACGGCCAGCAGCTCGTAGCCGTACCCGGACCCGTCCATGGCGGCGCAGATCCGTTTGACCTCGTCGACGACGTGGTCCTCCTCGTTGTAGCAGGGCAGCACGATGGTGACGCGGACCGGCGGGTCCTCGTCGTGCTGGGCGGGGGCGTCGTCGTGTCTGTCGCTCATGGGGTCTTCTCAGCGGGATGCGGTGCGTACGGGAGGGGGCGTCCTCACGCCGGAGCGGGGAGGACGGACACCCACACGTTTCCGACGAAGGCCCAGGAACCGGTGGGCGGCTCCACGAGGGTACTCGGGTCCATCCGGGCGACGACCCGGAAGGGGTGTGACGGCTCCACCTCGTGGTCGGTCAGCTGGTTGAGGACCTCCCAGGAGGAGGCGGTCAGGACGGCGTCGCGACCCCGTTCGTGGATCTCGGAGACGACGCGGTCCACGTCCTCCTGGTTCGGCTCGTCCATGGAGGCGGTGGGCACACCGCAGACGTTGCGTATCAGCGGCATGTAGTTCCCGGCCATGTCGGGATCGACCACGATCACCGAGGACCTCTCCGGTAGTGCCGCGCAGAGCCGGTGCGTGGCGTCGACGGTGCCGATGTCCTGCCGGTACCCCATGACGCCCGTGGCCGTGCTGGCCGTGGTGACGAGCAGGGACGCCCCGGTGGCGGCGGCGACCACGACCGGGAGCGCGCGGACCAGCACGGTGTTCCGTCCGGGGTCGGCGGCGACGGCGCAGTAGCGGGTGAGCCAGGCCAGGAACCAGACGGCGAACAGGATGAACGCCGGGATGACCAGGGCGATCAGTCTCCTGCTGGCCCAGGGGTGGTCGGGGGTGATGGCGGGGCGCAGCAGGGTGGTGCCGACCGTCCACACCAGCAGCATGGCGGGCAGCAGCCACTGGGGATCGCGCCGCTGGAAGAGGCGGCGCAGCACGAGGGCGACGCCGAGCGACGCGAACAGGACGGTGGACAGGCCCACGTACCAGCCCACCCAGTACAGGCTCATGTCGTAGTAGGTGCGGCTGCCCTCGATGGGCAGGCCCTCGCGCCCCTGGACGTAGGCGACCCAGTTGTTGGTGAAGTCGCTGCCGTGTCCGTAGTCCGGCCACAGCAGGGGCCGGACGGCGAACAGCACCATGACGAGCAGGGCGAGCGCGGCGACCGCGTTGGGGAGCCAGCGGACGCGTTCCACGTGCGGGATCCCGCGGCGCCACAGGGCGGCGGTGGCCGCGACCGTGATGACGATGACGGCCGCGCTGATCAGCAGCAGGGGGTCCAGGGAGTCGGACAGGTACTCCAGGTAGGGCCGGGACAGCCCGTATCCGGCGTGGAGGCCGAGGCCGACGCCCACGGCCAGGCCGCCCAGCAGCGGCGGGGCCTGCCCCCGTCGTGCGACCAGCAGCAGTCCCACGAACCCGACCACGGGGAGCAGGTCGCGGATCGCGTCGATGCGCACCACCAGCGCCAGGCCGAGGGCCAGGCCCGCGACGGCGGCCAGGGTGTGGGCGGAGGACCACCGGTCGGTGAGCCGGGTGCGCCGCGCGAGGGCGTCGTAGGCCAGGACCAGTCCGCCGAGCAGCAGGATCTGTGTGACGGGCTCGCTGTAGGTGAAGCGGCTGACCCACTGCTGGGGCAGGCACACGGCCAGGACGAGGGCGGCGAGGGGGGCCCAGCGGATCCCCACCAGGCGTGCGGTGAGCCCGGCGAGGGTGAGCACGCCCAGCGCGCCCAGGACCGGGGTGGTGACGAGCATCCCGTCGAGGCCGCCCAGCCAGTAGCCGATGGAGGTCACCAGCGGCGCGCCGGCCATGAACTGCGGCCAGATGACGTCGCCGCGCTGGCGGTGGGCCAGGCTCTCGTAGCTGAGCGAGGGGTCGTCCCCCGCGATGAGCTCCCGCTGCTGGGGGATGGGGAGGTGCCCGTTCTCCGCGATCCACACCGTGTACATCGCGTAGGAGGCCGGGTCCCGGCGGATGACCAGGGCCTCGGCGTGGTAGAGGACCTGCACGACGGCGAAGGCGACCACGATCAGCAGGACGAGGACGACCGGCCACCAGGGCGCGTCCCCCTCCTCCTGCGGTTCGGGGATGAGCCGGGGCACCAGCGCGCAGGCCGCGACCACGGCGGGCGTTCCGAGGATGGCCGCCGTGAGGGGGGAGAGGGCGCCGAGGGCCAGGAGGGGGAAGGTCACCAGGAGCCAGGCCGAGACGGCGATGGCGGGGAGCGCGGTGACACGGGCGAAGAACCGTCCGGGAAGCAGGCGCATGGGGTAACTCTGGCACCTTCCGGGATCCAACGCACACCGTGGTGTACCCGCGCGGACCTCCTCGGAAGGTCCTAGAGTGGCGGTCATGTCCGAAACTCCCGCGCAGCTGTGGCGCGCCCTGGTCTCAGCCGATCCGTCCCGACCGTTCGTGACCTCCTACGACGCCTCGGGCGGTCGGGTGGAGCTGTCCCGCGCCACCTTCGACAACTGGGTGTCCAAGACGGCGAACATGCTGGTGGACGGTCTCGGCACGCAGCCGGACGACCGGGTCGTGATCGCCCTGCCGGTGCACTGGCAGTCACTGGTGTGGCTGGTCTCGTGCTGGTCGGTGGGGGCCGTACCGGAGTTCGTCCCGGCGGACGCGGACATGCCCGGCGACGCGCAGGTCGCGGTGGCCGACGCCGACCGCCTGGAGGCCTCCCTCGACAGCGGCGCGGAGGAGGTGGTGGGCACCTCCCTGCACCCGCTCGGCCTGCCGCTGGCCGAGGTGCCGCCCATGGTGCTCGACTACTCGGTGGAGGTACGCGGGTACGGTGACCACTTCTCGCCGTACCCGATCGACCCCGGGGCGCCCGCGCTGCGCGGCCCGGACGTCCGGACGGGCGCGGACCTGACCGCCGGTGCCCGCGGCTGGGCGGAGCGGTGGTCACTGACCGCCGAGGACCGCGTGGGGCTGTTCGCGGAGCCCGACGCCCCGATGCCCCTGCTCGGCGGGGGCGCCGAACTGCTGCTGGCCCCGGTCGCCGCGGGGTGCCCGCTCGTGCTGACGCCCCTGGTGGCGGCCGGGCCGGAGGAGGCGCTGCGGAGGGCCGACATGGAGAAGGTCACCGTGGCGGTCCGCGGTGTCGGCGGCCCGGCGCTTCCGGACGGGAGCGCGCTCCGGTCGGTGGAGCTGTCCTAGGGCACCCAGGGCGGGTGGCCACGCCTGGGGCCGGGCGCGGCCACGCCACACGGCGTTCGGAGTACCCGCCCACCGTTCCTCAACGGTGTCCGGGGGTGACGTCTGATGCCGCGTCCCGGTACCGCGCGCGTCCCGAACGGTGCTGGACGCACTGGTCGCCCGCGTTCTCGTTCTCCCCGTCCGGCGGCGTGCACCGTGTGCGCGGTCCGTGACGGGGCGGCGGGTTCCCTCACGCCCCCGGAGAGCACCCGGCCCGGGCGATCCGACGCCCGCACCACCACTCCGGTGGTGCGGGGCGGTGCCGTCCGTCGCCGAACCGAACGCCCCCGGGCGCGCCTACCGGCGTGTCGGGAAGTCCGACGTGTGTTGCTGGTGAGTGGTTTCCGCCGATGCCGCACGCCCCACCGGGAGGTGCGGGCCGCGTCCACGGCGATGATCGCGACCGCAGGGCGCGGGCCATCGAGGTCGACCGGACCCGCGGCCGGGCGGAGGGCATACCACCGATCAACTGCCGGAACCGCTTGCGGGCGGCCCAGGTGTCCCTGTCGTGGTCGGTGCCGTCCGCGCAGCGGGCGGCCAGGTCCTTGGAGGCGAGCGATCCCGGGTGCGCGCCCACGGTCCGGAGGACCGTCTGGCCCTGGGTGGTGAGGCCGGTGAGCCGGTCACGGACGCTGACCCCGGTGGGCGCGGGGTCAGGTGGGGAGCCTGGACCGGCCCCCACCCCCGCCCACGCGCGTGCTGTGACTGCGCCGAACACGGCGGTAGACAGGGGTGGGGCGTGTTCGGAGGATCAGCGAACCTCCCACACGCGGTTGCTTCGACCGGCCACCCGGGGATCGGCAGCGCACACCACGCACCCACCACCCCGGTAGGCGGCGCTGAGGGTCACTCCTGTGTGCTCGTGTGCGCCTGCGTCACCTCCCACACCAACAGTTCACGCCCCCTCCCGGTAGTAGGCGTCGAGCACGGTGCGCTCGCGGGTCTCCTCGTCGTAGGTGTAGACCTCGCGGCCCTCGACGAACACCCGCAGGGCACGGCTCATCACGTCCAGCGGATCACCCGACCACACGACCACGTCCGCGTCCAGACCGGGCTTGAGGGAGCCGACGCGGTCGGAGAGGCCCATGATCTCGGCGGGGTTGACCGTGAGCGCGCGGATCGCGGACCGGGGGTCCATGCCCTCCTTCACGCACAGCGTGGCCTGGTGGACGAGGAACTCGATCGGCACGACCGGGTGGTCGGTGGTCAGCGCGACCTTGACGCCCGCCCGGTCGAGGATGCCGGGGTTGGCGAGGGTCTTGTTGTTGACCTCCACCTTGGAGCGGCTGGTCATGAGCGGGCCGGTGATGACGGGGATGCCGCGCTCGGCGATCTCGTCGGCCAGCAGGTGGCCCTCGGTGCAGTGGTTGATGATCAGCCGGTAGCCGAACTCGTCCGCCAGGCGCATCGCGGTGTGGATGTCGTCGGCGCGGTGCGTGTGCTGGCACCACGGGAGCTCGCCGTCCAGGACCCGGACCAGCACCTCCAGGGTGTTGTCCCGCTCGAAGGGGGTGCCCTCGGACGCCGCGTGGTCGCGCTTGGCCCTGTAGTCCTGGGCCTTGGTGAAGGCGTCGCGGATGACGGCGGCCACGCCCTGGCGGGTGGAGGGGAGCTTGTCCTTGTTGCCGTAGACCCGCTTGGGGTTCTCTCCCAGGGCACTCTTGACGCTGGTGGGCTGCCTGACCAGCCGGTCCTCCATGCTGCGGCCCCAGCACTTGATCGCCACGGTCTGGCCGCCGATGGGGTTGCCGGAGCCGGGCTTGACGACCGAACTGGTGACGCCTCCGGACAGGGCGTCGACGAAACCGCGGTCAGCGGGGTTGATGGCGTCCAGCGCGCGCATGCGGGCGCCGTTGGGGTCGGTCATCTCGTTGGTGTCGTCACCGGCCCAACCGATGCCCTCCTCGTCGATGCCGATGTGGCCGTGGGCCTCCACGAAGCCGGGGAGTACCCACTTGCCGGAGGCGTCGACGACGGTGGCGCCCTCGGGGACCGTGACGTCGGTGCCGACGGCGGTGATCCGGCCGTCGGAGATGAGGACCGTGCCGCCGTCGATGGGGTCACCGTCGACGGGAACGACGTATCCGGATGTGATCGCGATATCCATGGCGGGCAACCTAGCCCATACCGGTGCGTACGCCCAAGCCCCCGTGAAAAGGTCGGGGCCCGGTCCTAGCCCTCGGGCCAGCGGGCGGTCAGCAGCTCCGAACGCGGGGTGAGTTCCACGGTCGCCTCCTCGATGGCGTCGCGCACCATGGCGCAGCGGCCCACCTGCTCGGAGTCGGCGGTCAGGTCGCCGCCCTCGGCCGCGAACGCGTAGACCATGCTGGGGCGGTCGGCGAACCCCATCATCCGGAAGGCGCCGCCCAGACCGGGGTGGTTCGGGGTCCGCTCGGGGATCACGCCCATGGTGACGATGCCCGCCTCGATCAGGTCGGCGAGGAAGTCGCGCTGAGCGTTGAGAACGGCCGCGCCGCCCTGCGGGCGCTGGAGGGCGGACTCGTTGAGGACCACACGCAGCACGGGCCCGTCCGGCCCGGTCATCGCCGCCCGGTGGGCCATCTCCTCCTCCACCAGCTCCTCGACCGTGTCCGGGGACAGGTCAGGGTGGCGGGGGCGCAGGACCGCGCGCGAGTACTCGCGGGTGCGCAGGAACACGGGGACCGCCATGGGCTGGTGCTCCCACAGGTGTGTGGCGTGGACGCCCAGCTCGCGCTGGTCGCCGAACTCGTTGGGGAAGGCCTCGGCCTGGAGGGTGATCGCCCAGGCGTCGACGAGCTGGTGCTCGGTCCCCAGGGCGGTGTCCACCCGCTCGACCAGGGAGCGGGCCGGTCGGCAGTGGGCGCTTTCCACCTCGCGGAGCTTGTCGTCGGTCACTCCCACGGTCGCGGCGAGTTCGGCGCGGGAGAGTCCCCTGTCGGAGCGCGCACGCAGGACCCTCGCGGCGAAGGGGAGCCACATCGCGGACGGCAGTGTGGTGTTCACTCCTATGTCCTCCTCCGTCGCCTTGCGAGCCCGTTCCGGCCCGCCCCGAACGGGCGCTCCGTNNNNTTGCGGAGCCTCTCCCGTGGCGGGTCCACGGGTCAAGCGCCCGGACGGGCACGGCGATCCTTGACCGCTCCTCTCCCCGAAGGAAGGAGTTCGCTGACCCGGGGCCGCACGGGGGCAAGCGGCCCTCCGGGGAAGCGTGCGTTCGGCACCGTCCGGGCCGGGCGGGCGTCACACGCGCGGTTCCCGCGACCCGGCGCCGCGTGGGACCGCTGGCCATGGCCAGCAGCGTAGCGGTGTACGCCCGGCCGTGAGTACCGAATCCGCGAGCGCGCGCCGTCGATCGTGTCCCCCGGCCCACCGCGCCGTGGCCACCCCGTGGCCGTCTCGTGGTCGCTCCGTGACGGAAAGCGACCCGCCTCTGGTGGCACCCGTACCGGCCGAGTAACCTGTGTGCCGCCCAGCCGCGTTCCTCTCCCGGAAGTGAAGCCGATGAAGCGTCCAACCCTGCCGGCGACGGTCCTCCTGGCCTGCACCGCCCTGCTCGCCACCTCCGCCTGCGCGAACAGCGCCGCCGCCCCGTCCGACGGCGGTTCGGGCGGCGCCTCCGGCTCGGCCGGCCCGGAGCAGACGGGTGGCCCCGCGGACGTGGACGTCACCGGCGTCGAGGGCGCCACGCTGCACACCAGCGAGGGCGACATCGAGCTGGAACTGTTCCCGGAGGACGCGCCCCTCACGGTGGCCAACTTCGTGGGTCTCGCCGAGGGCGAGGGCGTGCCCAACCCCGCGACGGGCGAGGCCGAGTTCTACGACGGCACGGTGTTCCACCGGGTGATCGACGGGTTCATGATCCAGGGCGGCGACCCGCAGGGCACCGGCCAGGGCGGCCCCGGCTACACCTTCGAGGACGAGTTCGGCTCGGACCGGGAGTTCTCCGACGCGGGGGTGCTGGCCATGGCCAACCGGGGCCCGGACACCAACGGCTCCCAGTTCTTCATCACCGTCGCGCCCACCCCGCACCTGAACGACAAGCACACGATCTTCGGACACGTCGCGGACGAGGAGTCCATGGACGTGGTGAACACCATCGTCCAGGCGGAGACCGACATGAACGACCGCCCCGTGCAGGACGTGGTCATCGAGTCCGTCACGGTGCACCGCGCCGGGTAGGGCCGGACCCCCTCACCAGCGGCGTTTGGCGCGTGCGGCCCTGGCCCGCTCCACGGCGGGGCCGATCGCCTCCGCCAGTGCCGCGACGTCCTCCCGGGTGGAGGTACGGCCCAGGGAGAGGCGCAGGCTGCTCAGCGCGTCCTCGGGGTCGGCCCCCATCTCCAGCAGCACGTGGCTCGGCTGTGCCACACCGGCGGAACAGGCGGAACCGGTCGAGCAGGAGATCCCCCTCGCGTCCAGCAGCATCAGCAGCGCGTCCCCCTCACAGCCGGGGAAGGACATGTGCGAGATCCCCGGCAGCCTGTGCTCCGGGGCGCCGTTGACGACGACGTCGGGGACCGCGGCGCGGACCCGCTCCTCCAGCTCGTCCCGCAGGGCGGTCAGGTGCTTGGCGTGCTCCTCGCGTTCGGCGACCGCCAGGTGGACGGCCGTGGCCAACCCGCGCAGCAGCGGCGACGCCAGGGTTCCCGAACGGATGTCGCGCTCCTGGCCCCCGCCGTGCAGGACCGGGACCGGGGTCAGGCCGCGCGCGACCAGCAGTGCGCCCGCGCCCACCGGGCCGCCGAGCTTGTGACCGCTGACCGTCAGCGCGCCCGCCCCGCTGGCGGCGAAGTCGACCGGTTCCACGCCCACGGCCTGCACGGCGTCGGTGTGGAAGGGAATGCCGTACTCGGCGGCGACGGCGGCCAGCTCCTCGGTCGGCTGTACCGTGCCCACCTCGTTGTTGGCCCACATGACCGACACGAGCGCGACCGTCCCGGGGCCGGAGCCGCCCTCGATCGCCTCCCGCAGGGCCTCGGGGGTCACCCGACCCAGCGCGTCCACGGGGACCTTCTCGTGCACCGCGCCCTGGTGCTCGGCCATCCAGTGCGCGGGGTCGAGGGCGGCGTGGTGCTCGACGGCGCTGGTGAGGATCCTGGACCTGCGTGCGTCCGCGGCGTTGCGCGCCCAGTACAGGCCCTTGATCGCGATGTTGTTCGCCTCGGTCCCGCCTCCGGTGAAGACCACCTCGTGCGGGGTCGAGCCGAGCGCCACGGCGAGGCGTTCACGCGCCTCCTCGACCGTGCGTCGGGCGGCACGCCCGTGGCCGTGCAGGGAGGACGGATTACCGAGGGCGCCGAGCTCGGCCGTGACGTCGGCGACCACCTCGGGGCGGACCTCGGTCGTGGCAGCGTGATCCAGATACACCATGGCCCCACCAGGATACGCCGGCCCGGGTCCGGACGATCGCACCGGACCGGGCCCTCGGGGTTTCCGGGGCGGACGGTTCCGGGGGTCCGGGCGGCCCGCGGGCGGAGTCGTCCACAGGCAGGCGGTCGTCCACCTCCGCCCGCCCCGATCCCGATAACCTTGTGTCATGCCTGACTCCGCGTCCTCGCAGCCCGCCCAGACCACCGACACCACCCGGCCCACCCCGTCCGCGGGGGTCTCCGGCGAGCACTGGCGGGCGCCCACGGCCGAGCGCCCGGTGCGGGCCCGGCTGGCCCTGCCTGGATCCAAGTCGATGACCAACCGCGCGCTGATCCTGGCCGCGCTGTCGGAGACGCCGTGCCTGGTGCGGCACCCGCTGGTCAGCCGGGACAGCGAGCTGATGGCGGCGGCGCTGCGGACGCTGGGCGTCGGGGTCGCCCCGGCCGGGGACGACGGGCGGGACCTGGCGGTCGCCCCCGCGCCGCTGCGCGGCCCGGCCTCGGTCGACGTCGGCAACGCGGGCACGGTGATGCGGTTCGTGCCGCCCCTGGCGGCCCTGGCCTCGGGCACCGTCGACTTCGACGGCGACCCGCGCGCCCGTGAACGGCCCGTGGGCGAACTCCTGGACGCCCTGCGTGCCCTGGGCGCCGACATCGACGACGGAGGCCGCGGGGCCCTGCCCATGACCGTGCGCGGCACCGGTGCCGTACGCGGGGGCGAGGTGACGTTGGACGCGTCCGGTTCCTCCCAGTTCGTCTCGGCCCTGCTCCTCAGCGGCGCCCGCTTCACCGAGGGCGTGCACGTGCGCCACTCCGGCCCGCCCGTGCCCTCCCAACCACACCTGGACATGACCGTGGAGATGCTGCGCACGGCCGGGGTCACCGTGCACACCGCCGAGAACTCCTGGAGGGTCGAACCGGGCCCGATCAAGGTCTCCGACGTCACCGTGGAGCCCGACCTGTCCAACGCCGCGCCCTTCCTCGCCGCCGCGCTGGTCAGCGGGGGCGAGGTGACCGTCGAGGGCTGGCCCGAGCACACCACCCAGCCCGGTGACGAGCTGCGCTCGCTGTTCGCCCGCATGGGCGGTGAGGTCTCCCGTTCGTCCGAGGGGCTCACCCTGCGCGGCACGGGCCGGGTCCTCGGCATCGACGCCGACCTGCGCGACGTGGGCGAGCTCACTCCCACCATCGCCGCCGTGGCCGCGCTCGCCTCCACCCCCTCGCGACTGACCGGCATCGCGCACCTGCGCCGCCACGAGACCGATCGCATCGCCGCGCTCGCCGCCGAGATCAACCGCCTGGGCGGTGACGCACGGGAACTTCCCGACGGGCTGGTCATCGACCCGCGGCCGATGCACGGCGGAGTGTTCCACTCCTACGACGACCACCGGATGGCCACCTCCGGAGCGGTGATCGGGCTCGCGGTACCCGGAGTGGAGGTGGAGAACATCGCCACCACACGCAAGACCCTGCCCGACTTCCCCGGCCTGTGGGCGGAGGCACTGGCATGAGCCGGACGCGGGGCGGGGGGCGCCACCTGGACGAGGACGACATCCGCGTGCGCGCCCGGGGCGGTTCCCGGCCCCGCACCCGCAAACGGCCCAAACACGAGAACGCCGTGGAGGGCCTGGTCACCGCCGTGGACCGGGGCCGGTACCGCTGTCTGGTGAACGGGGTGCCCGTCGTCGCGATGAAGGCCCGTGAGCTCGGCCGCGGATCGATCGTCGTCGGCGACCGCGTCGACGTGGTCGGCGACCTGTCCGGCAGACCCGACACCCTGGCCCGGGTGGTGCGGGTCAGGGAACGCGAGTCCGTGCTCAGGCGCACGGCCGACGACACCGACCCGGTCGAGCGGGTGATCGTGGCCAACGCCGACCAGCTGGCGATCGTCTGCGCCCTGGCCGACCCCGCGCCGCAGCCGCGCTTCGTGGACCGCTGCCTGGTCGCCGCCTACGACGCCGGGCTCGACCCCCTCCTGTGCCTGACCAAGGCCGACCTGGCCAGCCCGGACGAACTCCTGCGGGTGTACGCGCCCCTGGGCGTGCCCTACGAGGTGCTCAGCCCCGAGGGCGGCCTCGACGGCCTGCGCTCCCGCCTGGTCGACCGCACCACCGTGTTCGTCGGCTCCTCGGGCGTGGGCAAGTCCACCCTGGTCAACCGGCTCGTTCCGGGCACCGAACGGGCCGTGGGCCACGTCAACGCCGTCACCGGGCGCGGTCGCCACACCTCCACGTCCGCCGCCGCGCTGCCCTTCGAGGACGGCTGGCTGATCGACACCCCGGGCGTGCGCAGTTTCGGTCTGGCCCACGTCGACCCGGAGGACATCGTCGAGGGGTTCCCCGACCTGGCCGAGACCGCCGAGGAATGCCCGCCGGGATGCCCCCACCAGACCGACTCCCCGGACTGCGCGATCCAGGCCGCGCTGGAGCGGGGGGAACTGGACCCCGACCGGGTGGCCTCACTGCGCCGTCTGCTCACCAGCCGCGAGGGGGACACCGACGAGACCGAGTCCTGACCGGCACCACCCCCTCCCTTCCGGAGGCATCCCCCATGAAGGACAACGGCAGACGTGTGACCGCGGTGACCAGCGCGGGAGGCGTCACCGGGCTTCTCGTGACGTCGGCGGCGCTTCTGGACATAGGGAGAGAGCGCGGCGGACCGGACCTGCCGGTCCTCTCCCACGTGCTCCTCGGGCTCGCCGCCGTCGCGCTCGCGTGGCAGGTGGTCCTCTTCGTACGGCTTCTCAGGCGTCAGGACGCCCCGGGCGGACACTCCGTCGACCGGGGCGGACAACCCAGCCGCCGGGTGTCAGCTCCGGTGGGCGGTCACCGGCTCGTCGGCGCCCAGGACGTGCGTGCGGCCCCAGGAGCCGAGCGGGGCCAGGGCCTCGTTCAGGGACTCCCCCACCGGGGTGAGCGAGTACTCGACCCGGGGCGGCACCTCGCCGAAGTCCCTCCGGCGCACGATCCCGTCCTCCTCCAGTTCGCGCAGGTGGGAGGCCAGGACCTTCTCGGTGACACCGTCGAGCGTCCGGCGCAGCTCACCGAAGCGGCGCGGCCGCTCCTCCAGCGCCCACAGGATCAGCACCTTCCACCTGCCGCCGATCACGTCCATCGCCGCGTCGATACCGCAGTGGTACGCGCCGGGCCTCCTCGTGGTACCCATCTCCGCCCCTCCCACCAGCACACTTACCGTGAAGTACGCACCCACTCGAAAGTGCGTACTTGTCCGTGCCGCGACGTGCGACGAGCCTAGTCCACATGAACCGAAACGCCACCGGAAAGCCCCGCGTCACCCTGCTCGGCCTCGGCGACATGGGCACCGCTCTCGCCCGCGCCTGGCTCTCCGCCGGGTACCCCCTGACCGTCTGGAACCGCACGCCGTCCCGCGCCGAACGACTGGCCGGGGAGGGCGCCGACGTCGCCGCGAGCGCGGCGGAGGCGGTCGCCGCCAGCCGCCTGGTGGTGGCCTGCCTGCTCGACGACGGCTCCGTCGGCTCGGCCCTGGCGGACGCCGACCTGAGGGGCAGGGACCTGTTCAACGTCACCACCGGCACCCCCGGGGAGGCCCGGGCCCGGGCGGAGTGGGCGCGCGGGCTCGGCGCGCGCTTCGTCAGCGGCGGCATCATGGCGGTCCCGCCCATGGTCGGCGACCCGGACTCGGGCGGCTACGTGTTCTACAGCGGTTCCCGTGAGGCCTTCGAGGAGCACGAGGAGGCCCTGTCCGCCGCGACCGGCGCCGTGTTCGTCGGCGCGGACGCCGGGTTGGCCGATCTGCACGACGTGGCCCTGCTCAGCGCGATGAACGGCATGTTCTCCGGGATCGCGCACGCCTTCGCGCTGGTCCGGAACGAGGAGGTGTCCCTGGGGGAGTTCGCGCCCCTGCTCTCCGGCTGGCTCACCGCGATGGCCGGTGCCGTCCACACCGGTGCCGAGCGGCTGGAGAGCGGCGACCACACCACCGGCGTCGTCTCCAATCTCGCCATGCAGGTGCGGGGCGCCCGGACCATGCTGCGCACCGCCGAGGAGCAGGGGGTGAGCACCGAACTCCTGGAGCCGTACGCGGACCTGATGGAGCGCCGTGTCGCCCAGGGACACGGCGACGAGGACAACGCGGGGCTGGTCGAACTGCTCACCGCGTCACGTCCCTAGACGTCCACCGTGCCGCCGCACCGCCAGTACCGGGTACGGTCGCACTCCATGAAACCCTCGTCGACCAGGCCCCGGCGGAGCACCGACACGTCCGCGCTGAACCCGCGCAGGACCGTGTTGACCTCGGCCTCGCTGTAGCGGACCCCCGGTTCGAAGGCGCGGGCCACCTGGTCGAGCAGGACCAGCCGGGCGGGGCGGCGCACCGGGATCGCGGTGATCCGCCCGTCCGGCATGTAGGCGCGCAGTACTTCCAGGCGCTCGCGCTCCGTCAGCGGTCCCTCCAGCAACGCCCGCCACCCCTCCTCAGCGGCCGACCATCAGTATCCCGTGCACGACCGTCTCGACCCTGCGCGCGGCCTCGTCGGGGTCGATCGGCTGCAACGAGTACGACACCGTCAGGCGCAGGGCGACGTCGGCGGCGGCCTCGACCTCCGAGGCGGCCATCTCCGGACAGCGCTCCGACAGGAGGGCGGTGATCCGTTCGCCCAGGACGTCCAGCAGGGGCTCCGAGCGTGTCGTGAGCACCGGCAGGAGTTCGTGGTCCCCGGTCACCACCGCGTGCAGCAGCGGGTTGTCGCGTGCGGACAACAGCACCAGGCGGGTCGCCCGGCTCACCGCGTGCGGCGGGTCCTCGCCCTCCTCGTCCAGGAGCCGCACCACCCTGTCGAGCAGCGCGTTGACCTCGCGCACCACCACGGCCTGGAGCAGGCCCTCCTTGCTGCCGAACACGTTGTACAGGGTCTGGCGCGACACCCGTGCGACCGACGCGATGTCCACCATGCGCCGGTCCGCCCAGTCTCCGGAGACGACCTCGGCGTAGGCGGCGTCCATCAACCGCTCCCGTACCGGGATGCCCTCGGCACTCCTGTGTCCGTTCACGGTGTCCATGTCCACCATCCTCGCACCCACCACCGTGAACGGCATCCCCTCGACCGTTCCCGCCCCTCCGCGTACGCCCCGGCCACGGACGGCCGCCCCGCCGGATGCGGAACGAACGCGGGGACACGTGTGTACGGCACCGTTCGGAACGCGCGGCCGGAGGGGAGCGCCCCACCAACGGGGCTCGCTTCCGCTCAGTCCCCAGGAACGATAGCGTTACCGGTCATGGCGTCCTTTGACGATGATCTGCGGCTGGCCCACGTGCTCGCCGACGCCGCCGACGACATCGCGCTCAAGCACTTCCGGTCGCTCGACCTCGTGGTCGACACCAAACCGGACCTCACCCCCGTCACCGAGGCCGACCGGCTGGTCGAGGAGACGCTCCGCGGCGTGCTCTCCCGTGCCCGGCCGCGCGACGCCGTGGTGGGCGAGGAGTACGGTAGGACCGGCAACAGCAACCGGGTGTGGGTCATCGACCCCATCGACGGCACCAAGAACTACGTGCGCGGTGTCCCGGTGTGGGCGACCCTGATCGCCCTCCTGGAGGGCGACCGGCCCGTCGTGGGCGTGGTGTCGGCCCCGGCGCTGTACCGCCGCTGGTGGGCCTCCAGGGGCGGCGGCGCCTGGCAGGGGCGCAGCCTGTCGAAGGCCGCGCGCTGCCACGTGTCCAAGGTGTCGGAGCTGTCGGACGCCTCCCTGAGCTTCTCCTCGCTGACCGGCTGGGAGGAGCGGGGCCTCCTCGACTCCTTCCTCGGGCTGACCCGTTCGGTCTGGCGCACCCGCGCCTACGGCGACTTCTGGTCGCACGTGATGGTCGCCGAGGGCGTCGTCGACGTCGCCGCCGAACCCGAGCTCTCGCTGTGGGACGCCGCTCCCCTGCCCGTCATCCTGGAGGAGGCGGGCGGCCGGGCCACCGGTCTGCGCGGCGGGGACTTCGAGGACGGCGGCACGCTCGTGTGCACCAACGGCTCGATCCACGACCAGGTGCTGACCTGGCTCAACGGCGGCCCCACTCCCCTGCGCCGCGGCTGATCCCACCAACGGTCACCATGCCGGGACCTCACATGGTGCCGCGCCTGTGTGCCGTCCCCGAAAACCCTCCGGATCCCCCCGCGCACGGCCTCGGTCCCGCGACGGTTCCGAGGCGGGCCGGCACCCCCGCCCGGGCCTGGGCCCCTCCCGCTCCTCGCCGACCGGAGGGGAAAACGGCGGACCGAAATTCCTCCGTCCGGGGGTGAACCGAAACCGCGCCCTCTCCCGATGAGTCTGGTGAAACCCCGCCACCCCCGCGGGTGTCCCGACGCCGCCGTCGCGGCGTCCGGATCCCACAGACATCACGGAAGGGGCCGTATGCTGCGTTCCCTCACAGCCGGGATCGTGCTGGCCTTCGCCGGTTCGCGGGCCAACGTGGCCCGGACCATCCTGTCCTGCGCGGGCATCGTCGTCGGCGTCGGCGCGCTGATCCTCGTGGTCAGCGCCAGCGACTTCGGTCAGCGCTTCGCCACCGCCTACAGCGAGGCCAACGCGGGCCGCCCGGCGACCCTCCAGGTCACCGTGGGCACCCAGATCACCGACCGCGCGGCCTTCGAGGAGGACCTGGTCCGCGCGGGCGGACTGGACGTCTCCCTCTACCAGCAGCTGGCCCGGTCACCCATGACGCGCGTCGACGGCTCGGTGGTCCCCGATGTGAGCTACATCGGTGTCGACCCCGAACTGGCCGACATCCGGCGGCTGAACATGGCCGAGGGCCGCTGGTTCACCGAGGCCGACACCGGGTCCCTGGCCCCCGTCATGGTGGTCAACCAGGCGCTCGCGGACGCGTTCGGCGAGTACACGCGGGTCCAGATCGGCAGCGACCACTGGATGGACGTCCGCGTCATCGGCGTCGTGCGGGACTCCGCCCTGGACTCCAGCTGGCGCAGCGCCTACCTGCTGCGCTCCCCCGCCTCGGAGGAACTGCTGTTCGGCACCTCCTCCCCACCCGAGGGAGAGGAGGAGAGCGAGCTGTTCGAGGTCATGGGATCCCAGACCACCTACCAGGTACGGATCGATCCCCAGGACCCGGCGGCCCGGGACCCCTGGGGCGGCGTCTTCACCGACCGCCTGGCCTCGGCCTCCTGGCGCTGGGGCGTCGAGGAACCGGACGCCATCATGTCCTACCGGGCCGACTACGCCGAGCAGTTCGACGAGGTCATCACCTACATGTCCTGGGGGCTGATGGGCATCGCCGCCGTCACCCTCACCACCGGCCTGCTCGGCGTACTCAACGTCGGCCTGGTCACCGTGCGCGAGCGCCGCCGGGAGCTGGCCACCTACCGCGCCCTGGGCGCGAACCGCCTCACCCTGTTCGTGGCCGTGGTCATGGAGTCGGTCGTGGTGTCACTGGTGGCCGGGCTCATCGCCCTCGCCGGATGCTGGGCCCTGCTCACGGCGGGCGGCGCGGTTCTGGACCGGTTCGTGTCGCTGCCCGCCGACGTCCCCCTGAACATCCCCCCGTCCGGAGTACTCGTCGGTCTGGGCAGCGCCGCCCTCGTCGGCATGCTCGCCGGGGTCGTCCCCGCGATGCGGGCGCTGCGCGCGTCCGTCGTCGCCGGGCTCCGGGAATAGGAGACATCACGTGAAGAAGTGGATCATCATCGGTGCGGTCCTGGTCCTCGTGGGGGGCCTGGCCGGAACCGGTTACCTCCTGCTGTCACGCCTGGGCGGCCCGGGCGCCGGAGAGGAGACGGGCGCGCCACAGGCCGCCATGGACGTGGAGGGCGCACCGGTCGAGGTGGTGATGGGCGAGATCAGCTCCGTGCTGGTACTGGACGCCGTCGTGCGCGCCGAGCCCGGTGAGACGGTCGAGGCCGGTCAGGGCGGCACGGTCTCCCACCTGTGGGTGGCGGACGGCGCGGAGGTGGACAACGGCGCGCCGATCGTCAACGTGCGGGTTCCCGACACGTCCGCGACCGGCACCGAGGGGGAGGGCGGAAACACCGCGGCGACCAGGGAGATCACGCTGTACGCGCCCGCCAGCGGAACGGTGACGGGCCTGGACGACGTTCGGGTCGGTGACGTCCTGGAGCCCGGCGCGGTGGCGGCGACGGTCGCCCCTGACGAGTTCCGTGCCGTCGCGTCGATCCCGCCCAACGACCTCTACCGGTTCTACGAGGAACCCGAGGACATCCTGCTCCGGATCGACCAGGGGCCGCCCGCCACCCAGTGCGAGTTCCTGTCCCTGGGGGCCTCCGAGGGCGGCGGAGCGCCCGTGCCCGAGGGCGGAGAGGTCCCCGGAGCCGGCGGTGGCGGTGGCGGTGGCGGTGGCGGCACGGAACTGGCCTGCCGGGTGCCCGCCGACCTGGAGGTCTTCGACGGGGTCCGCGGACAGCTGTCGGTCAGCACCGGCAAGGCGGAGAACGTTCTGGTCATCCCGGTGACCGCCGTGCGCGGCACCTCCGAGGCGGGCGAGGTCCTGGTGGTGGGCGACGACGGCACCGAGGAGGTTCGCGAGGTGGAACTCGGCGTCTCCGACGGTGAGTTCGTGGAGGTCACCTCCGGGCTGAGCGTCGGCGACGTGGTCATGGACCCGATCCCGCTCGATCCCCGGTTCGACGTCCCCGGAGCGAACGGCTCCGAGGAGACGCGGCCAGGAGGCGCCACCACCCTGGAGGAGGGCTAGATGTCCGTCGACGTACCGGCGCCCGAGGCCGTGCCGTCCCGCACCGGCCCCGCTCCCCTGCTGGACGTGGAGGGGGTGACACGGCACTTCACGGTGTCGGGGGACCGGATCGACGTGCTGCGCGACTGCACGTTCCGGGTGGGACGCGGCGAGGTCGTGGCGATCGTCGGCCAGTCCGGCTCGGGCAAGTCCACGCTGTTGAACGTGCTGGGTCTGCTCGACCGCCCCAGCGGGGGCACGTACACGTTCGACGGCGTGGACACCACCCGTCTGGGCGAGGGGCCGCGGTCGCGACTGCGCGGCGAGGGGATCGGGTTCGTGTTCCAGCAGTTCCACCTGCTGGAGCGGCGGAGTGCCCTGGCCAACGTCGGCGTGCCGATGGTGCTCGGCGGCGTTCCGCTGCTGCGCCGCCGGACGCGGTCCCGCGAGCTGNGGGTCTGGGCCACCGGCTGCACTCGCAGCCGCACCAGCTCTCCGGCGGTGAACAGCAGCGTGTGGCCCTGGCCCGGGCGCTGAGCCGGGAACCCGCCCTGATCCTGGCCGACGAGCCCACGGGCGCCCTGGACGCCGCCAGCAGCACCATGATCATGGACCAGCTGTTGGAGCAGGCCCGGATCCGGGACGCGGCGGTGGTCGTGGTGACCCACGATCCCAAGGTGGCCGAACAGGCCGACCGCGTGGTCGAACTGGTGGAGGGACGCACGCGCTGAACGGGCGCCGCCCGGGAGACCGGGCGGCGCACCGCACATCGGCGCGACCCGGTACACGAAAAACGCCGGGCACGAATGCACCCGGCGTTTCCTTGGTAGCGGGGACAGGATTTGAACCTGCGACCTCTGGGTTATGAGCCCAGCGAGCTACCGAACTGCTCCACCCCGCGTCGTTGATCTCTATTTTAGGGCCTTTCGCCCCGGGGGGCAAATCGGCTTTTCCCGAGGAAAACCGATGGAGATCCCACCCGTCACCCGCCGGTTTCCCGGCTGGCCTTCGGCAATCCTACCAGGGCGCGAACCCTGCTCCGACCGCCTGCGACACCCCCGAGGAAGTGCCCCAACCCCGACCTCCACCGAAAAGGAGGAGATCGGAAAACCAACGGACCCGGGATTTCTCCCGGGTCCGGGTCTGGTAGCGGGGACAGGATTTGAACCTGCGACCTCTGGGTTATGAGCCCAGCGAGCTACCGAACTGCTCCACCCCGCGTCGTTGTTCCTCCACGATAGCGCGCCCCGGGCGAGAACCCAAATCAGCGGAACGAGACGTGGACCACCCGGGAAACACCGGCGCCCGGCTCCGGGAACACGAACGGGGCGGGGGTCCACGACCCCCGCCCCGTGCCGGGCGGAACCGTCCGGGAACGGACGGTTCCGTTCCCGGCCTACTCCTCGTTCAGCTGCTGCTGGATGTCCTCCAGGGCCTCACGCAGGCGTTCGTTGGCCTCCTCGTTCGACTCCTGGGCCTCCTCCCAGGCCTCGACGGCCTCGTTGAGGGCCTCGGTGAGGGCCTGGTCGCCTCCTCCGCCGTCGCCGCCGGCACCGGACTCCTCCTCCGGGGGAGTCTCCTCGGTGCTCTCCTCCGGGGGCGCGGCATCTCCGGTGAAGAGGTTGCTGAGCGCGTCCGGCAGGCTGTTGCCGATCGCGACCTCGTCACCGAAGCCGACCATGACCTGCTGGAGCAGCGGGAAGGAGGCCTCGCCGCCACCGCCCGCCTGCACGTACAGCGGCTCGACGTAGAGCAGGCCCCCGGCGAACGGCAGCGTGAGCAGGTTGCCCCGCGTCACCTCCGCGTTGGACTGCTCCAGCGGGAGCAGCACCTCACGGACGTCGGCGTCGGCGTCGAAGGCGTTCTGCACCTGCCCGGGACCGAGGATCACCGTGCTCCGTGGCAGCTCCAGCAGCTTGAGCTGCCCGTAGCTCTCGGAACGCGGATCGCTGTCCACGGCCATGAAGGCGGCCAGGTTCGCACGTCCGCGCGGAACGAACGTGCTGGTCAGGGAGAAGGTGGGGTCCCCCCCGTCCGGGTAGTTGATGGTCTGGCGGTAGGGCGGTTCGGGCGCCTCGGACTCGTTGGTGGGGTCGCTGGGGACCTCCCAGAAGTCCTGACCGCCGTAGAAGGCCTCGGCGTCCGTCACGTGGTACTGGCGCATGATCTGGCGCTGCACCTTGAACAGGTCGTCCGGGTAGCGCAGGTGGTCGACGAGCTCATCGCTCATCTCGTCCCTGTCGACGACCGCGTCGGGGAACGCGTCCATCCAGGTCTGGAGGACCGGATCCTCCTCGTCCCACGCGTACAGGGTGACGGTGCCGTCGTAGGCGTCGACGACGGCCTTCACCGAGTTGCGGATGTAGTTGACCTCGTTGCCCGGCAGCGCGGCCACCTGCTGGGCCGAGCCGTCCGTGAAGGTGTCGGTCACCGCCTGGTTGAAGTCGAGGCGGTTCGCGTACGGGTAGCCGTTGGACGTGGTGTAGGCGTCCACGATCCACACGATCCTGCCCTCGACGATCGCCGGGTAGGGGCGGCTGTCCGTGGTCAGGAACGGGGCGACCTTCTCCACGCGCTCCACCGGGTCGCGCTCGTAGATGATGCGCGAATCACTGGTGATGGCGTTGTTGAGGAGGATGTTCGGTTCCTGGTACTTGATCGCGTACAGGATCCGGTCGAAGAAGCTGTCCAGCTGGACGCCGCCGTCACCGCCGTAGTTGTTGTAGGCCTGGGAGTCGCCGCCCTGGTTCTGCTGCGCGGCGCCCTCACCGCCGCCCTGGCCCTCCGCCGGGGTCTCCTCCGCGGTCTGCTCGGCGGCCTGCTGGTCCGTCCCCTCCTGGTCCGCGTCGTACGGGGCGCGGGCCTCGTCCGGGCTCGGGGTGACCTCGGGCTCGACGGCGTCCTCCGGGGTCGGGACGTCGCCCGTGTCCTCCTCGGTGTCGAGCGGGTAGTCGTACTCGTCCTCCGCCTGGACGATGACGTAGTCGGCGCCCTCGCGGCCGTAGTAGACGCGCGGCTGGTACTCGCCGACGACCTCGCTCAGCTCACCGCGCGGCGGGATGTTGTACTCGGTGAAGACCGGGCGGCCCTCGGCGTCGATCTGGGTTCCGGCCGCGGCGACCATGCCGTAGCCGTGCGTGTAGATCAGGTGCCGGTTGAGCCAGTTGTCCTGGTCCTCGGGCGGACCGGCCAGCTCGCGGACGGCGACGATCGTGTCGATCAGGTTGCCCTCGGAGTCCGGGTAGCGGTCGACCTCCAGCACGTCGGGGAACTCGTAGAAGCCGCGGACCTGCTGCATCTGCTGGAAGGTCTGCGAGACCACGGAGGGGTCGACCAGGCGCACCGTGGTGCCCTGGGACTCCTCCACCAGCGCCTGCGGGCTGAGCTCGGTGGTGGCGTCGTAGGCCTGCACCTCGGTGTCGTCGATGCCGTAGGCCTGGCGCGTGTACTCGATGTTGCGCTCGATGTAGGGGCTCTCCAGGCGCTGCTCGTTCGGCGCGACCTGGAAGCGCTGGACGATCTCGGGATAGGCCACGCCCACCAGCACCGCGGACAGCACCAGCAGGCCGAGGCTGGCCATGGGCACCATGATGTTCTTGAAGTAGATGTTGGCGAAGAACAGCACGGCGCAGATGACCGAGATGACGGTGAGGATCAGCAGGGCGGTCTTGACCGCGTTCACGTCGGTGTACGAGGCACCGAAGGTGTAGCCCCGCTCCGAGAAGACCAGGCCGTAGCGGTCCAGCCAGTAGGAACCGGCGCGCAGCAGCACGAACACGCCCAGCAGCACCGACAGGTGCACGCGGGCCGCGGGGGTGGCGCGCTGGCCGGAGTCGTTCTGGAGGCGTACGCCGCCGTACAGGTAGTGGACGATGACCGCGGCGATGAACGCCAGGATGACCGCCGCGTACAGGTAGCCGAGCAGGATGCGCAGGAACGGGTAGGTGAACGCGAAGAACGCGACGTCCAGGCCGAACTCGGGGTCCGCCACCCCGAACTCGTTGCTGTTCATGAACTGGAGGTAGGCCTGCCAGTCACCGCTGGCCGCGGCCCCCGCCAGGAGCGTGAGGGCTCCCACGGTGATCCAGAAGAACAGCTTGCGGTGCGGGTCGATGGACTGCCGGTAGCGGTCCAGGCCCTGCTGCTCCAGGCTCATCGGCCGGATGCCCGGCCGGAAGCGGTAGGCGAAGAAGATACTGGCGCCGACGATGACGGCCATCACCAGACCGGCGACCGCGAACAGCAGCACACGGGTCCACAGCTCGGTCAGGAAGACCGAGGTGTATCCGACGGAGTCGAACCACTTGTAGTCGGTCCAGAAGTTCGCGGCGAGGATCAACCCCGCGATGATGACGACCACGGTCGCCGCGACTGGCGCGAGCAACCTGGATCGGCGAGGCATACGCGCAGGTGGTGCGCCGGGCGATCGGAAGCTCACGCCTCCCCCTCGTTCTGACTTGGTAGGTGCGTTCGGTGCGCGTGTGGCGCCTTGTCACTGAAAACTTACGTGGTGGCCGTCAGGTTCCCGAAACAACCCTCGTCAGGGTGACAAGGCTGCATCGTTGGTGTATCGGAGTCGCATCCGGCGGGCTCCGTGGTGACCCTACTGTCCGGAAACGGGAACGGCGCACCTCCCGTATCGGTCAGTATGGAGGCGTGTCGAACATTCGCGAAGCCGTCATGGACCTCGAACGCCACGCCGCGGAGCAGGGCTGGGACCAGCCGCTGGGGCTGTACGCCCTGGTGCCGACCGCCGAACTGCTGAGCGCGGAGCCCGCCCTGGCCGACCTGTTGGGCATCGACTCGCCCTCGGACCCCGACGAGCTGACCCCGGTCGAGCAGGAACAGCTGCCGGACGGCGTCCCGCTGGAGGAGGCGCTGGGCCGCATCCTGTGGCCCGAGGGCGTGGCCGGGTGCGCGCTGGTGATGGAACGTCTGGTGGTGAAGGGATCGGACGAGACCCTGGCCTCGGACGAGGACCTGGAGAGCTCGGGCCGTGAGACCGAGGAGATCCGCATGGTCGCCGGTGTGCTGCGCGACGGCTCACGGCACTGTGCGATGCGCATGCGCAGCCACGACAGCGAGTCGGAGGTGCTCAACGGGGCCGACCTGATCCCCGCGCTGACCTCGGCGCTGGCGCTCACCCTGGACATCGAGGAGAAGCCGGAACAGGACTGAGCCCCGGGCCACGCCCGCTCCTGGGATCACCGTTCGGACGTCGGCGGGGTCCCGGGGGACGCGTAGGTGACCACAGGTACCGCGGCCGGAGGCCGTCCGTTGAGGGTGGTGGAGGGCGACGAAGAGGGCGAGCACCGAAGCAGGCCCCGCCTACTCGCAACGCGGCAGTTCGCCCTCTCCGGTGCGGATGGTCTCCAGCGCCTCGACCGCGTCGGTGAGGGTCTCGACCCGCACCACCTCCAGCTCGCCGTAGGCGGCCGAATCCGCGACCTGGGAGCAGCTCTCCGCGGCCACGAAGAAGTACTCGGCCCCGTCGCGCTGGGCGCTGACCATCTTCTGCGGGATGCCGCTGATCCCGCCGACCCGGCCGTCGGCGGTGATCGTGCCGGAACCGGCCACGTCAGCGCCCCCGGTGAGGCCCTCCTCGCTGAGACGGTCCATGATCCCGAGCGCGAACATCATGCCCGCGCTGGGCCCGCCGATGTCGCCGACGGTGATCTCCACGTCCACGGGGAAGTCCATCTGGTCGGCGACGAGCACGCCGACCGCCGCGTCGCCCGTGTCGTTCGCCGCCGCGGTGATCTCCTCCTCCACGGCCTCGCCGTCCCGCTCCAGGGTGAGCCCGATCGTGTCACCCGGCTCGTGGGCGCCGACCATCTCCACGACCGCGGCGCTGCCCACGGGGGTCTCGGGGTCGTCGCCGCCCTGGGTGGGCACGGACTCGCCGTCCACGGCCACGATGACGTCACCCGACTCCACCACGCCGTGCGCGGGCATGCCCTCGACCGTGCCGCTGACCACGGGGACCGCCTCGTACGCCATGCCGAGCTGGGTGAGCGCGGCGGCGGTGGCGTTGGTCTGCGAGCTGTTCATCTGGACGGTCTGCCGCTGGCTGACCTCCTCCAGCGAGCGCCCGGCGGGGAAGAGCAGCTCCTCCGGCAGGACCGCCTGGGTCGGCGAGAGCCAGGCGGTGACGACGGTGAGCAGGTCGAGCCGGTGCTGGGGTCCGCCCGCGTACTGCACGGTCACCATGGAGAGCATGCCGTCGTCGTGTTCGTAGCTCTCCGCGCCGTCGATCTCGATGACCGACCCCCGCTCGGTCTCCCCGATCGTGTTGAGGGTCAGGCCCGGGGCGGCCACCAGGTAGGGGACGGGAAGACTGAGACTGCCGTACCCGAGCCCGACGAGAAGGGCGAGAGCGACAACGAGGGTCATGACACGACGAAGCATGCGCACAGCCTATGGCCGTGGGAGGACCCGTGGGCGCCTGTCCACAGGCGCTTCCCGGCCCGTCCGCCTCCCGGGGCTCAGGGAGAGCCCACCCACTCGCTCTGGCCGTCCTCGAAGTCCTGGTGCTTCCAGATGGGCACCTGGGCCTTGAGGTCGTCGATGAGGCGGCGGCAGGCCTCGAAGGCCTCCTGCCGGTGCTCGGCGGCGGCGGCCACGACCACCGCGATGTCGCCGATCTCCAGCTGGCCGACCCGGTGCGCCGCGGCCATCCTCACCACCGGACGCCCGGGGACGGAGGTGTCGCTGAGCACCTTCTCCATGACGACGCGCAGCCGCGCCTCCACCGTCGGATGCGCCGAGTAGGCGAGCCGGGCGACGTCACGGCCGTGGTCGTGGTCGCGGACGGTCCCGATGAACACGGCGGTGCCCCCGGCACGCGGGTCGGAGACCGCGGCGAGGACCTCGTCCACCGAGAGGGGGGTGTCGCGTACGGACGCGAGAGTGATCTCTTCCACGTATGCGACAGTACCAACCGGACGTTCCCCCATGTCGGACACCCATGCGCGCGTTCCGCCGCACACGCGGCGGGCGGGGTCCGGACCGGTCCTCAGCCGCCCTTGCGCTTGCGCAGGTGGCGGATGGCGGCGGCGGTACCGATGGCCGCGGCGGCGGCACCGGCGGCACCCGCGGCGGTGATGGTGACCTCCTTGCGGCCCAGGCTGCGTCCCACCAGCGCGTGCTTGCCGCTGCTGGACTCCAGCAGGGAGGCCAGGGCCGCCTCGTTGTCGTGGACGGGCTTCCACCCGGCCTCGCGCAGCGTCGCGCAGTCCACCACGCACGGGTAGACGAGGAACTTCAGCTCGCCCTCCGCCGCCGGGGTGATCCGTGCCTGGTGGAGGCGTCGGACGGCGCCGAAGGCCAGGTTGGCGGGCACCTCGAAGTGCTTCATCCCGGCGATGCCCTCCACCTCGTCCTGGGAGAGCGACCCCTCGCTCGCCACCGCGACCACGCCGTCGCGGCCGTCCACCCCGTGCACGGCGCAGAAGGCCAGGGCGCTGGCCAGGTCCTCCTCGTGGCAGAACTGCCAGTGCTGCTCGTGCCCCTTGACGGTGAGCAGGCGCGGGGCGGAGAAGTGGCGGCTGAGCAGGCTGTCGATCGCGGGCCCCACGAGCGGGGCCGGGCGCACGACGGTCACGGTGAGGCTGGGATGGGCGCGGCGGGCACGCTCGGCGAGCGCCTCGATCTCGGCGAAGTCGCCCATGAGCCCCTCGCTGTTGTCGGACACGCGCGCCGCGTTCTCCGGGAGGGGCACGGCGTTGTCCGGAGCTGCGCCGTAGACCATGGTGCTGGTGACCAGGATGACGCGCGGGACCCCCGAGGCCGCGGCGGCGGTCAGGACCGTCTGGGCCGCGCGGATGTTGCGCGCGCGGCGCTGTGGGGGCCTGCTCTCCGGAGAGCGGTCGTCGGCGGTGTGCACGAGCACGTCGACCCCGCCGAGCCGGGAGACCAGACCGGGGTCGCACACGTCGGCGATGCGCCACGTGACCCCGCGCAGGTCGGCGAACTCGTCGTCGATGGCGACGACCTCGCGGAGGTGCGCGGAACCTTCCGGCGTGGCCAGGCGTTGCACGAGGAGTCGGCCCACCCCGGAGGCGGCACCGGTGACAGCGACCACCGCTCCTTCGGAGGGGCTGTGCTCTGGGCGAACCTGGCTGCTTTCGGTATTCACTCCGGGCGACTCCCAGCTAACGTGACAGTGGAGACCAAACCTAATCCTGCCTGAGGTCTGATTGTGAGCGACCTGCCATTCGGTTTCAGCATGCCGAACGATCCCGATGACGAGTCCGGACGCCGCTCTGGCGACTCCGGCTCGGGTGCCGGCAGCGGCGGCCCGGGCGGAGGGGACTCCGGAACGCCGGACGGCTTCCCGTTCGGTGACCCGCAGCAGATGGCCAACATGCTGCGCCAGTTCGCCGACATGATGTCGGCCCAGCCCGGCCCCGCGACCGGTGGCGGCGAGAAGCCGTCGTCGGGCGTGAACTGGGAGATGGCCAAGGACGTCGCGCGCCAGACGGTCGCCCAGGAGGGCGATCCCAGTGTTCCGGCGTCCGACTACGCCAAGGTCGAGGAGGCCCTGCGCCTCGCCGACCTGTGGCTTGACCAGGCTACCGACCTGCCNCCCGGGCTGGGAGCCGGTCGGAGTGGATCGAGCGGACGATGGACTCGTGGGTGCAGCTGTGCGACCCGCTGACCAGCAAGACCGTCCACTCGATGGGGGAGAACCTTCCCGAGGAGATGCGGTCCGTCGCGGGTCCGCTGCTGGGCATGATCCAGCAGATGGGCAGCATGATGGTCGGCCGCCAGGCGGGCCAGGCCGTGGGCGAGCTCTCCCGCGAGGTGGTCGGCACCGCCGACATCGGGCTGCCCCTGGCCGGTGAGGGCAACGCCGCGCTGCTGCCCTCCGGCGTGGAGCGGTTCAGCGAGGGCCTGGAGGTCCCCGAGGACGAGGTCCGGTTGTACCTGGCCGCCCGCGAGGCCGCCGTGCACCGGTTGTACTCGCACGTGCCGTGGCTGCGCTCGCACGTGTCCCGTCTGGTCAACGAGTACGCGGACGGTATGTCCTTCGACGTCAGCGGCCTGGAGGACCGGCTCGGTGAGATCGATCTCACCAACCCCGAGGCGCTCCAGGAGGTCCTGGGCGGCGCCGGCGGCGAGGGGCTGCTCCAGCCCGAGGACACCCCGCAGCAGAAGGCGGCGCTGACCCGGTTGGAGACCACCCTGGCCCTGATCGAGGGCTGGGTGGCGACCGTGGTCTCGTCCGCGGTGTCCGCTCGGCTGCCCCAGGCGGACGCCCTGGCCGAGGCCCTCCGGCGGCGCCGGGCCACCGGAGGGCCCGCCGAGCACACGTTCGCCGCCCTGGTCGGCCTGGAGCTGCGCCCGCGCCGCCTGCGCGAGGCGTCCGCGCTCTGGTCCGCCCTGGAGGAGGCGCGCGGCGTGGAGGGCCGGGACGCGGTGTGGGAGCACCCGGATCTGATGCCCAGCGGCGACGACCTGGACGACCCGGACGCGTTCGTGCACGGGGGCGGGGAGTTCGGTGACACCGACTTCGACATCTCCTCTCTGACCCAGGACGCTCCCGGCCAGCGCGGGAACGAGGCCGGTGAGAGCGGCGAGGGTGACGGATCCGGCGAGGACGACGGAGGAAACGACCGGGGAGAGGGCGCGTAGGTGACGCTGCACGCGGACGCCCGGGCGGTGCTGCGCGGGTGGACCGCGCCCGACGCCCGGCAGGAGGAACTGCGCCGCTCCTACCTGGACCACCTGGACGCGTACGAGGACGGGATGTGGCGCTCGTGCCTGCCCGGCCACGTGACGGCGAGTTCGGCGATCATCTCCGCGGACGGCTCGCGTGTGGTGCTCACCCTGCACCGGATCCACCAGTTCTGGTTGCAGACCGGCGGGCACTGTGAGCCGGAGGACACCACACTGGGCGCGGCGGCCCTGCGCGAGGCCACGGAGGAGTCGGGGATCCGCGGGATCACGCTGCTCCCCCAGCCGGTCCGGCTGGACAGTCACGCGGTGCCCTGCGGCGGCGGGAGCGTCCACCTGGACGTGCAGTACGCGGCCGTCGCGCCGGAGGACGCCGTCCTGGTGCGCGACCCCGACGAGTCCGCCGACCTGGGCTGGTTCCCGGTCGACGACCTGCCCGAGCCGTCCGACGACGCCTGTCGCGCCCTGGTACGCGCGGCCGCCGAGGCGGTGGCCGCCCACCGCGGGGTCGGCCGCAACGCCGGAGCCTGAACGGCGGGCCCCGGAAGACGACGCGGAGCCCGGAAGCACACGACGGCCGCGCCGGGAGACTCCGGCGCGGCCGTGCGTGTCGGGTCAGCCGCAGTTGGTCTCGTACCGTTCGGTGGCCTGGTTGCCGATCACTCCGCGCCAGTCCACGCAGGAGCCGCTGGCGTACACGTACACCGGCCCGGCGTAGTAGCTGTACTGGCCCGTGTCCGACTTGTGGGAGCCCTCGTCACCCGAACGGCGCAGACCCGCGTTCATGGTCATCGGGAAACCGGCGGTGTCGGCGCTGCGGACGGTGACCACGCAGTTGTAGCCGTTGGAGCTGTTGTAGGTCAGGTACAGGGTGCCCAGGTCGAAACGGAACGGGGCGGAGTTGACCACCACGTATCCGGAGCCGCAGGCGCCGTTGTAGGCGGCCGCGGCCGCACTGGCGGGGGAGGCCGTGACCGCGCCGGCGGCCAGGAGCATCACGGTCGCGGCGGCGGTGGCCAGGGTCTTCTTGAGCGTCCTCATGGGGAGGGTATCCGTTCACCGGGGAGAGGGCCGAAGCCCTTGTGACCGGAGAAAAATACACGAAACAGGCAGCAAAAGGTGGAATGAATTGTCCTGAAAAGACATTTCTTCCTGTCCGCATCAACGTCCGTGACGGGGACGGGCCGCTCACTCCTCGAAGGCGACCGCGTCCGCGTCGAGTTCGTCGTCCCCCTCCCCGCCGCAGGGTTCGGCACGGGACCCGGCGCTGAAGCCCTCCAGGTACCCGCGGGCGCGTTCGGCCTTGGGATAACGGCGCACCAGGTCCCAGAACTCCCGGCCGTGGTGCGGGATGAACAGGTGCGCGAGCTCGTGGATGAGGACGTAGTCCACGACCCAGGCGGGCATCCCGGCGACACGGCGGGAGATGCGGATCGCGCGGGTCTCGGGGGTGCACGAACCCCAGCGGGAGTTCTGGTTGTCCACCCAGCGGACGCTGTCGGGGAGTTCGGTGCCGCCCAGGTAGCGGCGGGCCAGTTCCACCGCGCGCTCGTGGAGTTCCTCGTCACCGGGGCGGCGGCGCCCCTCGCGGGCCTCCAGGCGTTGCAGCATGCGGCCCACCCAGCGCTTTTCCTCTGCGCGGGAGAACGTCGCGGGCACGAGGACGACCGTGGTATCCCCGTCCCTGTAGGCCGACACCGTGCGTCGGCGACGAGGACTGCGTCGTACCTCGACTTTGGTGTTCGAGGGCACGAACTTTACGGTAGCCGAGCGAGGCGCTCCCGCACAGGTGTGCGTTGTCCTGTTATGTCGTTGATCCCATCGGATCTCCGATTCTCGGAACGTAGCCGAAAAACACGGCCCCGTAGCACGTTCCGCTGTGACCAGCGCCGTTTTTCGGCTGTGGAACAGGCCATGACGAGCCCTCCGGGGACATCCGAGTCACCTTTTGGATACACAAAAGAGACCGGTCGGTGACCCCCGGAGGGGTCCCCGACCGGCCCCGGACCGGAACCGTCGATCACCTCAGGACGTCCCGTGTCCCATCACGTCACCGCGGGAACCGCGTCAACACAGACGCGACCACGCGACTTCCGTGAGCGCCTGTTCGGCACGGCGCTCCTCGCGCTGCCGGGCGCGCAGTTGGCGGGCGGTGAGCCTTCTGTCCTGCTGCTCGCGCGTCTCGACGTCCATCTGCTCGACCACGCGCATCAGTTCCATCATCATCATCTGTCTTCGGTCCTTCGGAGTCTGTGATCGGAGGTTGTGGCTGGGCCGGTCAGGCCGCGACCGGGGCGGGGTTCTTCCGGGGGCGGCCCCTCGGGCGCTTGCGCGCCACGACCTGCCCGGAGACGAGCAGCTGCCCGCCCCAGACGCCCCACGGCTCCCGACGCTCCAGGGCGTCGGCCAGGCACTGCTCCCGGACGGGGCAGGAGCCGCAGACGGCCTTGGCCGCCTCGACATCGGCGGGCGCCTCGGCGAAGAACAGGTCGGGCTCCAGGCGGCAGGGAACTTCGGTGTCGCCCAGCCAGGGCGTTTCCAGGACCGACGCAAGCATCGGTGCCCTCCAAGATCTTTGATCGTTTCGTACAACGCGGTCGGTGACTGTTCACCGGAACCGGTCCGGTGGGGACCCCTGGACTTGCGATGCCGCCGTCCCTCTCCCTCGTCCCTGGGGGACGGAGAGCGGACGAAGATACAAAGAAAGCCGCGGCCCCTGTCGGGGTCCGCGGCCACGGTCGAAACTCTCGGCCTGTCCTGCTCTAGGCCGGAATCCTCCGTGGACACTCCCCCGATGCGCCGTAGAGGCGCTGGGTGGGTTCTGCGTGCTTCGCCACGTGCTTGCCTCGATCAAGGGCGAGCTCGGGCTCGGCGGGCACACCACTGCCGTCGCCGGTCAGGGCCTCCTGGCCCTCGGACACCATCAGCGGGGAACGGCTCCCGCGGAACACGGATCCTCCGTTGGTGGTGCCGCCGTTACCGGCGCAAGCGACGATGGACTCGCCGAAGACAGCGAAGACGTCCTTCTGACCGCCCAGGACGGTGCCCCGAACAGCGGTCAGCAGGGACAGCTGACGCGACGGCATGGCGAAGCCAGCGTGCAGGCCAGTGGTTTCCGTGATGCTGGTCATGAGATCGGGCACCTCCTTCACTGTCGGGCGACGGGAATCTTCCACCCGCGCCGGGAGCGGTCATTGCGACGGTGTACAGACTATGGGCTGGCGCAGAAAGAGAGCAACCTATTTTTGACCTGCGAAAACGTCCGCATCCGGCCACGGGTTCGCGGGAATTCCCAGGCGCCTGGGAGCGTTACCACGCGGCATCCCCCACTCCGTTTCCCGCCCTCCGCGTACCGGTGCCCTCCCCCGACACGACGGGGGCCTGGTCAGCGCACGTGCGCTGGCCAGGCCCCCGTTCCGTCCTCTCCGTCGCTCGGCGGTGGCGTTCCGTCGGAGTGGCCGCCCTCGCACGACGACGCGCGGCACCCTCCCCGTCCGGGCGTGGAACCCCCCGTCAGGAGGACAGGCCCTACGTCGCTCCCGGCAGGGCTTCGGACCAACCCTCCGCGTCCACCACGCGGATCAGCCCCTCCTGTACCACCGAGCACACGAGTTCGCCCTCGCGTGTGTACACCAGCCCCCGCGCCAGGCCGCGGGCGCCTTGCGCGGTCGGGGCCTCCTGGGCGTACAGCAGCCACTCGTCGGCACGGAACGGCCGGTGGAACCACATCGCGTGGTCCAGGCTGGCCATGGAGATCCCCGCGAAGGAGCGACCGTGCCGCAGCAGCACGGTGTCCAGCAGGGTCATGTCCGACGCGTAGGTCATCAGGCACACCTGGGTGAGCCGATCGTCGGGCAGTTCGCCGTCCACCTTGAGCCACACCGGATTGGTGGCGGTGCGCAGGCTCGGGTCACGCTCGGCCTCGTAGGACATCGGTCCCACCGGGCGCAGTTCGATGGGGTGCCAGCGCGCGAACCCGGGCAGCCGGCCGAACTCGTCCCACAGGCGTTCGCGCGTGCTGGGCAGGTCCTCCGGCGGAGGGACGTCGGGCATGGGGATCTGGTGGTCCAGGCCCGGCTCCTCCTTGTGGAAGGAGGCCGACAGCGTGAATATCGGCTTGCCGTGCTGGATGGCCACCACCCGGCGGGTGGTGAACGAGCGGCCGTCGCGAACCCGGTCCACCTCGTAGACGATGGGCACCGAGGGATCGCCGGGACGGATGAAGTACGCGTGCAGGGAGTGCACGTAGCGCTCCTCGGGCACGGTCCGTCCCGCCGCGACCAGCGCCTGACCGGCGACCTGTCCGCCGAACACCCGCTGCGGCCCCTCCTCCGGGCTGCTGCCCCGGAAGATGTTGACCTCGATCTGCTCCAGGTCCAGCACGGTCAACAGGTCGGCGAGGGACTGTCCCCGCATCTGCGCGTCGGCGCCCTCACTCATCCGCTGCATCCTCCCCGTCGGCCTCCGCCGAACCGTCCATGACGTCCTCCGGCTCCGCGCCCGAGACCAGCGCCAGTACCGCCTCACCGTAGCGATCGAGTTTCGTCGCGCCAACACCGGACACCGCCGAGAGCTGCGCGAGGCTCGTGGGCTCCTGCTCGGCGATCGCCTGGAGGGTGGCGTCGGTGAAGACCACGTACGCGGGCGTCTTCTGCTCCCGCGCACTCGCGCGGCGCCAGTCGCGCAGCCGCTCCAACAGGGCCTCATCGTAGCTGGACGGGCAGTCCAGGCAGCGGCCCAGCTTGCGTTCCGCCGCGTCGGTGAGGGTGGTCCCGCACACACGGCAGCGGACCACGCCGCCCTTGCGGCGCTCGGAGCGCCGGGCGGAGGTGGAGGGGGACGCGGGTCGGAGGCCGTCCAGGAAGCGGGAGGGTCTGCGGGTCCTCCTGCCGCCGGGAGAGCGGGCCAGGGACCACGACATCGCCAGGTGCTCGCGGGCCCGGGTGACGCCCACGTAGAACAGGCGGCGTTCCTCCTCCACCTGGTCGTCGGTCTCGGCGTAGATGATCGGCATCATGCCCTCGGTGAGGCCGACCAGGAAGACGGCGTCCCACTCCAGGCCCTTGGCCGCGTGCAGGGAGGCGATGGTCACGCCCTCGAAGCCGGGCGCGTGTTCGGTGGCCATGCGCACGCCGAGCTCGTCGA
>NZ_ANAX01000157.1 GCF_000341065.1 Nocardiopsis halotolerans DSM 44410 | reverse complement strand
CAGGGGCTCGGGCTCCTCCCCCGCCGCTCCGTGCCGTGCTCCGCGCAGGGTGTGCACGGCCTGCTTGATCTCGGGGCGTTCGAAGAACCGGGTGGTCCCGCGCACGGTGAACGGCACGCCCTCGTCGGTCAGGGCCTGCTCGTAGGCGGCCGACTGGGCGTTGGTGCGCACCAGCACCGCGATCTCGCTGGCCGGGGTGCCGCCCTCCATCAGAACGCTGATCTTGCGGGCGACCCCGGTGGCCTCGGCGGGCTCGTCGTCGTACTCCTGGTACATGGGGTCGGGTCCGTCGGGGCGCTGCGCCCGGAGGGTGAGGTGCTGGGCGGAGGCGCTGCCGCGCGCCTGGCCGATGACGTGGTTGGCGACCCGCACCACCTGGGGCGTGGAGCGGTAGTCGCGGACCAGTTCGACCACGGTGGCGTGCGGGTAGCGGGCGGAGAAGCCGGTCAGGTAACCGGGGGTGGCGCCCGCGAAGGAGTAGATGGTCTGGCTGGGGTCGCCCACCACGCACAGGTCGTCACGGTCGCCCAGCCAGGCGTCCAGGAGGAGCCGCTGGAGCGGGTTGACGTCCTGGAACTCGTCGACGACGAAGTACCGGTACTGGTCGCGCACGCGCTGGGCGATGGCCGGGTACTCGTTGATCATCCCCGCGGTGAGTTCGAGCATGGACTCGAAGTCGAGGAGGTTGTGCTCGCGGCGCAGGTCCTCGTAGGCCTCGAAGACCCGGGCGACCTCGCCCGCGGGCATCGGGGCCTGGCGGCCCGCCTTGGTGACGGCCTTGTCGTAGTCGCTGGGGCGCACCTGGGTGACCTTGGCCCACTCGATCTCGCTGGCCAGGTCGCGCAGGCCCGCGCGGTCGGGCTGGAGCCCCACCGAGTGGGCGGCCCGGGAGACGGCCTGGATCTTGCTCTCGATGAGGGTGGGCTTCTCACCGCCGACGACGTCGGGCCAGAAGAAGGCGAGCTGCCGCAGCGCGGCGGCGTGGAAGGTGCGGGCCTGCACGCGGGGGGCGCCCAGGGAGCGCAGGCGTCCGCGCATCTCCCCGGCGGCGCGGGCGGTGAAGGTGACCGCGAGGACCTGTTGCTCGGAGACCACACCGCTGGCGACCGCGTACGCGATGCGGTGGGTGATGGCGCGGGTCTTCCCCGTTCCGGCACCGGCCAGGATGCACACGGGGCCGCGCAGGGCGCGCGCCGCCTGGGTCTGCTCCGGGTCCAGTCCCTCCAGGACGCGGTCGGGATCCATGGTGCTCCTGCATCTGGTCGGGGTGGGTGGAAGACCCAGTCTCTCAAGTATCCGGCGTCACGGGGAGCGAATCGGACACCACGTCCGACGTATCCCGAGGTCACATGGCCCAGCAGACATTCCCGAACCAGTTGGGCCTGTGAGGCGTCCCACGTTGTGTCGCACGGTCGCGGGAAGTGGTTCGGTCCCCTCGATGTTGAGATAAACCGGACACGACCCATCGACCGTAGGCAAGGACGTGAGCGAGATGACGAACTCGGCGACCGAACAGTTCACGATGTACACCACCCCGTGGTGCGGATACTGCAAGCGGCTCAAGAGCCAGCTCTCCCGTGAGGGGATCACCATCCACGAGGTGAACATCGAGGAGCACCCGGAGGCCGCCGAGACCGTGATGAGGGTCAACGGAGGGAACCAGACGGTCCCGACGCTGGTCTTCAGTGACGGAGCGGCGATGACCAACCCGTCGCTCGCTCAGGTGAGGCAGAAACTGGCCGAGCTGTCGTAGGACGGTACGTGGGCCGCGGGTCGCGCTTCTGGGGCGCGACCGCGGCCCGCGTCACGGGCCCGCCTTCCACACGGCGGCGCACCTTCCGACGACGCTCGGGCCGTGAGGAGCTCGGACGATGAGGACGGGGAGTGTTGAGTTGGGGGAGGACATGAGGCCTCATGACGTGGCGGTCGCCGACACGGTGGACACGGACGTGGTCCGCCGTACCCCGGCCGGGTGGCGGGTGGGCGGTGACGAGGTGCCCGACCTGGTGAGCGCGATGGTCCTCGCGGACCTGCTGACCGGTGAGTCGGGAACCCGCGTTCCGCGGGCCCAGGCACCCGGGCGGGCCCCGGAGGGGGCCTCCGAGGTCGAGCGGCTGCGGCACACCGTCTCGCAGCTGGAGCACGCGCTGCACTCGCGCGTGGTGGTGGAGCAGGCGATCGGGGTCCTGGCGGAGCGGCACACGATGGCGCCCCGCGAGGCCTTCGAGCGGCTGCGCTCCTCGGCGCGTTCGCGCGGCCGGAAGGTTGCCGACCTGGCACGGGACGTGGTGGAGAGCAGCACGAGCCCTCTCACCACGCTGCCCGACGAGCTGAGCACCGTCCAGGGGTAGCCTCGGGCGGTCACCAGCCGCCCGGGAGCTCGGCCCCGTACCAGTGCTCGATGAGGGTGCGGGCGATCGACACCCGGCCGGGCAGCAGGACCTCCTCGGAGTGCACGGCCTCGGCCAGCTCGGCGCGGGTGAACCAGCGGGTGACGGCGATCTCGTCGTCGGTACGCTCGGTCTCGCCCACGGCGCGCGCGGTGTACCCCACCATCAGGCTGCGCGGGAAGGGCCAGGGCTGCGAGGACAGGTAGCGCGGGGTCCCGACCACGACGCCCGTCTCCTCGGCGACCTCGCGGATCACCGCCTGTTCCAGCGACTCCCCCGCCTCGACGAACCCGGCGAGCACGGAGAAGCGGCGGGCGTCCCAGTTGGGGTTGTTGCCGAGGAGCACCTCCTCGCGACCGTCGCGCTCGCGGTGCACCAGCATGATCACGGCCGGGTCCGTCCGGGGGTACTGCTCGGTTCCCTCGGCCTCGCACACGCGCAGGTGTCCGGCGGCGGCCGGGGTGGTGCGGGAGCCGCAGCGGGGGCAGAACCCGTGGGTGACGTTCCAGTTCGCGAGGGCGACGGCCCGGGTCATGAGCCCGGTGTCGCGGTCGTCGAGGAGCGCGCCGATCTCACGTAGGGACGCGGGCCGGGCCTCCGGCGTGGCGGCCAGCTCCTGGTGGGAGAGGACCGCGAAGTAGGCGCGTTCCCCGTCGGTGCCAAGCAGGTAGCGCTCGCCCTCGGGGGCGTCGCCGGGCGTGGTCAGCACGAGTCCTGGGGCGTCGCCGGTGGTGACGAGGGCCTGGGACTGTTTGGCCATGAGGGCCCTCCAGCCGTGGCTGCCGGGGTCACCGCCCTCCAGCACCAGCACACGCGTACCGGGATCCGCCCACGCCTCGGCCAGCCACTCCTGGTCCAGGCGCCGGTGACCGGCCGCGTCGACGGAGAAGCGGGAGAGGGAGGGAGTCGCGTCGGCGTCCATGGGTCCTTCCGGGGTTGGCGGGCCGTCCGGACGAGGCCCGCTCCTACAGGGTTAACACCGGCTGGGGGCCGCGAACGTCCTCACTCACGGCCCCGACCGTTGGGGTGGCGGCCCCGGCGCGAAGCGCCCGCGGCGGGCGGCGCGGAGCCCCGGAACCGACACCCGCCTGGTGGGCTGACCGGATGCGTCGCCGGTGTGGCTGGAGTGCTCCGCCCCGGGTGATCCCGCACTTGTGGCGAGGCGCCGAAGTTGGCCACGGGTACGGGATCGCGGCGAACGGAGTCGACCGGTGGGCCCTCCGGTCACCGCCTAACGGCCGACCGTGCCGAGTTCCTCCCACAGGTAGGCTGCGCTCTCGGCTCCCTTGAGCAGCAGCGGGAGCTCCACCTTCTCGTTGGGGGCGTGGATGCGGTCCTCGTCCAGTCCGACGGCGACGAACACCAGCGGCGCCCCGAGGATGTCGGCGATGTCGGCCTCCGGCCCGCTGCCGCCCTCACGGGTGAAGAGCACCTGCTTGCCGAAGGCGCGCTCCATGGCCGAGCGGGCCGCCTTCAGCGCGGTGGAGGACAGGTCGGAGGCACAGGCGCGCACGCCGGGGCCGCCGAACCCGGTCTCGGCGCGCAGGCCGTCGGGGGTGGCCGACTCGACGTAGGCGCGGACGCGGTCCTGGACGTGCAGCGGCTCCTGGCCGGGGACCAGTCGGAAGCTGACCTTGGCGTGCGCGGAGCGGGGGACGATGGTCTTGCCGCCCGAGCCGGTGTGGCCGCCCCACATGCCGTTGATCTCGGCGGTCGGGCGCAGCCAGATCCGCTCCAGCGTGCTGTAGCCCTCCTCGCCCCAGGTGGCGGTGGAGGCGGCGGTGTCCAACCACTCGCGCTCGTCGAAGGGCAGCCGGGCGATGAGGTCGCGCTCCTCCTGGCTGGCCTCGACCACCCCGTCGTGGAACCCGGGGATCGCCACCCGGCCGTTCTCGTCGTGCAGGCCGGACAGCAGGTCGCTCATGGCCTTGAGCGGATTGGGGACGGCGCCGCCGAAGGAACCGCTGTGCAGGTCGCGCTCGGGTCCGTACAGGCTGATCTCGACGTCGGTGACGCCGCGCATGCCCACGCACATGGACGGGGTGTCGGCCGCCCACATCGTGGTGTCGGAGATGACGGCGACGTCGCAGGCCAGGCGGTCGAGGTTGGCCCGCATCAGGTCGGCGAAGTGCACCGATCCGGACTCCTCCTCGCCCTCCACGAGCAGCTTGATCGTGACGGGCGGGGCGTCGGCGCCGGAGGCGGCCAGGGCCGCGCTCACGCCGAGGGCGTGGAAGAGCACCTGCCCCTTGTCGTCGGAGGCCCCGCGGGCGAACAGGGAGGTGCCGCGCTCGGTGGGCTTGAAGGGGTCGGTCTCCCACTCCGCGACGGGGTCGACGGGCTGGACGTCGTGGTGCCCGTAGACGAGCACCGTGGGGGCGTCGGGGTCGGCGGCGGGCCACTCGGCGAAGACGGCGGGCAGGCCGGGGGTCTCCCACACCTCGACGGTGGGGAAGCCGGTCGCGGTGAGGTGGTCGGCGAGCCACCGCGCGGACCGCTGCACGTCGATGTGGTGCGCGGGGTCGGCGGAGATCGACGGGATCGCCAGCCACTCCTTGAGGGAGGAGACGAACTCGTCCCGGTGTGCCTCGATGTAGGCGCGTGCGTCCATGTGACCCGTCCTTCCTCGACGTCCTTGTCGAGAAAGAGCCTAGGACCCGTCCGGAGCGCTCCCGTACGCGGACCTGGGGAGGGCTCCCCCTCCCGGGACCCGGGGAGGGTGCCGCGGAACCCTTCCGGACGCGGGACACTCGAAGGTGCACGGGGCGGGACCGGCCCGCCCACCGACGAAAGGAACCCCGTGGAGACTGCTCCCGCCGCCCCGATCACCGAGAGGTTCGGGCAGCTCTTCGACACGCTCGACTCCGACGGCGACGGCGCCATCACCTGGGAGGACTACCAGCGCCTCGTCAACCGCTACACGAGCGGATACTCCCTGGACGCGGCCGACCGCCGGGCGCAGGCCGTCCACGCCTCCTACCAGATGCTGTGGTTGGAGCTGCTCCGCCACTCCTCGGCCCCCGAGGCGCGCCTGGACCGGGACATGTTCGTCCGGGCGATGCACTCGGCCTCCGAGGACAGGAGCCGGTTCAACATGACCGAGGGCGTGGCCGAGGCCGTCTTCGACCTCCTCGACACCGACGACGGCGGTTCGGTCAGCGAGGCCGAGTACGTCCGGTACGCGGAGATCCTGGGGGTCGCCTCCGAGACCGCCCGGGAGCGGTTCCGGGGTCTGGACACCGACAGCGACGGGTTCGTCAACCGCGAGGAGTTCGTCCTCTCCTCCCGGGAGTACCTCTTCGGCGACGACCCCGACTCCCCGGGCGGGTTCGTCTTCGGCGTGATCTGAGCCGGGCCGCGGGTCCGCGGCCCGGCCGGACCCTCCGGGCACGGACTCAGCCTCCGGTGGCCTCGCGCCAGGCGTCGAGGTACTCGGGGAGGTTGGCGTCGATCTCCTTCCAGTCGGGTTCGAAGACCTCCACCCCCTCCATGAGGGCCTCCAGTTCCTCGGCGCCCTCGCCCTCCACCGGAACGTCGGTGCGGGCGGGAAAGCCCCCGGCGACGGGGACGACCTGCCCCTGGGCCGCCTCGGAGAGCATGAAGTCGAGCAGGGCGCGGCCGTGCTCGGGCTGGGGCGCGTCGGTGACGAGCCCGGCGGTGTAGGGCAGGGCGAAGGTGGTGGGCCGTCCCCCCTCGCGTGCGGGGAACCAGATGCCGAGGTTGGGCATGGTGCGGGACTGGGCGACGTTCATCTGGACGTCGCCGTTGGCGACCAGCAGCTCCCCCTTGTCCACCTTGGGGCCGAGCGCGCCGGTGGAGGAGGACGGGCCGACGTTGTTGGCCTGGAGTTCGCCGAGGTACTCCGTGGCGGGCTCCAGGCCGCCGAAGGCGTGCATGGCCTGGATGAGCACGGCCGTGCCGTCACCCGCCACGCCCGGGGTGGAGTACTGGAGACGGCTCTCGAAACGGGGGTCGAGCAGGTCCTCCCACGTGGTGGGAGGCTCCTCCAGTTCCTCGGTGTTGTAGGTGAGGCAGAAGTAGTTGTTGACGATCGCGGTCCACCTCCCCTCGGGGGCCCTGGTCCCGACGTGCTCGGAGCCCTCGGGTTCGTACTCCTGGAGCAGTCCCATGCCGTCGGCCTGCTGGATGAAGGGCGGCAGGGTGATGATGACGTCGGCCTGCGGGTTGGCCCTCTCGCGTGCGGCGCGCTGGACGATCTCCCCCGAGCCGCCCTCGACGTACTGGACGGTGACGCCGGTCTCGGCCTCGAAGTCGGCGAAGACCTGGTCGAGCCAGCCGGTGCCCTCCGTGTTGCGCAGGCCGTCGGCGGTGTAGACGGTGACGCTGTCGACGGGTGCGAAGGCCGCGCAGGAGGTCAGGGCCCCGGCGAGGGCGAACGCGGCGGTGGCGGCGAACGTGCGTGCGGTGAGGGTGCGAACCGCGGAGGTGCGTGCGGCGGGTCTGCGGACGACGGGCATGGCGGGCCTCCTGGGAGAGGGGTCAGCGGTGGGCGGCGCGGGTGCGCACGCGGGACAGGACGAGCAGGACGAGCAGGGTGGTGGCCATCAGCACGATCGCCGCGGCCGCGCCCGAGAAGAGGGCGCCCCGGTCGGTGGAGGCGTAGATCTGGACCGGCAGCGGCATCCAGTTGGGCGGATAGAGCATCATGGTGGCGCTCAGCTCGCCCATGGACAGCGCGAAGCAGAGCCCGGCGGCGGCGCTGAGCGAGGGCAGCAGCAGGGGCAGCCGCACCTGGAACAGCACCCGCGCCGGTCGGGCGCCGAGGGAGGCGGCGACCTGCGCGTAGATCGGGTCGAGCCGGTCCAGCGCGGCGGAGACCGACTGGTGGGCGAAGGCCGTCACCAGCACGGTGTGCGCGACGAACACGATGGCCTGGGTGCCGTTGAGCAGCAGGGGCGGGCTGCTGAACGCCACCAGCAGGGCCAGGCCGAGGACCACCGTGGGGACCGCGACGGGCAGCATGAAGAGGGCGTCGACGACGGCGCGGCCGCGGTGGCGCAGCGCGTGGGCGGTCAGCGCGCTCCAGGTTCCGAGGACCAGCGCCGAGACGCTGGCGGTGACGGCGGTGACCACGCTGACGCGCAGGGAGTCCAGGGTGGTGCCCCTGGCCAGGTCGGTGAAGTTGTCCGGCGTCGGACCGGAGGGCAGGACGCCGCTCCAGTTGGTGGACACCGACGCGGTGACGATGACCCCGAGCGGGAGCAGGAACAGCGGTAGGACGATCACGGCGAAGAGCGCCCACACGGCCCAGCGGGCGGAACGGCTATGCACGAGCACGGCGGCCTCCGGAGGACGTGCGCAACCGGGCGGTGGCCGCGCGGTAGGCGAGGTAGAGGCAGACCGACAGGGCCGCGTTGACCGTGGCGACGACGCACGCGGTGGTGTAGTCGGCCTGGAGGATCGCCGAGCCGTAGACCAGCATCGGCAGGGTCACCACGTCCTTGGCCCCGGTGAACAGGACGATCGCGAACTCGTTGAGGCACAGCACCAGCACGAGCGCGCCTCCGGCGGCGAGCGCGGGCAGCGCCTCGGGCAGGATGACGGTTCGCACGATCCTGAGCGGGCGGGCGCCCAGGGAGGAGGCGACCTCGATCTGCGCGGTGTCGAGCTGGGCGAACGCGGCGAGCAGCGGACGCATGACGAACGGGGTGAAGTAGGTGATCTCCGCCAGGACCACGCCCCAGGGCGTGGCGAGGAAGCCGATCGGCCCCGTCTCGTCGCCGGTGACCTCCGTCCACATGCCGTTGGCCACGCCCACGGTGCCGTAGAGGAACAGCAGCGCGATGGTGATGAGAAAGGACGGGAAGGACAGGTAGGTGTCGATGAACCGGGCGGTGGCGCCGCTCCCGGGGAAGGGCACGAACGCCACGACCAGGGCGAGCAGGAAGCCGAGGACCAGGCAGCCCAGCGTGGCGGTGACCGCGACGAACACGGTGGTGCCCAGCGCCGACCGGAAGGACTCCGAGGCCAGGACACCGGTGTAGTGGGCGGTGGTGAGGCCGCCGTCGGGCGCGGCGAGGGACTCCAGGACGACGAGGGCGAGCGGGTACAGGAACACCAGGGCGAGCAGTGCGACGGGCGGCACCGCCCACACCCACACGGGAGGCCTGCGGGGCGCCCGGGCCGGGGTGGGTCCGCCCTCCGGGGCCGTGGTGCCCGCCGGGGTCGACGAGGGCCCGGGGTACCGTTCGCGGTCCTCCGTGGACACGGACTCCACGAGCCCCGTCCCCGGTTCCGTCTCGCGGCTTGACCTCAGCATCAGACCGCCTCCTCCCCGTCCTCCTCCGGGAGCAGGACGGCGTCCCCGCGGGCGAACCCGAGCGTGACCGCGCTGCCGGGCTCGGGCGGGGTCCGCATCTCCCGGAGTTCGGCGGTGACGGGCGTGCCCTCGACCAGGGCGGTGACCCGGTGGACGGAACCGCGCCACTGGACGTCGGTGACCACGCCCTCCAGGGTGTGTTCGCCGCCGCCGAGGGTGAGCAGGTGCGGGCGCAGGCACACCCGCAACGCGTCGCCGTCGCCCGTGCCGTGCGGCAGGTCGTCGGCGTCCGCAGCGAGGACGGTGCCGCGGCAGTGCACGCTCCCGTCGGCCAGGCGCGCGGGCAGCAGGTTGGCGCCGCCGACGAAGCGGGCCGTGAACGGTGTTCGGGGGCGCTGGTAGAGGCGTCGGGGCGTGTCGCAGTCGCGCAGCCGGGCCCGGTCCAGGACGGCCACCCGGTCGGCCAGGGTGAGCGCCTCACCCTGGTCGTGGGTGACGTACAGGACCGTGACGTCGGGCAGCTCGCGGTGCAGGCGGGCCAGCTCGGCGAGCATGTCCGAACGCAGCTGGGCGTCGAGCGCGGACAGCGGTTCGTCCAGCAGCAGCACGCCGGGGCGGATGGCCAGGGCCCGGGCGATGGCCACCCG
>NZ_ANAX01000156.1 GCF_000341065.1 Nocardiopsis halotolerans DSM 44410 | reverse complement strand
CGGGCGTAGTCCGCCATGCCGGTCATGGCCAGCGCCTCGGTGACCCGCCCGGAGATCTCCCTGCGGGGCACGCCCTGGGCCCTCAGCCCGAAGGCGACGTTCTGGTCGACCCGCATGTGGGGGAAGAGGGCGTAGCTCTGCACGACCATGCCCACGCCCCGCAGGTGGGGAGGCAGGCCGGTGACGTCGCGACCGCCGAGCAGGACACGGCCGGAGACCGGGCGCACGAACCCGGCGACGGCGCGCAGCGCGGTGGTCTTGCCCGAGCCGGAGGGCCCGAGGAGCGCCATGAACTCGCCGGGTTCGACGGTGAGGTCGAGGCCGTCCAGGACCACGGTCTCCCCGTAGGCGACGCTGACGCGGTCGAAGCGGATACCCACGGCTCATCCCTCCCGTGCCGCGAGCAGTCCGGGCAGGTCGGCGACGCCGTCCAGGACGTGGGTGGCCCCGGCCGCGCGCAGGGTGTCCTCCTCATGGGCCCCGGTGCGGACCCCGACGACGACCGAGGCCCCGGCGCGCAGGCCGCTGCGGACGTCGGAGGCGGTGTCGCCGACGACGGCGACGGCGGCCACGGAGCCGACCCGGGCGCGCAGGGCGGCGGTGAGCACCATGTCGGGATGGGGACGCCCGCGCCCGCCAGCGTCGGCGGGGCACAGGACGAGGTCGGCGGCGTCCTCCCAGCCGAGGGAGCGCAGGATGCGCTCCTGGGTCTTCCGGGAGAAACCCGTGGTCAGGGCGATCGTGCGGCCCTGGCAGCGGAGTTCGCGCAGGGCGTCTCCGGCCCCGGGCAGGGGTTCGCAGCGGCCCTGGTCCACGAGGCGTGCGTAGGCGTCCTCGAAGGCGCGGTTGGCGGCCTGGGCACGGTCCTCGTCCTCGCAGAGGTGGCGGAAGACGGTGATCTTGGACTCGCCCATGGTGGCGCGCACGTACGCGGCGGCCTCGGGGGTGTGGTCGGGCAGGGCCGCGGCGAAGGCCGCGTCGACCAGGCCGTCGTCGGCGACGGTGGTACCCGCCATGTCCAGGACGACGAGTTCGACGGGAGGGGCGGGGGCGGCGGTGGAGTGCATGGTTACCAGCCCAGTTCGTTGGCGGTGTTCTCGGCGATGGCCGGGGAGCAGGTCATTCCGCGCCCGCCCGGTCCGGTGACCAGCCAGGCGTCGGGGCCCACGGGGGCGCGGTGGACGACCCGGGAGGGGTCGACGCACTGGGCGTAGACGCCCGCCCAGCGGCGGCGGATGGGTGGCAGCGGTCGGCCGAGGAGGCGTTCGACGACACCGGAGAGGTGCTCGTAGGGGTCCTCGTCGGTGTCGAAGGCGAAGGGCGCGTCGTACTCGTGGGTGTCGCCGATGGTCAGGGAGCCGTCGGCGCGCTGGACCATGAGCAGCTGCATGCGGTGGTCGCGCGCGGTGGGCGGCTGGGGCCGCGCCTCGTTCAGGGCGTCCAGTTCGGGTCCGCGGTAGGCGGGGTAGTACCGGAAGCTGTCGCCGTCGGCGACGGAGGTGGTGAGGGTCTCGCCCAGAGGCGCGGTCTGGGCCATCTGGAGGCGGACGCGGCGCACGGGCAGGTCGGGGGCGAGTTCGCGGACCAGGCCGCCGAGCCAGGCGCCGGTGCACAGGACGACGGTGTCGCCCCGGTGGACCTGTCCGTGGTCGTCGCGGACGGCGCCCGGTCCGGCCAGGTCCCGGACCTCGCGTCCGGTCAGGAGGGTGTAGCGCCCGCTGCGGGCGAGTTCGGTCTGGAGGGCGGCCTGGGCGGTGCGGGGCTCGACCTGGGCGTCGCTGCGGCACCAGAGGGCGCCGAGGTGGTCACCGCGCAGGGCCGGGTTGACCTCGCGGGTCCGCTCGGGGTCGAGGAGGACGTAGTCGCGTTCGGCGGCGTCGGGCGCCCGGACCGCGGCCCGGGCCACGGCCATCTCGTGGTCGGTGGTGGCGACGGTGAGGGAACCGGAGGGGCGGAAGCCCAGGTCGGGGACGCGGTCGGCGATCTCCTCCCACAGGACGCGGGCCCGTCGGGCGGCGTCCAGCTCCGGGCCGGGTGCGCGTCCGCCGACCCAGACGAGGCCGAAGTTGCGGACGGAGGCGCCGCGGGCCGCCGCCTCGCGTTCGAGGTGGACGACCTCGTGGCCACGGGAGACGGCGTGCCAGGCGTGCATGGTGCCGAGGACTCCGGCACCGACGATGATCACTCGCATGGTTCGAGGCTCGTCGGCGCGGGTGGAGGCGACCGAGCGTGGCGGAGACCCCTCGGTGAACCGGGGCCAAACTTTGGACCAGACACGTTACCGTTTTGATACAAAAGGTGTCCTCCGCGACCTCCTCCCCCGTGCTCCGAGACCGTGACGGCCAAGAGAACCCGTAGCCGCGTGAGCCCCGTCAGCACAAGGAGCCCCGACCGCACCGGGGACCCGGGGTCATGGCCGCTGAGGCCCGTGGCCTCAGGGAATCCCGGGACCATCGAGACCCCCAGGACGCAGGAGCCGCGTGAACACCAGTCCCCATGACCACGGAAACCCCGTGGACAGTGGGCCGGAGCGCGGTAACCACATGACCGTCGGGACCCGTGGTGCCGGTCTACTCCCGCCCGTCCCCGGACAGCGTGGTGGTGAAGCTGAACCGGTCGCCCCGGTAGAGCGAGCGCACCCGTTCGAGGGGGCGACCCGCCCCGTCCCGCGAGACCCGGTGGATCAACAGCATGGGCAGTGCCGGAGGCGTACCGATGAGCAGGGCCTCGCGCGGCGCGGCCAGCACGGTCTCCAACCGCTCCTCCGCGTCGCCGAACGTGACGCCGACCCGGTCCCTCAGGTAGCCGTAGAAGGTGGAGTCGGGGTCGAAGTCGACGTCCAGACGGGGCACGCGCGCCACCGCGATGTAGGTGGACTCCAGCCCCACCCGCTCGTCGTCGGCGAGCAGGACACGCTCCATGTGCCAGACCGGCTCCCCCGGAGTCAGGTGCAGCTCCCCGGCCAGCTGGGGCGGGCACGGCCAGCTGCGCAGATCGATGAGGGTCCGTCCCGGACGCAGCCCCTGGCGGCGCACGCCCTCGGTGTAGCTCGCCAGGGACAGGGGCTGCTCCAGCTTCGGACCGGCCACCACGGTGCCGCGCCCCCGACGGCTCAGCCTGCCCTCCAGCAACAGGTCCCGCAGCGCCTGGCGGATCGTCTCGCGAGCCGCGCCGAAACGCTCGGCCAACTCCCGCTCGGTGGGCAGGGTCTGGCCCACGGCGAGCTCCGACACCAGCTCGGTGAGCCGTATCCGGACCGCGTAGTACTTGGGGACCCGGCCGTGCTCGGGCACTCCCTCACGCACGGGGGCGCCGCTGTCCTGGGGGATTCCTGGGATCGACACGCGGGTCATTGTCCACCACCCCGGTGAACGGACGGGGGCCCGACGGGGTGGCGGACCTCTCTCCCCGGTCCGCTCACCCCGGTTCGGGCAGGTCCTCGAACAGCGCCGCCAGGCCCTCGGCGTCGAGCAGGTCCGCGGGGCGCACGGTCTGCCCGGCCCGCACGTAGTGGAAGGCGGCGCGTACCTCCTCCAGTTCGACCCCGGCCAGGTCCGCCCAGGCCAGCCGGTAGGCGGCCAGCTGCACGCCCACGGCGCGGCGTTCGGCGTCGTTGCCGGGCGGGCTACCAGTCTTCCAGTCCACCACGTCGTAGTGCCCCGACACCGGATCGTGGAAGACCGCGTCCATGCGGCCCCGGATGAGACGGTCACCGATGACCGTCTCGAAGGGCACCTCCACCTCGACCGGGATCCGTGAGCCCCACTCGCTCTCCTCGAAGCGGCTCTGGAGCTCGGCGAGGTCCTCGTCCTCCCCGGCGGTCTCGTCCGCGGCTCCGGGCAGCTCGTCCAGCAGGGTGGCGCGCTGACCGAAGCGCTGCTCCAGCCACGAGTGGAACGCGGTGCCGCGCCGCGTGTGCGGCGCGGGCGGACGGGGCAGCGGCCTGCGGATCTGCCGCGCCAGGGCGGAGGGGTCGCGGGCCAGCCACACCATGGACGACACCGACAGGTGGCCGGGCAGTTCGACCTGGACCGGGCCGTTCCCCGTGCCCGTCTCCTCGGTGCGGCGGTGGGCGAGCAGCAGCTCGGTGTCGCGCTCCCAGCCCTGGAGGCGTCGGCGCAGCCCGGCGGGCGGTGCGGCCTTCCCCTCGTCCGGGTCGGTCTCCCCCGCGAGCAGGCGCGCGCGGGCGCGCTCGACGAGGTCGGCACCGGCGAGGATCTCGGCGCGGCGGTCACGCGGCCCGTCCCCGTCGGCCCCGCCGTCGGCGTCCCCTCCGCCCGGCGCGCCGGGGTCGGGCTCCTCCGGCGGCCACACGGCGGTGCCGTCGTCCTCCTCCTCGTACGGGTTGTCGTCGGGGTCGGGCCGGGGCTCCCAGCGTGCGACGTCCTCGTCACGGCAGACCTCGCGGACCTCCTCCAGGAACGGGGAGGGCCCGCGCTCGCTCGCCGCGTCGGTCCCCCACCAGTGCCCGGTGCACAGCAGGGCGAAGGAGGCGCGGGTGACGGCGACGTAGGCCAGGCGCCGCTCCTCCAGCAGGTGGCGGTCCTGTTCGGCCTCCTTGAACGCGTCGATGCCCTTCTTGTCCACCGCCAGCAGCTCGGGCAGGTTCCGCCGGTCGCCGCGCAGCCGGTAGGGCAGCAGGTGCTCGCCCTTGATCCACATGTCGCCCTCGGACAGGTTCGTGGGGAACATCGGGGCGTACTTTCCGCCGCACAGGCCGGGCACGACCACCACGGGCCACTGGAGCCCCTTGGAGGCGTGCACGGTCATGAGCTTGACCGTGTCGCTGTTGCCCACCCGCTCACCGGGGGCCAGCCCGCTCTCCCGTTCGGCCGCGGCCCGCAGGTAGCTGAGGAAGCTGCCGAGCGTGGGGTCCTCACTGCTGCCGACGAAGCGCACCGCGTGGTCGACGAACGCGTCCAGGTCGGCCCGCGCGGACAGGGGGTCGCGGCCGCTGCGGGCGCCCACCTCGATGTCCAGGCCGAGCATCCGCTCGGTCTCGGTGACCAGGTCGGGGAGCGGCTGTCCGATGAGCTTGCGCAGGGAACGCAGCTCCTCGGCGAGGCGGCCGAGACGCTCGCGCGCGGCCTCCGAGTAGTTCTCCGCCGGACCTGGATCGTCCAGGGCGTCCACCAGGCTGCCGCTCTCCGCGGTCAGGTCCAGGACGGTACGGCGCAGGACGTCGTCCTCGGCCCGCTCACCGGGGTCGGGCGCGGTGAGGTCGCGTCGGGTGTGGCGGGCCAGCTCGGCCGCGCGGGCGCCGAGGGCTGCCAGGTCGCGCGGCCCGATCCGCCAGCGCGGCCCGGTGAGGATGCGGGCGAGCTCGTTCCCGGCGGAGGCGTCGTGGACCACGCGCAGGGTGGCGATGATGTCGCGGACCTCGGGCACCATCATGAGCCCGCCCAGGCCGACGACCTCCACGGGGATGCTCCGCGCCTCCAGGGCCTCCCTCAGGGCGGGGAACTGCGAGCGCTTGCGGCACAGCACGGCGACGTCGCCGGGGCTGATCCCGCCGTCCGCGGCGCTCCCCGACTCCCCCGGGGGCCAGGGCATCCCGTCGGGCGCGGTCGCGGCACCGCCGGGCTCGCCCGGAGCGGCGCTGAGGTACTCCTCGATCCGCTCGGCGATCCACTCCGCCTCGTCCCGCTGCCCGGTGAACAGCCCGCTCCGGACGGTGCCGCGGCCCCGTCGGGCCGGCCCGGGGTGCAGGACGGGCACCTCGGCGCTCTCGGCGCGCAGGGGCTCGGAGATGTGCTTGGCGACCTCCAGGACGCGTTCGCCGTTGCGGAAGCTGGTGGCCAGGCGGCGCACGGACGCGGCCCGGCCCGGAGCGGCCGGGAAGTCGTTGGGGAAGTTGGCCAGGTTGGCGGCGATGGCCCCGCGCCAACCGTAGATCGACTGGCAGGGGTCCCCGACCGCGGTCACCGCGTGGCCCTCACCGAACAGGGCGCGCAGCAGCACGAGCTGGGCGTGGCTGGTGTCCTGGTACTCGTCCAGCAGCACCACGCGGAACCGGCTCCGCTCGACGAGGCCGACCTCCGGGTGGTTCTGGGCGATGCGCGCGGCCAGGGACACCTGGTCTCCGAAGTCCATGGACTCACGGACGTGCTTGGCGTGCTCGTAGCGCTCCACGAGCGGCAGGAGCTGTTCGCGGCGCAGCTGGGCGTTGAGCAGGTTGCGGGTGGGGACCGTGGGCTTGCGCGGCAGGGCGTCGACGGCCGCGCGCAGCCACCGGCCGATACCGCGTACCTGCTCGGTGGTGGTGAGGTGGTCGGCGATCTGCCCGGACAGTTCCAGGACCCGGCGGGTGACGGTGTCGGCCCCGACGGTGATCAGGTCCATGGGCCCGTCGTACTCGCCGACGATCCGGGAGGCCAGCTGCCAGGCCTGTCCCTCGCTGAGCAGGCGTGTGGTGGGCTCGACCGCCTCGCGCAGGGCGTGGTCGGAGACGATGCGCCCCGCGTAGGCGTTGTAGGTGGACACGGTGGGTTCGCCGTCGAGCAGCTCCTCGGGCAGCTGCTCGGTGTCGCGCAGCTGTTCCAAGCGCTTGCGCACGCGCTCGCCCAGCTCGGCGGTGGCCTTGCGGGTGAAGGTCAGGCCCAGGACCTGTTCGGGGCGCACGTGGCCGTTGGCGACCAGCCACACCACGCGGGAGGCCATGGTCTCGCTCTTGCCCGACCCTGCGCCCGCGATGACCACGCCGGGCTCCAGCGGGGCGGCGATGACCTCGGACTGCTCGGCGGTGGGCTCGGGCTGGCCGAGGAGGCGGGCGAGCTCCGGGGGCGAGAAGCGGGGACGGGGTCCGGGGGTCGGTTCGGGGTCGGGGTGGGAGCGGGGTGGGAGCTGGTGGGGGTGGGAGCGTGTTTCAGACATGTCTGCCCTCGTCCTGGACCGGGCAGCAGGCGCGCACGGCGCACGACCTGCATCCCTTGTTGCGTGTGGCGGTGAAGCGGGATCCGCCCATACCGGTGGCGACCTCGCGCACGAGGGTTCCGGCCCAGCCCGGGTCGGGGTCCTCGCCCAGGGGCGGCTGGGGTTGTTCCCGGGCCTTCCTGATCTTCTCGCCGACCTGGACGAGTGAGGCGCCGCCCGGTTCGGTGAGGCCGAGTCTGGCGAAGGCGCCCTTGAGCACCGCCATCTGGTAGACGCCGAGTTGGGGGTGGCGGGCCAGGTCGTCGGCCTTGTTCTTTCCGGTCTTGATGTCCACGACCACGGCCCTCCCCTGGTCGTCGCGTTCGAGGCGGTCCACGCGGCCGGTGATCTCGATGCCTCCCACGTCCACCCGGAACCCCTCCTCGGTGACGACCAGCTCGCGGTCGTTGGCCGCCTCCCAGTCGACGAGCTTGCGGACCATCGTGTCGGCGCGGTCGCGCTGGGCCCTGGCCTGCCAGGGGCCACCGAAGTCCAGGTCGGCCCAGATCTCGTCCATGCGCTCGCTGATCTCGTCCGGGCCGCTGCCCTGGGCGACCAGGACGGCGACGGCGTGCACGACGGTGCCCAGGGCCGAGGCGGAGTCCCCGGAGGAGGCGCCGGCGGCGCGTTCGAGGAGCCAGCGCAGCTGGCAGTTGGTGAAGCTCTCCACCTGGGACGGCGAGACGCGGATGGTGTCCTCCGGCCCCGCCAGGGGACGGTCGTCGCTGAAGGGGGTGAGCGCGTACCACTCCGAGGGGTCGGCGCCGCGCACCCCCTCCTCGGCCAGGCGTGCCAGGTGGGTGGCGGCGGCGTCGCGCAGCGGTTCGGGAGCCTTGGGATCGGTGACCACCGAGCGCAGGTCGGCGACGAGCGAGGGCAGGGACAGCCAGCGCAGGCCGGTGCTGACCGGCTCGGGCTCGCCCACGCCCATCTCGGTGAGGAAGCGCGAGGGCCGCTCGTCGGTGTCCTCCCCGCCCACGGCGGTCACCACCAGGGTGCGGCGGGCGCGGGTGAGGGCGACGTAGAACAGGCGGCGTTCCTCGTCCATCAGTTTGGAGGCCAGGGCGGCGCCGGAGGAGTCGGCGGAGTGCACGTCGGCGTCGACGAGCTCCTCCACGCCGAGCAGGGAGCCACGCAGCCGCAGGTCGGGCCAGTCGCCCTCCTGGACTCCGGCGACCACGACCAGGCCCCACTCCAGGCCCTTGGAGCGGTGGGCGGTGAGGATGCGCACCGCCTCGCCCTCGGGCGCGCGCTCGGCGAGGCTGTCGCCGGGGATCTCCTGGGCGGCGAGGTCCTCCAGGAACCCGGCGGGGCTGCCGGGCGGCAGCCGGTCGCAGTAGCGCGCTGCGCTCTCGAACAGGGCGACCACGGCGTCCAGGTCGCGGTCGGCCGTGGCGCCGCGCCGGCCC
>NZ_ANAX01000155.1 GCF_000341065.1 Nocardiopsis halotolerans DSM 44410 | reverse complement strand
TGGCGCGCAGCAGCCGGTCGGCGAGGCCGCTGTCGCGCCACAGCTCCCACAGGACCTGTTCGGCGTCGGCCCCCTTGGCGTTCAGGTCGCGGACGGTCCGCAGCGCCTGGGCGACACGGGTGGCGGGCGCGGCGATCTCGGGGTCGACGAGGGTGAGCTCGGCCGGGTCGCGCAGGGCGTCCACGAGCAGCTGGGAGGAGGGCCGGTAGGCGCCGCCTTCCTTCTGGCCGCCCTCCTCCCGGGCTCCGTCGTCGTGGGCGCGGTCCAGGTCCAGGCGGCGCAGCGCCCGGACGAGCCTGCGCAGCCGCACCGTGTCGGCCTCGCCGAAGGGGCTGGTGAGGAGTTCGCGCGCGGCGTCGTCGTCCAGTTCGTCCGGGGACAGGCCGTAGCGGATCAGCGCGAGCATGGGGCGGACGAGGGGTTCGGCGGCCACCGGCANCCGCCCGCCACCGGGACCGAGGCCGCGCTCAGGGCACGGCGCAGTACCGGCAGCTGTCGGGTGGAGGAGCGCACCAGCACGGCCATGTCCGACCACGGGACCCCGTCCATCAGGTGGGCGCGGCGCAGGGTGTCGGCGATGACCGCGGCCTCCTGGGTGGCGCTGTCGGCCAGGAGCACGCTGACCTCTCCGTCGGGAAGGCCCTCGGAGGGGGCCAGGTCGCGGTGCTCGTTGACGTGTCCGCGCGCGGAGGCGACCGCGGGCAGGCGCCGGGTCAGGCCGCGTGAGGCCGACAGCAGGGCCCGTCCGCTGCGGCGGCAGGTGCGCAGCGCGACCACGGGCGCCTCGGTGCGCCGCGCGGTCGGGAAGCGGCGCGGGAAGTCGAGGATGCCCCGGACCTCGGCGCCGCGGAAGGCGTAGATGGACTGGTCGGGGTCACCGACCGCGACCAGGTCGCGGCCGTCCCCCGCCAGGGCGCGCAGGAGTTCCTCCTGGGCGGGGTCGGTGTCCTGGTACTCGTCGACGAACACGGCCTCGTGTGCGGCGCGCTCGCGTTCGCGGACCCCGGGGTCGGAGAGCAGGTTGGCGGCGACCCGCACCAGCTCGGCGTAGTTGAGCGTGGGCACGGGTGCGACGTCGAACCGGCCGGTGTAGCGGTCCAGGAACCCGGCCGCGGCCACCCAGTCGTCGCGGTCGCGCTCGCGGCCGAGCGCCTCCAGTTCGGCCGGTCCCATGCCGCGCTCCTGGGCGCGCATGAGGAAGTCGCGCAGCTCCTCGGCGAAACCGCGGGTCTCCAGGGCGGGGCGCAGGCGCTCGGGCCAGTCCGCTGCGCCGTCCAGGGCCTCACCCCGGAGGAGCTCGCGGACCTCCATCAGCTGTTCGGGGCCGGAGAGCAGTCGCGGCGGCAGGTCGCCCATGCGCTGGAACTCGCGCCGGATCAGGGCGTAGGCGTAGCTGTGGAAGGTCAGGGCCAGCGGTTCGCGGGTGGTGCGGCGCAGCCGTGCGGTGATGCGCTCGCGCAGCTCCTGGGCGGCCTTGCGGCTGAAGGTGAGCACCAGGACGCGGGAGGGGTCCGTGCCTCGGTGGTCGATGCGGTCGACGACGGCCTCGACGATCGTGGTGGTCTTGCCCGTTCCGGGTCCGGCCAGGACCAGGAGGGGACCGCCCTCGTGCTCGACCACGCGCCGCTGGTTCTCGTCCAGCACCGGCGGCGGCTGCACCCGGTGGGCGCGCCGCACGAGACGGTACGGAGATGTGTTCACGCACCCAGTTCACCAGAGGGTGGCGACCATCCCGCACGTCATCCCCGCCACACGGAGTCCGTCAGCCTTCGCCTCCCCCGTCCCAGCGGGCCCGCCGCATGTCCACGCGATCGCTTCCGGGGCGCATGGGTGTGCCCTCCGCCGCGTAGTGGGACAGCGCGCGGACCTCGTTGCAGGAGGGCGGTCTGCCGTCCGCGCGCACCACGCGCCACCAGGGCACTCCCCCGCCCCACGTGGACATGACCGAGCCGACCTGGCGGGGCCCTCCCCTACCGACGTACTCGGCGATGTCGCCGTAGGCCATCACCCGTCCGGACGGAATCCGCTCGACCACGGCCAGGACCTCCTCGGCGTAGTCGTTCGGCCCGCCCTCCTCGTCCTCGAACACCCCCGCAGCCTAGCGGCGGCCTCCGACACGGGAGACGCCTCCGTACGCGGCGGACTCCGGGGACCGCCACAGCACCGAAGGGCGGTCGCCCGCTTCCAGCGGCTTGGTGGGGCGCTCGCCCGGAAACAGCGGGGCCTCGGAGAGAGCGGCGTCCGGCCGCGCGGACACGGGTCGTGGATCAGGCGGAGACCTCGTTGACGTGCGAGCTCCAGGCGAGATCGGGGTCGCGCCTGCGGTCACGGGCCGCCCTCGACAGGCCGAACACCCCCAGCAGGACCACGGCCCCGCCGAGGATCCACGCCGTCCAGGCCGCGGCGGTCACGCCCGTGAAGTCCAGCAGCCACGGCAGCGCGAACACCAGCGCACCGAGTACGAGGGATCCCATCTCGCTCGTCAGAGCGCCCGGGCGGGTGAGGGAGATGACGGCGGCCATGACGACGCCCACCCCGAGAGCGAACATCGCGCCTCCGCCGAGGCCCTGCATCCCGTGCCAGACCCAGCTCGCCACCAGGGCCAGACCGGCGAGGATCTCCACCCAGTCCGCCCAGCGTCCCCTCCGTCGCATGGGGTCACCTCCCAGCGTCGGGCCGCCGTCGGCCGACGGCCTCCCTGTCCGGTCCCTACCCACTCTCGGCGTGGACGGCACGGGGGAAGGGGGACGGAAAGGACGGGGGCGGTGCGGGAGGGATCCCCCGCACCGCCCCCGCCGGAGCCGGTGGACGGTCAGTAGACGGGCAGGCTCGGGTCGACCTGGTTGATCCAGGCCAGGACGCCGCCGCCCACGTGGACGGCGTCGGAGAACCCGGCCGCGTGCACCGCCGCCAGCGCCTCGGCCGAGCGGACGCCCGACTTGCAGTGCAGGACGATGCGCCGGTCCTGCGGCAGCTGTTCGAGCGCCTTGCCGTTGAGGAACTCGCCCTTGGGGATGAGCGTGGCCCCCGGGATGCTGACGATCTCGTACTCGTTCTTCTCCCGGACGTCCACGAGGAAGACCTCCTCGGGCTTGTTGTCCAGCAGGTCCTTGAGCTCGCCCGCGGTGATCGTGGAACCGGCGGCGGCCTCGGTGGCCTCCTCCGACACGGCGCCGCAGAACGCCTCGTAGTCGATGAGCTCGGTGACCGGCTCGGTGTCGGGGTCCTTGCGGACCTTGACCTCGCGCCAGGTCATCTCCAGGGCGTCGAAGATGAGCAGACGGCCCACCAGCGGGTCACCGATGCCGGTGATCAGCTTGATGGCCTCGTTCACCATGACCGAGCCGATGGAGGCGCACAGCACGCCCAGGACGCCGCCCTCGGCGCAGGACGGCACCATGCCGGGCGGCGGGGGCTCGGGGTAGAGGTCGCGGTACTGGGGACCGTGCTCGTTCCAGAAGACGCTGACCTGGCCGTCGAAGCGGTAGATGGAACCCCACACGTACGGCTTGTCCAGGATGACGCACGCGTCGTTGACCAGGTAGCGGGTCGCGAAGTTGTCGGTCCCGTCCAGGACCAGGTCGTAGTCGGCGAAGATCTCCAGGGCGTTGTCCGACTCCAGGCGCTCCTGGTGCAGGATCACGCGGGTGTTGGGGTTCACCTCCTTGATGCTGTCCCGGGCGGACTCGGCCTTGGGGCGGTCGACGTCGCTCTGTCCGTGGATGATCTGGCGCTGGAGGTTGGACTCGTCCACGACGTCGAAGTCGATGATGCCGAGCGTGCCCACACCCGCGGCGGCCAGGTAGAGCAGCGCCGGGGAGCCCAGGCCGCCCGCGCCGACGACCAGGACCTTGGCGTTCTTCAGGCGCTTCTGCCCGTCCATGCCCACGTCGGGGATGATCAGGTGACGCGAATACCGGCGCACCTCGTCCACGGTCAGCTCGTCAGCTGGTTCCACCAGCGGCGGCAGCGACACGGTGACTCCTCATGTCTGTTCGGGTTGCTTCACACCGCCCGTACCGCGGGGGCCACCGGGCGAGGGGACGGGACGCGAAGCGTACTTGCACTCATACCCAACCTAACGGGTGGGGTTTTCCATTCCCACCCCCGGGAGACGTGGAACACACGCGGGGAAACCGTCCCGTCAGCGGTAACCATCACCGGCCGCGAGTTCATCCCCGGGGCCGCGCGTACCGTGCCGGGCGGCGGGTAGTGGTCGGCTGTACGTTCGGCGACGAGGTTGGGAGGACCCTGTGGCGCAGGAGAACCGTTCCCCGAGACGGCGCCCGATCCCCGGAGAGGAGCCCGACTCCGAGGTTCCGGAGGCCGACGCGGTCGAACAGCGCGTGCCCGCGGGGGACGACGAAAGCGCGGACGGCTGGGAGGAGCCGTCCGGGGAGAGCTTCGACCGTGCCGCCGAGGCGGACGTGGTGGAGCAGGCCCGCGAGGCGGGCACCGACGACGACGAACGGCGGTGACCGCGGCGGGGTCCACCCTCTTTCTCCGTTTTCTCCTCCGGACCCCGGATCACGCCCTGACCACGTGTTCGTCGGGGTCCACGCCCCGCCCGCACGGGACTCCGGCGGGTTTCCCCCTGCTCACGGGGAACTTACGCCGGAGTAAGATGAGGGAGAAAGCCGTGGAGCACGCCACTGGCGGTCTCCGGCAGTACTAGCCACGCAGATGTCCGGTAATGGCGTGCATCTGCCATGCCGAGTTCGGAGGGTGGGTGTGACAGCTCCTTCAGACGCCCGCGCCCGGGGTACCCGCTTGCCCCGGGTCAGGCGCCGCCGCCAACTCCTGGCCGCAGCTCAGGAGATCTTCGTCGCACGCGGGTACCACGCCGCGGCGATGGACGAGATCGCCGACCGCGCCGGGGTCAGCAAGCCGGTGCTCTACCAGCACTTCCCAGGGAAGCTGGAGCTGTACCTGGCCCTGCTCGAAGAACACTCCGAGGCACTGGTCGAGAAGCAGCGCGAGGCCCTCCAGAGCACGGACGACAACCGCCAGCGCGTGGCCGCGAGCTTCCAGGCCTACTTCGACTTCGTCGCGGGCGACGGTGAGGCCTTCCGCCTGGTGTTCGAGTCGGACCTGCGCAACCTCCCGGCCGTGCGGGAGAAGAGCGAGGAGACCTTCCAGCGCTGCGCCGAGCTGATCGGCGCGGTGATCCGGCAGGACACCAGCATCTCCGACGAGGAGGCGCACCTGCTGAGCATCGGGCTGGTCGGCATGGCCGAGACGAGCGCCCGGTACTGGCTCAACAGCCGCGGTTCGGTCCCCAAGGACGCCGCGGAACAGCTGGTGGCCCGCCTGGCCTGGCGCGGGATCAGCGGCTGGGACCTCCAGCGCGCCCCCGGGGAACAGGGCTAGTCCGGACGGGTACCGGCCGGTTCCGACCCACGCCGAGGGCTCCCGTGAGCGTACGGGAGCCCTCGGCGTTTTCCGTGCACCACGAACGGTATTTCTTCCCACATTCAGGCAAGGAATCACCCAAAAAAAGGTAATCCCCCCAGCATGCACGGGACAAGCGATTCAATTGCCGCCCTCCGGGTATCGGCGGAATGAGAAGTAACGCACTTCTCTTCGCCGTATCCGTCCGGTTCTTCCCTTCGAAGCCCCGGCGGAGCAAGCGATTTGGGGGTGAAGACGTTATGGACGTGGGTCAGAGCCTGATGACGGCCTGGCAGGCGGTGGCGAGTTTCGTGCCGCTGTTGATCGGCTTCCTGGTGATTCTGGTCCTGGGCTGGATCATCGCCTGGTTCGTGGGGAAGGCGGTCGGCAAGGGGCTGCACAGCGTCGGACTGGACCGCGCGCTGCACCGCGGGGGTCTGGGGGAGTACTTCGAGCGCAGCCGGTGGAGCGCCAGCGAGCTGTGCGGAAAGATCGTCTACTACGTCGGACTGCTGTTCGTGCTCACTCTCGCGTTCAGCGTCTTCGGGGCGAACCCGATCAGCACGTTGCTCAACGACGTCATCTCGTGGATCCCGCGCGGCATCGTCGCGCTGGTGATCGTGGTGGTGACCGCGATGATCGCCAAGGCGGTCCGCGACGTCATCTCCGGTGCGCTGGGCGGCCTCTCCTACGGCCGTGTCCTGGCCAACGTGGCGGCCGTGTTCATCATGGGCCTGGGCGTCATCGCGGCTCTGAACCAGATGGGCGTCGCCGTGAGCGTCACCCTGCCGGTGCTGATCACCGTGCTGGCCACGATCGGCGGCATCCNAGGAGGGAGCCGATGCGGTCGCGCTGGTCCCGCTGGCTGGACGTGGCCGAGCAGGAGACCAGCCGGATGAGCGAGGAGGCCAGCTACAACGCCGGACGCCAGGCGGCCATGGACCGTCCCGCCGCCAGGGAGCGCAGGGAGCCGCGCGAGGGCGCCACCTCCCAGAGCGCGCGGCGCGGCGTGGGGGACGAGCCGCCCGCCACGTGACGGTTGGTCTCCCCGCGTCAGGACGCGGACACGGGACGAGGGCGGGGCCGTGCGGCCCCGCCCTCGTGGTGTGCCCCCGAGCCCGTCAGAAGCGCCCTACGGGGCCGTGACGGGATACGACGGGAAACCGTCTAGAGGAATTCCGAGTCGCGCAGTTCCAGGCGTGAGAGATGCTCGATCCGCCGGAAGGTCAGTACGACGGAGGCGATGATCGGGAGGAAGGCCAGCCAGAAGGCGACGCTCCCCGGCCCGGTGAAAACCATCGACACCAGCGCGACGACGAAGATCAGTGCGAAAAGCGCGAAGTCGACGCGGTCCTGTTGGATCAGGACGCCGACCGGTGGGCGCGCCGCCCCATGCCGACCGCTCCTCATTCGCCTTCCTTTCTCGCGGCTCCGCGGGCCGCTCCGCCAGTTACGGCGCCTGTGGATCCGCTTGCGGACCGACATAACGCCGTGAATCCCACGTTGCATTCCGCAGTGCCCTGGTTCGACCACGCCGGACCGGTGAAGACCTCCGTGGAGTCACCGGTACTTTTCAGCGTACGCCCAGTGAGGGGTTTTCACCGGAGAACTGGCAGGGCTGGTGGCCACGAGGAGCTTGGGTTGTGGACCGCACCGACCTGCGGACGCCAACAAACCTAGCGGACGAAACCGCGCTCCTTGGCCAGTCGGCAGATCGCGAGGACGCGCAGGGTCTCCCAGTCGTACTCGACCGCCTCGGAGTCCCAACCCTGTTCGAGGCAGCCGTCGAGGAACCCGTGGAGGTAGGTGCCGAGGGTGCGGGCGTTGAGCTCGCTTCCGGAGGAGGTGATCCCTTCGCACACCTGTGCGGCATGCTGGTCCAGCTCAGAGCACATCCAGGGCTCGATCGGACCGCCGAGGGGGCCGATCCTGTGGAAGTCACGGGTGAGTCCGGCCAGCGGATGGCGCACGGAGGTGCCACTGGGCATGGAAGTACCTACTCGCGTGGTCAGGAGACGGAAGCTTCACCGATTTTACGGGCACTGACCAATGAATCGTCACGAAAGTGTTGGATATTACCCGCGCTTGACCAAGGTGCAACAGGACCAGGTCAAGTCTGGGCAAGGGATCGGCCGCCGGAACCGGGGATCAGGCGGTCAGCCCCATGGCCTCCAGGCGGGCGGAGTGCCGGTCGGTGAGCGAGGCGAACATCCTGCTGACCGCGGCGAGGTCGCCGAGCCCCGTGCCCTTCGAGGACTGCTCGGGGTCCGCGGCCAGGAGCGCGGCGAGTTCGGGACGGGACACCGCCACCGACTGCGCCTGGCTGAGCGCCTCGCCGACCAGTCGGCGGGCCCACAGCGACAGGCGTCCGACCAGCTTGGGGTCCTCCTCCACCGCGGCGCGCACCGTCGCGGAGACGAACTCGGCCCGGCCGGTCTCGGCGAGCACGCCCTCCACCAGGTTCCGCGTCTCCTCGTCGGCCAGCGCGGCGACCTTGCGGTAGAAGTCACCCGCGATGCCGTCGCCGACGTAGGTCTTGACCAGGCTCTCCAGCCAGCTCTGCGGCTCGGTCCTGCCGTGCCAGGAGTCCAGCGGTCCCACGAA
>NZ_ANAX01000154.1 GCF_000341065.1 Nocardiopsis halotolerans DSM 44410 | reverse complement strand
CCCCCCCCAGCCGATCGCGGAGCGCCTGGTAGTGCGCCTGCTCGGTGGCGGCGAGGGCGGCGAGCTGCCCCTTGGAACGCAGGGACGGGGCCAGGACCGCGTCGTCGGCGAGGCGGAAGAAGGAGCCGAGCTCGGCGTAGGCGAGCAGGCCGAGCAGGTCGATCACGCCGGGGTCTGCGGAGGGGCCGTGGGTCATGCCCGTCAGGGTATCGCCCGGCCGCCCGGGGACCGAACCGGGGACTAAACGGCCCTTCGGCACGGTTGCACACGCTGGGAGCGGGTACGGTCCATGCCGTCCACAGCCCGGTGAACTGCTATGTCCACCAGGCGAATCACCAGCTAGACTCTGCGTGATGACCGGCGTGTGCGTCCGACGCGAACTCTCCCTCTCACACGCGGGGATCTCCCACGCACCGGTGCCGCGCAGGCGGCGCCCGCACAGGCGCGGACCCCACCGACGGTGGGCCGGACCGCGCGAGGATAACGACGAACCACGGATGCTCCCCGCCCCGGGCGGGGGCGGTCCCGCTACGCGGCGGACAACTCCTGAGCCGCACGGGTCCTCACGGCAGCGCCACCGCACCGTTCCACGAGCGGAACGAGCGATGAGCCGCGCCCCCGCGACGGCCAGGGGTCGACCGCGAACGCATCCCGCCGCGGCCACGCCAACGTTGCGGCCCGCCAAGATGGAGGCTTGAGCCCTGAGCAGCACAGAAGAGACGACGACACCGAAGACGACCTTCCGCGACCTGGGTGTGCGCACCGAGCTCGCCGACGCCCTGGAGGCGGAGGGGATCATCGAACCCTTCCCCATCCAGGAACTCGCCCTGCCGATCGCGCTGAACGGCAGCGACATCATCGGGCAGGCACGTACAGGCACCGGCAAGACGCTGGCCTTCGGCCTCCCCCTGCTCCAGCGGGCGCTGGAGGCCCCGGGGTCGGCCAAACGGCCGCGCGCCCTGGTCGTGGTCCCCACCCGTGAGCTGGCCATCCAGGTCGCCGCGGACCTGACCACCGCCAGCAAGCGCAGCGGNCGGCCGTTCCTACGAGCCGCAGGTCAACGGCCTCAAGGAGGGCACCGACGTCGTCGTCGGCACCCCGGGCCGCCTGCTGGACCTGGAGAACCAGAAGCACCTGCGCCTGGACGGGGTGTCCGCGGTGGTGCTCGACGAGGCCGACAAGATGCTCGACCTGGGCTTCCTGCCCGACATCGAGCGCATCCTCACCAGGATCCCCGACGAGCGCCAGACCATGCTCTTCTCGGCCACCATGCCGAGCGAGATCGTCTCCCTGTCGCGCAGGTACCTGAACCGCCCCACCCACGTGCGCGCGGGCGACGACAACGAGATCGACGGCTCGACGATCACGGGGCGGATCACGCAGCACGCGTTCCGCACCCACCAGATGGACAAGATCGAGATGCTCGCCCGCCTGCTCCAGGCGGAGGACCACGGTCAGAGCATGGTGTTCTGCCAGACCAAGAGGACCTGCGACCGGGTGGCGGGCGACCTGAAGACGCGCGGCTTCGCCGTCGCGGCCGTCCACGGGGACCTGGGCCAGAGCCAGCGCGAGCGCGCCCTGCGGGCCTTCCGCAACGGCAAGATCAACATCCTGGTCGCCACCGACGTGGCCGCCCGGGGGCTCGACGTGGACGACGTCACGCACGTGGTCAACTACGAGACGCCCGAGGACGAGAAGACCTACACGCACCGCATCGGCCGCACCGGCCGGGCCGGTCGCAGCGGCACCGCCGTCACCTTCGTGGACTGGCAGGAGATGCCGCGCTGGAAGCTGATCAACGGCGCCCTCGACCTCCCCTTCTCCGAACCGGAGGAGACCTACTCCACCTCCGGGCACTTCTTCGAGGCGCTGCGGATCCCGGAGGGGACCAAGGGCAGGCTGGCCGCGGACAAGCGCACCGAGCACGCGGGTCTGGAGGCCGAGGAGGTCGAGGACATCGGCGACACCGGGGCGCCCCGCGGCGACCGGGGCGACCGGCGGGGCCGGGGCCAAGGCCGTAACCGAAGTGAGGGGGGACGCGAGCGCGGACGCGGCCGCTCGCGCCGCCGCACCCGTGGCGGCCGGAACGTGGCCGGCGCCGAGGGTTCGTCGGCCAAGGCCGACGGCGGCGCCTCCGCTCCCGCGGACTCCGCGCGCGAGGGCGCGAAGGCCTCCGACGAGGGCACCCGCAGGGTACGGCGCCGCCGCCGTACCCGGGGCGGTGCCAGCGCGGCCCGCCGGGACCCCGAGAACACCTGACCTCCCTCCGGCGCTCACCCGTGGTGGGCGCCGCGGCCGGTTCCCGTGAGCGGAACCGGCGTGACCGACGCCCGCGCCAGCCGCTGGCCGTCGATCACGGCCCGGGTTCACCCGGCCCGGGCCACCGATCGTCTAGGGTGACCCGACGTGAGTACACCTCAGTTCATCGATCTGCCACCGGGCGTGCGACGCGCCGACCTGAACCTGTCGTACGGTCCGGTGGCCGCCCTGCGGGCACTGCCCACCTCCGGCGGCCCCGAACTGGCCCCCGCTGTCCTGGTGCACGGATTCACCGGCAGCAAGGAGGACTTCATCGCCCTCTTCCAGAGCCTGGCCCAGGCCGGGCGGGAGGTGGTCGCGATCGACCTGCCCGGCACCTACGAGTCGCCGGGTCCCGAATCCCTCACCCCTCCGGCGGGCGTGCACCGACCGGACTACAGTCTCGCCTCCCTGGGCGAGGTCGTCTCCGAGGTCATGGACCAGGTGGGCGACGGCGGCCCCGTCCACCTGCTGGGCCACTCCTTCGGCGGGCTGGTCTCCCGCGAGGCCGCGCTGGTGGAGATGGCGCCGCTGGCCTCCCTCACCCTCATGTGTTCCGGCCCCGGCGCCCTGAGCGGACCGGGCGCGGGTTCGGCGAGCAACCTCATCGCCGCGGTGTCCATGAACCCCACTCCCGAGAGGCTCCGTGAGCTCTGGGACGAGCAGTTCGACGCCATGGCGCGTGCGCGCAGTCCACGGTCCGAGGTCCGCGACTTCCTGCGCGAACGGCTGCTGACGAGCAGCGTCGTGGGCCTGATGCACATGGCGGAGGAGTTGGTGGCCGCGCCGGACCGCGCGGACGAGGTGGCCGGGCTGGACGTGCCCAAGCTGGTCCTGTACGGCGAGAACGACGACGCGTGGCCGCTGGAGGAACAGGACCGGATGGCCGAGCGGCTGGGCGCCAAGCGCCTGGTGGTGCCAGGTGCCGGTCACTCCCCCAACGTGGAGGCTCCCGAGACCACGGCGAGCGCGCTGACCGCCTTCTGGAACGAGGCGGAGTCGGTGGGCCGCCGCTGATCGGGCGCCGCGCCGCCGGGGGTCGGCGGCGCGGCGTCCGCGCACGGAGGCGGCTCCGGACGAAGGCCCTCCGTCGGGGGGCGACGACACGGGCACGGGGCGGTCCACCGTGGGCGCCGCCGTACCTCCCCGAACCACTTCCCGCCGGGCGCGCGGGCGCGGGAGAGGACCGCGCGTGGCGTCCGGTGGGTGGCGGGTGGGAGGACGGAGCCCGGGAAGGCGCCGCTCAGACCCAGGAGTCGAAGTTCTTGCTCTCGGCGGCCGAGGTGGTGGCTGGGCCGCGGTCGGGCAGGATGCGGGTGTCCGGGGGCAGGGACAGCAGCGCCTCGCCGATGGAGGCGAGCTGCGCCGTGTAGTCGATGTAGGTGTTGCCGACCATGCCGGGCTCGCCCTTGAGCAGGGTGTCGCCGCTGAAGACGACGCCGCGCTCGCTGACGTAGTAGCCGACGGTGCCGGGGGAGGAACCGGGCAGCGCCAGGACGTCGATGTGCAGGTCGCCGATGTCGAGGGCGCCCTGGCCCTCCACCTCGATCTCGGGGCGGTGCTCGGCGCCGTGGTGGCGTCGCCAGGAGCGCATCTCGCGGGGGTGCAGCGCGATGGGGGCCTCGAACTCCTCGGCGATCCTGATGGCCGACTCGATGTGGGGGCTGTAGGCGTTGGTGCAGGCCACCAGGTAGACCTCGCGCTTCCCGACGGCCTCCAGGACGGCTTCGGCGTCGTGGCCGGGGTCGATGACGACGACGCCCTCGTCGTCGGCCTCGATGATCCAGGTGTTGCTGACGACGTCGTACTTCTCGCCGTCGAACTCGAAGACGCCGACGGTGCGCACGCGCGTGATCCCGTCGTCGTCGGGGCCGGTCACCCCGGCCTCCTCGCCCTCGTCGTCGAAGACGTCGACGGGCCTGTCCTCCTCGGCCTCCTCGGAGTCCTCCTCAGCGGTCGCGTCCTCGGGCTCGTCCGTCTTCTCGGCCCCGTCCGTCTCCTCGGACTCGTCACCGTCCTCGGCGGTGTCGGCCGCCTCCTCGGTTCCGGCGTCCTCCTCGGCGTCGGCCTTCTTCCCGGCCTTGTCCGCCTCGGCGTCCGCCCTCTCCGTGGTCTCCGCGCCCTCGTCCTCGCTGGCGGAGGCGGTCTCCTCCTTCTCCGCCGCGACCTCCGCAGCGGAATCGGTGGCCTCCTGGCCGTCCTGCTTCTTCGACTTCCGCTTCCAGAACACGGATCAGACCTTTCGACTTCGTCCGGGTGTGGATGGTTGCGTCGCGACCATTGTCGCGCTCCCGCACAGTGGTCGGTACCGTACCGGACGCCGGGGGGACGGCACGCGCTTCACCCCCGGAGAAGGGGCACGCCCGTCGCGGGTTCCACGAGCCGCTCGAACGCCTCCGGAGCGGTGGTCCTGCACCCCAGTCGGTGGCTGGTCAGACTTCCGTGGTCGTCACTGGAACCGGTGACCACCACTCCCAGGTCCGCGGCCACGCCGCGCCACTCGCGGGTCTGCTCCCGGTTGTGTGAGGGGTGATCGGCCTCGATCCCGCCCAGGCCCGCCTCGGCCATGCGCTCCACGAGCTCGACGGGGACCGCGCCGTTGAGGGAGCCCTCCGCCCGCGCCGGGTGGGCCAGCGAGCACACCCCGCCCGCCGCCCGGACCAGCTCCACCGCGCGGACCGGATCGATCGCGTACCGCGAGACGTAGGCCGGGCCGCCCGAGCCGATCCACCGGTCGAAGGCGTCCTGCACGTTCCTGGCCGCGCCCGCCTCCACGATCGCGCGGGCCAGGTGCGGACGGCCGATCGTGTTGGCGTCGGCGTACTCGTCGTGACCCGCGCCGGCGATCTCCAGCACCCGTTCCCAGGTGACGTCCACTCCTCGCTCACGGAGCTTGCTGACCATCTCCTCGGCGCGGGAGGCCCGGTCGGAGCGGACCCGGTGCAGTTCCCCGGCGAGCCCGGGGTCCTCGGGGTCGAACAGGTAGGACACCAGGTGGACGCTGGATCCGGCGTAGGCGCAGGAGAGCTCCATCCCGGGAACGAGGGTGAATCCGGGCGGCAGGTGCTTGGCCGCCTCCCCGATTCCGCCGACCGTGTCGTGGTCGGTGAGGGCGAGCACGTCGAGACCCGCGGCGACCGCGTGCTCGACGACTTCGGCGGGGGTGTCGGTTCCGTCGGAGACCGAGCTGTGTGCGTGCAGGTCGATACGTGTCACCGGGCGATTGTACGTAAGTACGCGCCGCCCGTGCCCGGACGGGACCTAGTCCGTCTCCCGCCGGGGCGCGAGGACGCGGCTGAGGAAGGGGCTGGGAGCGCCGAAGGGCGGCTCCAGGGCGATCCCGCCGTTCCTGATGTCGCGCAGGTCCCGCAGGGAGTTGATCTCGCACATGAGCATGCCGGTGTCGGCGGCCGCGAAGACCAGCCACAGCCAGTGGGCGAGCGCCTCACCGGCGTAAACGGCGCGGTCTGGGCCCACGTCCAGGTTCCACAGGGCGACCTCGTGGCCGTCGAAGCGCACCTTGGCGTCGGCGGCGGAGCTGTCGAAGCCGCCTCCGGGGTCGGGCCCCTCCAACCCGGCGAGGCGGGCGCCGAGTCCGATGCCCGGGTCCTCGGCGACGATGACGATCTCGCCGACACCGCCCATCGGGTCGGGCCCGGACAGGGCGACGGCCGTGGCGAGGGCACCGCTGCGCTCGTCACCGGCCTCGGCGAAGCCGGTGACCACCCAGCTGGTCGGCAGCGGCCAGGGAATCCACACCGGAACGTGCGCCTGGGGCAGGAGCGCCTCCAGGGTGGCCGTTCCGGGGGCGCGCACCGGTTGCAGCGGCGCCACCGGCCCGTGGGCGTCACACTGCCAGGCGCTGGTCCACAGCCCCGGAGGCTGGACCGCGCGCCCGCAGCGGGGACACGTGGGATCGGACTTCATGCTGCTCACGGGTCTACCCGAGCCACACGGACGGAAAACGCGTGTGGGCGGACCGCCGACGCGGCCCGCCCACACGGTGGCGTGTCAGCGCTACCGCTGCTGACGCTTCTTGTTGGCCGCCATCCGGCCGCGCTCCTTCTGGTCGAGGACGACCTTGCGGATGCGCACGTGCTCGGGGGTGACCTCGACGCACTCGTCCTCGCGGCAGAACTCCAGGGCCTGCTCCAGGGAGAGCCTGCGCGGCGGCACCAGGCGCACCAGCTCGTCACCGGTGGCCGAGCGCATGTTGGTGAGCTTCTTCTCCTTGGTGATGTTCACGTCCATGTCGTCGGAACGCGAGTTCTCGCCGACGATCATGCCCTCGTAGACCTCGGTGCCCGGCTCGACGAAGAGCGTGCCGCGCTCCTGGAGGTTGAACATCGCGAACGCGACGGCGGCACCGGAGCGGTCGGCCACCAGGGACCCGTTGGGGCGCGTGCGCAGGTCACCGAACCACGGCTCGAACTTCTCGAAGACGTGGTGGGCGATACCGGTGCCGCGGGTCTCGGTGAGGAACTCGGTACGGAAGCCGATGAGGCCGCGGGAGGGCACCAGCCAGTCCATGCGCACCCAGCCGGTGCCGTGGTTGACCATGTTCTCCATGCGGCCCTTGCGGACGCTGAGCAGCTGGGTGATGGCACCCATGTACTCCTCGGGGGCGTCCACGGTGAGGCGCTCGACCGGCTCGTGCACCTTGCCGTCGATGACCCGGGTGACCACCTGGGGCTTGCCGACGGTCAGCTCGTAGCCCTCGCGTCGCATCTGCTCGACCAGGATGGCCAGCGCCAGCTCGCCGCGGCCCTGGACCTCCCAGGTGTCGGGGCGCTCGGTGGGCAGCACGCGCAGGGAGACGTTGCCGACGAGCTCCTTGTCGAGGCGGTCCTTGACCAGGCGTGCGGTGACCTTGGCGCCCTTGACCTTGCCGACCAGCGGCGAGGTGTTGGTGCCGATGGTCATGGAGATCGCGGGCTCGTCCACCCTGATCAGCGGAAGCGGGATCGGGTTCTCCAGGTCGGCGAGGGTCTCACCGATCATGATGTCCTCGATCCCGGCGATGGCGACGATGTCGCCGGGACCCGCCTTCTCGGCGGGCTTGCGCTGGAGGCCCTCGGTCATGAGCAGCTCGGTGAGCTTGACCTGCTGGACGCTGCCGTCGGTGCGGATCCACGCGACCTGCTGGCCCTTGTGCAGCTCGCCCTGCTGGATGCGGCACAGCGCCAGGCGGCCCAGGAACGGGGAGGCGTCCAGGTTGGTCACGTGGGCCTGGAGGGGCGCGTCGGGAACGTACTCGGGGGCCGGGATGGTGTCCAGGATGGTGCTGAACAGCGGCACGAGGTTGTCGTTGTCGGGCACGGACCCGTTGGCGGGGCGCTCCAGGGAGGCCTTGCCGTCCCGGGCGCAGGCGTAGACGATCGGGAACTCGATCTGCGACTCGTCGGCGTCCAGGTCCATGAACAGCTCGTAGGTGTCGTCCACGACCTCGGCGATGCGGCTGTCGGGCCGGTCGACCTTGTTGATCACGAGGATGACGGGGAGTTTGGCCTGGAGTGCCTTGCGGAGCACGAAGCGGGTCTGCGGGAGCGGGCCCTCACTGGCGTCCACGAGCAGGACCACACCGTCGACCATCGACAGGCCGCGCTCGACCTCGCCGCCGAAGTCGGCGTGGCCGGGGGTGTCGATGATGTTGATGACGACGTCCTCGCCCTCGGGCGTGGTGTAGTGGACGGCCGTGTTCTTGGCGAGAATGGTGATGCCCTTCTCGCGCTCCAGGTCGTTGGAGTCCATCACCCGGTCGTCGACGTCCTGGTTCTCACGGAACACACCGGACTGCCAGAGCATGGCGTCAACGAGGGTCGTCTTGCCGTGGTCCACGTGGGCCACGATGGCGACGTTGCGGAGGTCGCTGCGGCGTGCGGAGCCCTCGACGGGCGTAGCGCTGGACATGGAAAAGTCTCGATCTCCTGGTACTGGGAAGAGACCGCAGAGTGCCACGGCCCGTTGCCAGTTTATGCGGTGATAGGGGCATGGTGACGAAACGTGCAGGTCATGGTCGCTCCACGACCCGCTCGCGGAACCCGTTTCGCACCTCCGTGCGGATGCTCGTGACGCGGCCGGAGCCCGGCGAACGCGCGTCGCCCGTGAGCGGCGGAGGACCCGTACCCTCACCGACCTGGTTGCCCACGGTGGTGCCGCACTTCCGTGCGCGGCGATCCGCGGGCGCCCCTCGGGGAGGGTTGGGCGGTGTCTCCCCGGAACACGGTATCCGTACGGGCGCCCGCGGGCGGCTGCCGCGTCGCGGTGTCCGCGCGGACGCGACACCGGTCGATGGCTCCCGTCCGGCGCGGATCAGGGACGGACGGCGGCGCTCGGGGTGAGCAGCGGTTCGACGGCGTCGAGGAGGGGCACGTCCGCGGGAAGCCAGTCCGGGTCGCGCAGCTCGCCGGCGGCGAGCCAGCGCAGGGACAGGTGCTCCAGGGCCCGGGGTTCCCCGGAGACCAGCTCCGCGCGCCAGAGCCGCAGTACGGCGGGACGCGTGTGACGGCGGGCGGGCGCGGGGAAGGTCGCGTCCACACCGAGCTGGTGCAGGGGACGGATGGTCACGTCGAGTTCCTCGCGGCACTCACGGACCACGGCCTCGGCCGGGGTCTCCCCCGGATCGACCTTGCCCCCGGGGAACTCCCACCGTCCGCGGAGCGGCTCCGGATCGGCGCGTTGGGCGGCCAGGACGCGGCCGTCACGGATGATGGCGGCGCCCACCACGATCAGGGTCTGCTGTTCCACGGTTCCCCAGCGTAGTCACGGCCTACGACATTCGGCGCGAGGTGTCGGAGGGAACGACCGGACGGAGGCGGAACCGGATTCGGGCAGCCGTGGGACGGAACACGGGGCGACCGCCGGGGCTCCTTCACCCCCTCCTCCCGGACGGGCGGTGAGGGAGCACACGATGACCACTCGGGGGACGGCGAACCGCCGGGAGGAGGGCACCCGATGTTCACCCCCTCTTCGTTCCCTCGGCGATGGTGTCCTGGGCGGCGAGCCCCTCCGGAGCCCCCTGGGCGGCGCGGAGCCGGTGGGCCAGGGCGGTGTGCCTGCGCCCTGAGGAGGCGTTGCGGACCGCCTGGGCGAGCGCGCGGCGGGAGCCGACGAGGACGACGAGTTTCTTCGCCCTGGTGACGGCCGTGTACAGCAGGTTCCGCTGGAGCATCATCCACGCGCTGGTGGTGACGGGTATGACCACGGCGGGGTACTCGCTGCCCTGGGAGCGGTGCACGGTGATGGCGTAGGCGTGGGCGAGCTCGTCGAGTTCGGCGAAGTCGTAGGCGATCTCCTCGTCCTCGTCGGTGCGCACCTGGATCTCCTGGGCGACCGGGTCGATCCCCGTGACCACGCCGAGCGTCCCGTTGAAGACCCCGTTCTCACCCTTCTCGTAGTTGTTGCGGATCTGGGTGACCTTGTCGCCGACACGGAAGACGCGACCGCCGAAACGGCGTTCGGGAACGTGTTCCCCCGAGGGCGTCACGGCGGCCTGGAGCGCCGTGTTGAGGTTGGTCGCACCGGCGGGCCCGCCCTTCATGGGGGCGAGCACCTGGACGTCCCGGCGCGGGTCGAGGCCGAACCGGCGCGGGATGCGGTGGGCCACCACGTCCACGGTCATCTCGGCCGCGTCCTCGGACTCCTCGCACGGGAAGAGGAAGAAGTCGGACATGCCCTGGAAGTGCGGCGACTCACCGCCGTTGATCCGGTGCGCGTTGGTGACCACCCCGGAGTGCTGGGCCTGGCGGAAGACGTGGGTCAGGCGCACGCTCGGGATGGGCGAGTCCTCGGAGAGCAGGTCGCGCAGCACCTGGCCCGCGCCGACGGAGGGCAGCTGGTCCACGTCGCCGACGAACAGCAGGTGGGCCCCGGGCGGGACCGCCTTGACCAGCTTGTTGGCCAGGAGCACGTCGAGCATGGAGGCCTCGTCCACCACCAGCAGGTCGCAGTCGAGGGGGTTGTCGCGGTCGTAGGTGGCGTCGCCGCCCGGACGGAGTTCGAGGAGCCGGTGCACCGTGCGGGCCTCGATGCCGGTCATCTCGGTGAGGCGCTTGGCGGCGCGGCCGGTGGGCGCGGCCAGGATGATCTTCGCGTGCTTGGCCATCGCCAGGGTGACGATCGAGGCGACCGTGAAGGACTTGCCGCAGCCGGGCCCTCCGGTGAGCACGCAGACCTTCTCGGAGAGGGCCAGCCGCACGGCCTCGCGCTGGGCCTCGGCGAGGTCGGCGCGGGTCCGGGAGCGCAGCCAGTCCAGGGCCACGTCCCAGTCCACCCCGGCGAACGCGGGCATGCGGTCGGCCGGGTGGTGGAGCAGGGTGCGCAGGCCGGAGGTGAGGCCGATCTCGGCGCGGTGCATGGGCAGCAGGTAGACGGCGCGCACGGGCTCGTCCTCGGGGCCGGGCACGGTCTCGCGGACCACGCCCTCGGTGGCCACGAGTTCGGCGACGCACTCGATCACCAGCCCGGCCTCCACCTGGAGGATCTTCACGGCCGCCGAGATGAGCTTCTCCTCGGGCAGGTAGACGTGCCCGTCGCCGGTGGACTCCGAGAGGGTGAACTGGATGCCCGCCATCACGCGCTGCGGACTGTCGTGCGGGATGCCGACCGCCTGGGCGATGGTGTCGGCGGTCTTGAAGCCGATCCCCCACACGTCGGTGGCCAGCCGGTAGGGCTCCTTCTGCACGACGTCGATGGAGGCGTCGCCGTACTTCTTGTAGATGCGCACGGCCAGGGAGGTGGTGACCTCGACCCCCTGGAGGAAGACCATCACCTCCTTGATGGCCTTCTGCTCCTCCCAGGCGTCCGCGATGAGCCGGGTGCGCTTGGGCCCCAGGCCCGGAACCTCGATGAGCCGGTCGGGCTGCTCCTCGATGACGTCCAGGGCGTCGGTGCCGAAGTGCTCGACGATCCGCTCGGCCATCCTCGGACCGATGCCCTTGATCAGTCCGGAGCCGAGGTAGCGGCGGATGCCCTGGACCGTGGCGGGCAGGACGGTCGTGTAGTCGTCCACGTGGAACTGTCGCCCGTACTGCGGGTGTGACCCCCAGCGACCGCGCATGCGCAGCGCCTCGCCCGGTTGGACGCCCATGAGGGAACCGACGACGGTGAGCAGGTCGTGCGCGCCCCGGCCCGTGTCGACCTTGGCGACGGTGTACCCGTTCTCCTCGTTGGCGTAGGTGATCCGCTCCAGGACTCCCTGGACGACGGCTGGTCGGAAGGTCGTGTCGGACACGCGGGGCTCACACCCTTTCCGGGGTCGGTCCGCCGGTCCGCGGCGCGTCGTCGCCCAGGACCGCGAGCACGCGGTCGCGGTCGGCCCGGCGCAGGCTCCCCGCCACCAGGACGTAGGAGTGTCTGAGCATCTCCAGGATCTCGTCCTCGGGCACCGTTCCGTCCAGGAGCACGGAGTTCCAGTGCCTCTTGTTCATGTGGTAGCCGGGCGTGACGGCGGGGAACTGGTCCCGCAGCTCCAGGGCCAGTTCGGGATCGCACTTGAGGTTGACCGTGGCGGCGCCTCCATCGCCCTCGCCTCCTCCCATGAGCAGGGCGAACATCCTCTGCCCGCTCACCTTGTAGACCAGGGCGCCCGGGCCGAAGGGCTCGGTCTCGGAGGCCTCGGGGAACCACAGGGCGGCGTCGATGAACTGTCCGGGGGTCATGGGAACTCCCTTCCTCTCGTCTTCGACAGTGCCAGAGACGGCCGACGTTCGGGAGGCCCCGCGTCAACCTGTGGAGAATCCGTCCGGGGGCGCGGTCAGTCCTGTTCTCCGTCCTCCGCCAGGGCGGCGACCCGCAGGGCGGTCTCCTGGGCCCGCACCAGGGAGTCGAGCATGGCGTAGCGCTGCTCGTGTACGGCGCCGGGTTCGGCCGCCTCCGCGGCGATCGCGTCGAGCTCCCGGGTCGACCTGCGGTCCTGGTCGTCCAGTTCGGCCGCGCGCACGCGGTCCGCGTAGTCCTCCAGCACCGCGATCCGCGCCGTCACCTCGGCCGTCTCGGCGTCCAGGACGGCACGGGCCCGGGCCGCGGCCTCGCGGCTGCGTTCCCCGGGTGTGGGTGTCCGGTCGATCCGCTCCCTGGCCCCGCTCTGGTGGAGGAGGCTGAGGGCGACGGACCACTCCACGTCGGCCAGCACCACACGGTTGCGCACGGTGTCCAGCAGGAGTCCCCGTTCGTGGAGCGGGGACTCCAGGACCGTGTCGACGGCCCGTTGGGTGCGTTCCAGGAGGGCGCGGGCCTCCTCGTCGAGCACTCCGGGGGACACGAACCTCCCCTCGGAGGACTGGACGATCCACGCCGGGTCGCGTTTCCTCTCCGCCCGCTGGTGGCGCGCGCGGGCCCNNNCCCCGCCACGAGAGCGAGTTGGGCGACGGGGGACAGGTCCATGGCCATCCAGGACATGGTCAGGGCCCAGGCCAGCGCGTAGGACACGAGTATGAGCGCCTTGTTCCGGACGTTCGGACGGTCGGTGCCGCGAGGGAGTCCTCGGCCGCGGACCTTGTCCAGGGCGGCGCGCAGCGCTTGGGCCCGCTCCTCGGGAAGGGAGGGGTCGAGGGTGGGCCTGCCTCGCTGCTCGGGCTCGCCGACCAGGTCGAACAGGGGTATCAGCACAGACCGCGCCTCGACCCCGCGCTCGGTGAGGACGAGCACGCCGTGGGCGTCGCGCTCGGCCAGGCTCTGGGCGATGAGGGGAGTGCCGTCCCCCGTCTCGACGTCGGGGCACCACACGTCCCGGCGGTCGCCGAGGGGCGTGGCACGACTGACGGACCGGATCATGGCGGAGGTGAGGCGGACGGTGTACCCGCCGGAGAGGGTCAGCTCCATCGCGTCCTTCCCGTGGCGGGCACGCGCCGCGCGTGCGCTCCGTGGCCTCCGTGTATCGGAATCCCCTACTGTGACGGGGTTCGCGCCCGTGTGGTTCCCTCGGCGCAGCGCCGGTGACGGGTAGGATCCGGCACAGCAGCGTCCTGACCCCCCGGCGAACCGGAGTCTCCATGAAGGCGCGAGGCGTGCGCAGGCTCGGCCCCCTGGAACCGGACGATCCCCGCGAGATCGGCGGGCACCGGGTGCGGGGGCGGATCGGCTCCGGCGGCATGGGGACGGTCTACGCCGCCGACTCCCCCGGTGTGCACGGCTACCTGGCGGTCAAGGTGGTCCACGCCGAACAGGCCGCCGACCGGCGCTTCCGGGAGCGCTTCGCGCACGAGGCGCGCCTCCTGGCCAGGGTGAACAGCCCGTCCGTGGCGCGGTTCGTGCGCGCCGACGTGGAGGCCGAGCGGCCGTGGATGATCACCGAGTACGTGCCGGGACCCACCCTGCGCAGCCACGTGGAGCGGTACGGCCGCCTGCGCCGGGGGATGCTCCTGGGGCTGGCCGTGGGCACGGCCGAGGCGCTGCGGGCCGTCCACGCGGCCGGTGTGGTCCACCGTGACCTCAAGCCCGGCAACGTGGTGCTCTCCGACCGGGGACCCAAGCTGCTGGACTTCGGGATCGCGCACCCGGTGGAGGACCCCGATCCCACCAAGTGGATCCGTCTGCGGAAGATGCGCCGCGCCTACCGGGACCTCAGGCTGCCCTCCCCGGACACGCTGCCCGACGAGCGGGTCGGCGGGCGGGTCGACAAGCTGGGCACCCCGGGGTGGATCAGTCCCGAGCAGTACCGGCGCGAACCCACCACGCAGGCGGCGGACGTGTTCCTGTGGGGGGCGACGGTGGCCTTCGCGGCGGCGGCGCGTGATCCGTTCGGGCGGGCCGGGACCAAGGAGATGGCCCGGCGGGTGATGTTCGAGGAGCCGGACCTGGAGTACCTGCCGCCCGGCCTGGAGCGGCTGGTGCTGGCCGCGATGGCCAAGGACCCCGGTGAGCGGCCCGACGCCGCGGAGCTGCTGCGTGCCGTCCTGGCGCTGGAGGGCCCCGAGGGTGGTGTGCGCGTTCCCGAGGGGTCCGAAGGGGTCGGTGGGTCCGTCGCGGTGTCGGGGACGGCGGCCGTGCGGCGGTTGCTGGAGCGGCAGTGGACGGAGGTGGCGGTGCGCCCGCCGCAGCCCCCGCGTGCGGGGTTGTTCGGCCGTGGCGCGGACCCCGGACAGGAGTGAGGGGAGCCGCGCGGGGAACGGGCCGCGACGCCGTGAGCGGACCGCCCCGACGTGAGCGATGGGGCGTGTGGTGCGGCGTGCTCGGCACGGGGGCGGCACGAGGTGGGACGGCCCCGGGACCCCCGGTCACCAGGAGACCGAAGAGATCCGGGCGCTGGTGGGGGGCTGTGGACAACCCTCCGGTCAGAGGAGCCCGTAGTGGGCGCGGCCCTCGCGGGAGAGCATGTGCGCCACCATCGTGACCGCGAAGCCCAGCGGGACGATCGCGAGGAGGTCCCCGGAGAACAGGCTCCACAGCAGGAGCGCGCCCGCGGCGCCCTGGAAGACCACGACGCCCCAGAACACGCCGACCGTACGGCGGCGGATCCGGCCCGCCAGGAGCGTGGACAGCAGCCCGTACACACCCGTGATCACCGCCATGACGACCATCATGGAGCGCATCGCCTCGATGCCGAGGGAGAGCTCGACGCCCTGCTCCGCGGCCATGTCGGCCTGCTGCCGGAGGGCCTCGGCCATGGCGTCGGGCGGGGCGCTCAACCCCATGAGGAAGAGGGCGGAGAGCGCCATCCCGCAGACACCGCCGACGAACATCAGCACGCGGACGATCGCCACCTTCCTGGGCAGCGGGGCGTCGGGGTGGAGCGCGTCGAAGTGGGCCCCGAAGTCGGGCATCCCCCGCGGCGGTACGTCGCCTCCGCCCTGAGAGCGGTCGTACGGGTCCTGGCCAGAGGGAAACACGGACGTCCTCCGAGGGATATCGAGCCGACGTGATCCCACCCATGGTAGAGGCCCGGAGCACGGAAGGCGCGGGGCCGGGCGGACCGTTTCGGCGGCCTCCTCCGCCACGGGGCACGGCGGAGCACCGGGCCGGGAGTCACGCAGTGCGACCACAGGGGCCACACGGTCACTCAACGTGTTACGGACAGGCCAGAATTCGCTATGAGAACCGCAGATTCTGCAAATCGTTAGCCCCGGGACACGTGGTTCCCCACCCTCCCGCGTCTATGGTGAACCACCCTGGTCCACGTCCGCCCACGGCGGCACCTCCACCCCCGTGCCCCCGTCCCTCCCCCGAAGGAGTCCCGGAAAGATGTCCAGATTCGTGCGCGCCTCTGCCGCGCTGGTGCTGACGAGCGCCCTGGTGGTGCCGTACGCACCCGCGGCGAGCGCGTCCGCCCCCATGAACCCCGGGGGCGACGCCGACTTCACCCTGACGGTCCTGCACGCCAACGACCCCGAGTCCCAGCTGCTGTCCGCCTCCGGCCAGGAGGACTTCGGCGGCGCCGCCCGGTTCACGACGCTGCTCGAACAGCTGCGCCGGGACGAGCGCGCCGGTGCCGGCGCCGGGGAGGACGAGGCCGACGAGCACGGTGTCGTGACCGTCAACTCCGGCGACATGTACCTGCCGGGTCCCGAGTTCGCCGCCTCCCAGGAGGAGGGCGCCCCCTTCTACGACGCCCTCGCCGCCACCCAGGCGGACTACGACGCGGTGTCCATGGGCAACCACGAGTTCGACTTCGGGCCGGACGTGTACGCGGACTTCCTCGAACAGCTGGGCGGGGACACCACGGTGGTCGCCGCCAACGTGGACGTGTCCGGTGAGCCCCGCCTGGACGCCCTGGCGGACGCGGGCCGGATCGCGCCGAGCACCGTGGTCGAGGTCTCGGGCCACGAGGTCGGCGTCGTCGGCGCTCTGTACCCGCCGTTGGACACCGTCACCAGCCCGCGCGGCGTGGTGGTGGACGAGGTCGTCGCCCCGGTCCAGGCCGAGGTCGACCGGCTGACCGCCGACGGCGTGGACAAGATCATCCTGATCTCGCACCTCCAGGGCATCACCTACGAGCAGCGCGTCGCCCAGGAGCTGACCGGGGTCGACGTCATCGTCGCGGGCGGCGGCCACGAGGTGATGGCCAACCCCGACGACGCCCTGGTGCCCGGTGACGAGGTCACCACGCATCCGGAGACCGGCGAACCGCTGTCCTACCCGCTGCTGGTCACCAACCCCGAGGGCGTTGGGGTGCCCATCGTCACCGCCGGGTCGAACTACAGGTACGTGGGTCGCCTGGTCGTGAACTTCGACGGCGGCGACCTGGTGTCGGTCTCCGACCGCTCCGGCCTGGTCCGCGCCTCCGGCGCCGGTGACGACGCGGTCGCGCCCCACACGGAGGTGGAGGCCCAGGTGACCAAGCCCGTCTCCGAGTACGTCGACGGCCTGGCCGAGACCGAGGTGGCCCGCAGCGAGGTCGACCTGAACGGCGTGCGGGACCCGGGCGTGCGTACCCAGGAGACCAACCTGGGCAACCTGATGGCGGACGCGCTGCTGGACACCGGTGTCCGCAACGCCGAGGAGTACGGGGTTCCCGAGNGGCGGCATCCGCAACTCCTCGGTGATTCCGGCGGGCCCGCTGACCGCGCTGGACACCTACTCGATCGCCCCGTTCGCCAACCAGGTGGCGGTGGTCCCCGACATCCCGCGTTCGCAGGTCAAGGAGCTGCTGGAGCAGGGCGTGGCCGCCGCGCCGGCCGCCAGTGGCGCGTTCATGCAGGTCGCCGGGGTCAACTTCGCCTACGATCCCGAGCGCACCGCGCAGGTGGTCAACGAGGAGGGGGAGGTGCTCACCCCCGGCGAGCGGGTCCGCAACGCGATCCTGCACGACGGCACGGTGATCGTCGAGGACGGCGAGGTCGTGGAGGGCGACCCGATCACGGTCGTGACCAACGACTTCTCCGCGCGGGGCGGCGACATGTACCCGTTCCGTGGTGCGGACTTCACCGTGGTGGGCGCGACCTACCAGGGCGCCCTGGAGGACCTGCTCACCGGAACGCTGGAGGGCCGGGTCACCGAGGCCTCCTACCCGGAGGGCGGGTCCGGTCGCATCGTGGTGGGTGAGCAGGCCACCGTGCCGGACGGCGACGGCGACGGAAACGGGGACGGGGACGGTGAGCCCACCGCCCCGCCCTCCGACGACCCCACGGACCCGGGCGACCCGACGAATCCGCCGAGCACGGACGACCCCGACGACCCCGACGACTCGGACGGCTCCGATGACTCGGGCGACGGATCCGGCAAGCCCGACGGCGGCGCGGACGGTTCCCTGCCCACGACCGGTGGCGCGCTGCTCGGGCTGGTCGTGGCCGCCGTGGTCGCCGTGGGAGCCGGTGGCGCCGCGCTCTACATGGGTCGTAGGCGTGGGAGGACGGCCGGGGAGGACTCCTCGGAGCCGACCGCCTGACTCCGCGTGAAGCGGCCATGACGTCGGGAGCCCGTCCGGAGGGCGGATTCCGGAGGGCTTCGCGACACCGGTGANCGCCCGGCCGGGGGCGCCCCCGGCCGGGCGTTCCGCGTGAGCGCCCGTTGGTCGGGGCCACCCCGGTGACCGTGTCGGCCCGTCCGCGCCCCGCTCGTGCGGCGTACGTCAGGAGCAGCCCGCGATCTCCCGTGTGGCCTCGGCCATGGAGTCACGCTGGGCCTGGTCCAGGCCGTTGTGGTCGAACCACAGCAGCACGAAGTGGCAGGCCTCCTGGACGTCCGCCGCGGTGTTCTCCTCGCTCTCCCGCATGGCGAGCGCGACGATCATGGCGACTCCGGAGTTCTCGAACGCGGCCACCCGCACCAGGTTGGTGTCCATCGAGGAGGTGCACCGGAGGGGATCCTCCTCACCTCCCGCGCCGCAGACCTCCTCGGTGATGTCCTGCCGGGCGTCGATGTCGAAGTCGCGCCGGAGCTCGTTGATCAGCTCCTCGGAGCTGATGGGGTTCTCGGCGGTCGGCTCGTCCACGGGTTCCTCCGACGGCTCCTCCGTGGGCCCGTCGGTGGACGCGGCCGTGGGCTCCTCGGTCGGCGGGGACTCCTCGGCGGTGGTCGGCGCCCCGGTCGGTGTCTCCCGCGTGGGTTCGCCGCTGGGCCCGGCCGAGGGATCGGGGCCGCCGTCCGCCGCGACACGGCCGGTCATCATGCCGCCGAGGGCGATCCCTCCGCCGAGGAAGGAGGCGCCCGCCAGCACGGCGATCACCGAGAGCACGGCCAACAGGCCGGTGCCGTAGCGTCCCGGCGGGGACGGCCGCGGCCGCTGATCGTGGGATCCCCGCCCCGTCCGGACGTCCGGGGGCGGCGGCTGCCCGGGTCCCGCCGTCGGGGGACGCGCGAAGCCCCGGGGATTCTGGAAGGGCTGGGGGTGCCGGGGTTCCCGCGGTCCCTCGAACCGCGGATCGTCTCCGCCGCCCTGCCCGGATGTGGGGTTCACGTACGGTCTCCTCGCTTTCGGGGGCGGCGCGTCGGGCGGACCCGCGCTGGAGGAGACCGATCGGTGGCCGATGACCACCCGCCACGTTCCACCGTCCTCCCCACACCGCCCCATCACATACTTTGTTGCTGACCGTCCCTTTTCTCCATCGCGCCGCCCACCAGGAGGGGCATGCGCATCCGGCCAGGACGATGTCCGCGCGCACGCACCACAAGCTTCCCGGTATCACCATGTAAGTGTAAAGAAAAGGCCTAAGTTAGCCAATTGGACGTTTTGCCCGGTATGTGATTAGCGTATTTTCAGCCAACCTTGGGACATCCGGCGCGCATAATAGGGAAATGCGCGTCCCCGGACCTACGATCGGCAACATGACCTGCGTTTTGCTGGCCGAAGACGATGTCTCGATCTCCGAGCCTCTCGCGCGCGCACTCCGACGCGAGGGCTACACGGTGGACGTGACCGTCAACGGCATTGAGACACTCGACCGTGCCCGTGCGGGAGACATAGACCTCATGGTCCTGGATCTCGGGCTGCCCGAAATGGACGGGCTTGAGGTGGCACGTCGGCTCCGCGCCGAGGGTCACGGAACGCCGATCCTCATCCTGACCGCGCGCGCCGACGAGGTCGACACCGTCGTCGGCCTCGACGCGGGCGCCGACGACTACGTCACCAAGCCCTTCCGGCTGGCCGAGCTGTTGGCCCGCGTCCGCGCCCTGCTGCGCCGGGGCGGCGCCGAGGTGCCCGTCGTGCACGGCGTGCGCATCGACAACGACTCCCGCCGGGCGTGGCTGGGAGAACGCGAACTGCAACTCACCACCAAGGAGTTCGACCTGCTGCGCGTGCTCGTCCGCGACGCGGGCAAGGTGGTCACCCGCGAGCAGATCATGCGCGAGGTGTGGGACACCAACTGGTGGGGGTCCACCAAGACCCTGGACATGCACATCTCCTGGCTGCGCCGCAAGCTGGGGGACGACGCCAACCAGCCGTCGTACATCACGACCGTCCGGGGTGTGGGCTTCCGGTTCGAGCGAGACTGACACGGCCCCGGGTTCGAGGCGCTTCGCGCCGGTCGACCACCTCCGGGTCGAACGGAAGGTGACATGCGCAGGCGGATGGTTTTCTCCACCCTGGTGGTGACCGTCATCGCCGTCATGCTGCTCGGGCTGCCCCTGGGCGCGCTCACGTACAAGCTGGTGTACGACGAGAGCACCCGCCAGCTCCAGGCCGAGGCGGAGCTGATCGGTGCCGAGAGCGACACCATGCTGGAGCTGCACGGCGAGATCAACCTGGACCGGTTCGACCACGAGCACCCGAACCGCTTCATCAGGATCACACCCGCGGGCGAGGCCGCACCCGTGACCGCGGGCGATCCCGCACTGAACCCCGAGGCCCCCGGTTCCCCGGGCATGCTCAAGGCGACGGCCACCACCGGCCGCGGCACACTCGCCGAGGTGTGGATGAGCACCGAGAGCGTGCAGCAGAGCGTGGTCCGCGCCTGGTTGGGGATCGCTTCACTGTCCCTGTTGGCCATCGGCGTCGCCGTCGGGCTGTCGATGTTCCAGGCGCGCAGGCTCACCCTGCCCCTGCTCGACCTGGCGGCCACCGCCGAGCGCCTGGGTTCGGGGGTGACCACACCGTGGGGCCACCGGTACGGGATCCCCGAGGCCGACCGTGTGGCGGAGGTCCTGGACCGCAGCGCCGAGCGCATCGCCGGGCTGATCGCCACCGAGCGCCACTTCGCCACCGACGCCTCCCACCAGCTGCGCACCCCGCTGACCGCGCTGACGATGCGCCTGGAGGAGATCATCGCCGAGGCCGACAACCCCGAGGTGGTCCGCGAGGAGGGCGAGGCGGCGCTGGCACAGACCGAACGCCTGGTGGAGACGGTGGAGAGCCTGCTGGGGCGGGCCCGCAAGAGCCAGAACCCCGAGGTGGAGGCGGTGGAGATCGACCCCGTCCTGAACCACGTCCGGGACGAGTGGCGGCCGGTCCTCCATTCGGAGCGGCGCGAACTGCTGGTCACCGGGGACACGGGGCTGACCGCGATGACCGTCCCCACCGACCTGGCCCAGATCATCGCGACGCTGGTGGAGAACGCCTACAAGCACGGAGCGGGAACGGTCACCATCCGGCGCCTGGACACCGGGCACTCGGTGCGCATCGAGGTGAGCGACGAGGGCGACGGTGTGCCCGAGCACCTGGCGGGGCGGATCTTCGAACGCGAGGTGAGCGGAGGCGGCGGTACCGGACTGGGACTGGCCCTGGCCCGGCACATCGCCGAGTCCGAGGGGGCCCGGGTCGAGCTGGTCCAGAGCAGGCCGACCACCTTCGCGCTGTTCCTGCCCGCCGGGGCGGGCGGTCTGTCGAAGATGACCGGACCGGTCTGAAAACCCCCGGCGAGGGCCTCGTCCACCCCTCACGAGAGGTCGTCCGAGACCTCCGGTCACGGCCGCCGTCGGCCCCGGCCGCCGCGCCGGGGCCGGGTCCCCGGCCCGAACGGCGGACTTCCCCGGGAGTGTTCCGGGGCGTCCCGCGGCCTCCCGGACCGGAGGCGCCCCGCCCCGCTCCCGCCTCAGGTGCTCGCCGCGGCGGGCTGCTGCGCGGGTGTCCGGCCGCGCACCACCAGGTCGCTCCACAGCGACCGCACCCGGTCCAGGCCGTAGGCCGTGGTGACCTCCTCGCGGGCGCGCGCGGCCTCCGCCTCGAACCGGCCCTCGCTCACGGTCGCGTGGATGGCCTCGGCCATCGCCACCGCGTCGTCGTGGATCCAGTGCGGGTCGTAGATGGTGTCCGCGCCCGGCCACGGCAGCAGCGCGGGCACGCCTCCCGACGCGGCGCACTCGGCCGGGGCCAGGTGGAAGGACTCGTCGTCACTGGTGGAGAGCATGAACCCCACACGTCGGAGCCACGTGGCCACGTCCGGGCCGAACGGGTCGAACACCACTCCGGAGGCGAGGAGCCCGTCGCGCTGGATACGCCGGTACACGCGCTCGAAGTAGGCCCGCTCCTCGGGCCGGTTCCAGATCCACCAGTACTCCCACGGCTGCTTGGTCTTCACCGACAGCGTGTACCGCGGGTCCATACGCCGCAGCTCCGCCAGGACGTCCAGGCCCCGGTCCAACCGCTTGCGCGACGGCGCGATCCCGACCATGCCCAGGGAGAACTCGGCCCCGGAGAGCTTGGGGCGGGACAGCTGACCGTCGTCCACCCAGTTGGGGAGCACGACCACCTTCCCGGCGGGCCACCCGGTCATCTCACGGGTCAGGTCGGCGTAGTGGGGGCTCACGCACACCACCGCGTCGACCTTGTCGATGTCCAGCTTGCGGGGCCACTCCGCGTAGAGCTCGAAGCGGTGCAGCCGCACGATGAGCCGCTGGTCGGGGCGCTTCCACTTGGAGTAGAACAGCGCGTTGGGTCCGCACCACTCGCAGATCACCACGTCCGCCCAGGCCGCCAGCTCCCGGGACCGGTACTGGTCGTGGGTGCTCAACCCCTCCCACTCGTCCATGCGCACGTCGAGGCCGGGCAGCGAGTCCAGGTACTCGGCCAGACGGGTGAAGAACTTCATGTCGTGCCCGGCGATGACCACCTTGAGGGGCCGGTCCGGGTTGGCTCCCGCGGGCGCGGGCGGCAGGGCCTCGGTGAGGTAGCCGCGCAACCGCTCGGCCGCGCGTTCCAGGGTGTGGTCGGCCGCGGCGGCGCGGCAGCGCGCGGCGGCGTCCGCGTAGACGGCGCGGTCGCCGTGCGCTCGGGCGACCACCTCCGCGACCGAGGCCACGTCGGCCCCGGCGAACAGCGGATAGTCGGCGCCCAGCATCGTCTCGTGCATGGGCGTGCGGTTGAGCACCACGGGCAGGCCGAGCGCGCCCAGTTCCAGCACCTTGGTGGACAGCTCCAGGCTGGCGTCCATGGACGGGTCCCGCCAGGACAGACCGAAGCCGCACTGGGCGGCCTGGCGGAGCGCGTCGGCGCGCGACATCCCGCCCCGCCAGTCCACCTCGTCGAGGGCCCGGCGCATGCGTTTGGCCCAGTCCGCGGGTTCGGAGTGGATCTTGTCGCCGATCATGACCAGTTCGGCGTCCACCCCGAGCTTGGCCAGCTCGGCGGGCAGCTCGGTCATCTCCAGGGTGTTCCACCGCGGCGCGAACTTGCCGGTGTAGGCGAGGCGGGCGCGGGCGTGCGCCTCACCGTCGGCGCGCGCGTCCTCGGGCACGACCACCACGGGCGGGAACAGGACCGACCGGCCGCAGGCGGCGGGCACCGACGACTCCAGGAAGGCACGCAGTTCCTCGGTCTGGCAGAGCAGGAACCGGGAGGCGAGCGCGATCTCGGTGAGCTCGGCGGTGGCGGTCGCGGACAGCTCCCCCACGCTGTGCGGGAAGTCGGTCAGGTAGGTCCACAGGCGCCCCGCCAGCGCCTCCTCCTGCGCGGCCAGCCCGGCCAGACGGCGCCCGCGCACGACCACCAGGTCGAAGGGCCTGCGCTCGTGCTGCCTGGTCATCAGGGTGACGGCCTGCTCCGGGGTGAGCCCCCGCGGCCCCAGGTCGGGCAGCGCCTTCTCCTCGTAGGGGCGCAGCAGCCGGACCCCGGGCACCCTGGTGAGGGGCTCGGTGAGCCGGTCGGTGCGCACGGGCGCCTTCAACAACAGGGTGACCTCGCATCCGGCGGCTGCGAGGGCCTGCGCCATCGACTGCGCCCAGATCGCGGAACCGTCGATGATGTTGAGGTCCACGTCCCCGTACAGGAGTGCGCGCGGTGGCGGTGTGCTCACGTTCTTCCCTTCGGATGCTTTCTCGTTGCCCGTGCGGCTCAGCCGACGGCGGAGGCGTTGGACACGGAATCCTCCGCGTCGGAGTCGTCGCCCGTCCCGTGGTCCGGCCCCAGTGCCAGGAGCCTCGTGCCACGGCGGTTCCACTCCGCCGGGTCCCAGCCGCGCCGCAGCAGTGCGGTGCGGACCAGTTCGGGGGCGACCGCGTCGACGAAGACATACTGCCGTCCGTCGGTGCCCCGGTCGAAGAACCCACGCGCGGTGGTCTCCGAGGGCTCGTCCTCCTCGTCCGCGGTGCCGACCGCGTCGGCGTCCGAGCACTCGACGGCGCACACCAGGTCGGCGAGGCGCCTGCGGCCGACCGGTGCGGTCCACAGGTGCGACCAGGGCGAGGTGGCGCGTTCGGCCAGGGCCGCCCAGCGCTCGGGTTCGAGCCCGCCGATCCGGACGTGCCCGTCCCGGGTGAGCTCCTCGGGCGTGTCCGGGGCGCTGAAGCGCACGGTGCGCACGGTGACGCCCTCGGCACGCAGTCGCTGGATGCCCGGCAGCTGGGAGGCCGTGCCGGGCACGACCACCTCGGCGGGCCTCAGGGCGGCGGTCAGGAGGTCGTCGGCGAGCCGTTCGGCGTCGGCCTCCCCCGCGGGGTCGGCGAGGACGGCGACGGAGCGCCCGCGCAGCGGGAGCTCCGGCCCTGGGGTGCCGGACGGGAAGTCCAGGCCGTCCAGGATCTCGGCGAGGCGGACCGGGGTGGCCTCCCGTTGGAAGACCTGCCGGAGCATGCCCCTCTGCTCGGCCGGGGTGGGCCCCTCGGCGCGCATGCGCGGCACCGTGACCGCGAGCCCCTCGGTGTCCGCGACCGCCGTGTGGGTGACCACCCGGGTACCGCACGCCCAGGCGCGGCGGCGCAGCCGGGTGTCGTCGGAGGCCGGGACGACCGCGACGTTGGCGGCGCGCAGGGCGTCGGCCAGGCCGGGCGAGTCGGCCTCCACCACCCCGGAGTCCAGTTCGGCGAGGGCCTGGGGGACGGCCTCCTCGTGGTGGCCGCGCACGAACACCGCCTTGGGCCCGGGGGCCAGTTCGGCGGCCACCGGGTTGAACAGGTGCAGCGGGACCCCGGCGTCGCCCCGGTGGATCCTGTCGAAGCCCAGGTCCCGCAGCGCGGGCGGCGCGGTGGCGTCGTCGAGCAGGACGGTGGGTATACCGCGGGCCGCGGCGGACTCCAGCACCCAGTGCAGGGCGCGGGTGCGGTCGGCGACCGCGGGGTCGCCCACGTGCGCCCACGGGGACCCCGGGGCGGCGGCGGAGGCGGAGACCAGGACCAGGTCCACGTCGACGCCGTCCATGACGATCTGGGCGTCGTGCGGGCGCAGGGGCACCGAGCGCACGTACGGGCCGATCGCCTCCGCGATGGAGGGGCCGACGGCGGTGGCGGCGATCAGCAGGTCCTCCCTGCCACCCGTCAGGCCCGTGAGCAGACGGGCCTCCTGCCGGTNCGCCACGGCGGCGTGCGGTGTGCCGGGTGGTCCCGCTGCGCCGCCAGAGCCGGTAGAGGTCACGAGGGAGCCGGACCAGGGAGCGGCCGGGCCGCTTCGCCGCCGCCGTGAGCGCCTTGCCCACCTGGAGCGATGTGGAACCCTCCAGGGCCGCGAGCCGGGCGCGCGCCTCCTGGAGCTGGGCCTCGCGCTCGGCCAGCGCCTGGCGGAGCTGTTCGGTCTGGCTCTGTTCACGCCGTTTCACGGTCTGCCACCTTGTGTTCGGGTCGGTTGGGCGCAACCACCGTCGGGTCCGACGGATGTGCCCGGCGCGTGCCCGGCCGGGTCCGGATGCCCTTGGCGAGGCGTGTGGCGGGCCCGGCGGGGCCTCTCTGCGGGGGCGGGGCGAGTGGATGGACGTGTGCCATGGTGGATCACCTGGACCGCTGCGGGGGAATCGGGTTCCGGCGTGTCTGTACCGGGACGGCGTGCCTCCCTGCGCCCTCGTGCCTGGGCGCGGGGACGGGTGTGCGGGGTTCGTGCGTCATCGGTTTCACCTCGACCACTGGGTGAGGACGGAGGCGATGCGTTCCCCCGCGCGGCCGTCCCACAGGGGCGGGGTGCGGTCGCCGGTCCTCTCGGGGCTCTGCCCGTGCAGGACCTTGGTGACGGCCTGGAGGAGGTCGGCCTCCGTGACGAGCTGGTTGGTGCCGTGGGTGATGGTGACGGGGCGTTCGGTGTTGGGGCGCAGGGTCAGGCAGGGGACCCCGAGGATGGTGGTCTCCTCCTGCACGCCGCCGGAGTCGGTGACCACGGCGGCGGCGCCGCGGGTGAGCGCGACGAAGTCCAGGTAGCCCAGGGGTTCGAGGAGCCGTACGCGCGGGTGGTCCCCGAGCCCGGCGCGGTCGAAGGCGGCCTTCCCGCGCGGGTGTACGGGCATGACCACGTCGGCGAGGTCGGCGATCTCGTGTAGGCGCGCGGCGAGGCGCGCGACGGTGTCGGGGTCGTCGACGTTGGCGGGCCGGTGCAGGGTGGCGGCGACGTAGCGCTCGGGCAGGTCGAGCCGGGCGCGCAGGGCGTCGGCGTCGAAGCGGTCGAGGTTGCCCAGGAGGGTGTCGATCATGGGGTTGCCGACCAGGTGGACGCGGTCGGGCGACACGCCCTCGGCGGCCAGGTGGCCGATGGCCTCCGGGCTGGTGGCGAAGCACAGGTCGCTGAGCTGGTCGGTGACCCTGCGGTTGATCTCCTCGGGCATGGTGTCGTCGAAGGAGCGCAGGCCCGCCTCCACGTGGGCGACGGGGACGTGCAGCTTGGCGGCGACCAGGGCGGCGGCCACGGTGGAGTTGACGTCACCGTAGACGACCACCATGCCGGGCTGGCGCGAGGTGAACTCCTGTTCCAGACCCACCATGAGCGCGGCGGTCTGCGCGGCGTGGGAGCCCGAGCCGACGCCGAGGTCGACGTCGGGTGTGGGCAGGCCCAGGTCGCGGAAGAAGACGGCGGACATGCGGTCGTCGTAGTGCTGGCCGGTGTGCACGACCGACTGGTGGGCGCCGCGCCCGCGCAGGGCGGAGACGACGGGCGCGGCCTTGACGAAGTTGGGGCGCGCGCCGACGACGTGCACGATCCCGGTGTCCTGGCTCCCCGCGGGGGCGCTCGTTGCCACGGCTCTCACGTTTCCTTCTGTTGGGATGGTGTTCCCGCCGTGATCGGCGGGACTGGTGTGGTTCGGCGGCGTTCCTTGCCCAAGCCGTCCCGTCCGTGTCGCCGAGGTGTCACCACGCGGTCACGTCGGCGTGGTTGTGTGACTGACCGTGCATGACACCCGAGTTCTCGAATCCCAGGTTCCGCGCCCGCGCACCCGCTGGCCGCGGGCGGTGACGTTCACCCTCTCGTTGGCCTGGCGACACCTGCGGTCCGATCCGGCCCGGCTGCCGCTGCTGGCGCTGCGGTTGACGCCCGGTCCGCCGCGGCGCGCGGTGCGCGCCCTGGCCGCCCGGGCGGGCGGCCTGGCCCGCGCCTACGCCCTGTGGGACCAGGGCCGGCGCGGTGACGCCCGCGAGGCGGTGCTCGCCGCGGCGAGCGGCGCCTCCCCCCGCCGGGTGAACCGCCTGGTGGCGGCCTGCCTGGCGGCCGGAGACGCGACGACCGCCCGTGAGCTGGTCGATCAGCTCCCGGAGGGTGCCCTCCGGAAGACCGCGGAGTACCGGACGGCCCTCGCCACGGGACGCGCTGTCGCCGCGCCCACGTCCACGTCGCCTGACCGTCACGCCATCACGTTAACCCGCGATCCCCGAACGCCGCCCGACGCCACGGTGAACGCTCGGCGACCGGAGGTGCCCGTGGGTGAACGGCGGCGTGCGGCCTGGGGTCCGCCGTCACCCGGGACGGGGACGCGGGTGCTGCACCTGGTGACCAACGCGCTGCCGCACACCAACGCGGGGTACACGCAGCGCACCCACCGGATCGCGGTCGCCCAACGGGAGGCCGGGATGGACGTGCACGTGGTGACCCGGGCGGGATACCCGCTCACCAAGGGGATCCGGGACCCGCGCACGCTGGTGCGTGTGGACGGTGTCGCNCCCCTGGACGGCGCCCGCCGACTCCGCACGGGAGCTGGAGGTGGGCGTGCGGATGGCGTCGGCGCTGGTGGAGGCGCTCCGGCCGGACGTGCTGCACGCCGCGAGCAACCACCACAACGCCGCTCTCGCCCTGGAACTGGGCCGCAGGTTCGACCTGCCGGTCGTGTACGAGGTGCGGGGCTTCCTGGAGGAGTCGTGGCTGTCCCGCGACCCCTCACGCAGTGTGGACGACGCCTTCTACCGGGCCGAGCGCGCGAGTGAGACCGCGTGCATGCTGGCCGCCGACCTGGTGGTGACCCTGGGCGAGGCGATGCGCGCCGACATCGAGGCGCGTGGGGTGCCGCGCGAACGCCTGCTGGTGGTACCCAACGCGGTGGACGCCTCCTTCCTGGAGCCGCTGCCGTCGGGCGCCGGGGTGCGCGGTGAGCTGGGGATCGGCGCGGAGGAGTTCGTGGTGGGCACCACCACCAGCTGCTTCGGTTACGAGGGGCTGGACACCCTGTTGGAGGCGGTGGCCCTGATGCGCGAGCGCGGGGAGGCGGCGCACGCGCTGGTGGTGGGGGACGGTCCCGAACTGCCCTCCCTGCGTTCCCTGGCCGCGTCGCTGGGACTGGAGGACACCGCGCACTTCACCGGCAGGGTCCCCGCCGCGCGGGTCCGCGAACACCACGCCGCGCTGGACGTGTTCGCGGTGCCGAGGAGGGACGAGAGGGTGTGCCGCCTGGTCACTCCGCTCAAGCCCGTGGAGGCCATGGCGGGCGGACTTCCGGTGGTGGCCAGTGATCTTCCCGCGTTGCGAGAGATCGTGGAACCGGGGGTGACCGGAGAGTTAATTCCGTCGGGCGAATCGGCGACTCTAGCCGATGTGCTGACAAAACTCGCTTACAGTCGTGAAAAGCGGATCTCCTACGGCCATGCAGGTCGCAGCCTTGTCGGCGCGGACCGAACCTGGACCGAGGCCGCATACCGCTACAACCAGGCGTATCGGGTTCAGATTCAAAAAATGACCGAACCAGGCCAAAACCCGTAAGCGCGGGCAACACCTGCCTACACTCGGACGTCCAACGCACTGAGCAATGGCAATCCCCGCTATTTACGCCCGTTCACCACATGAATGCGAGTGTGACCACGAAGTGGATGCCGCAGCCTCCAACCCAGCCTCTGTTTCCGAGCAGTCCGCCGGCGCGGTCAGCGACCTCGTCGTCCNCGCTGGCGGCCGAGGCCGTGGCCGCGGGCCTGAAGGTCACCGGCCTCGACGTGAGCGGTCACGTCGTCGACGGGCTCAACAACGCCGTCTCGCACGTGGACGACCTCTCCTCGGAGGACGTCCGCGGGATGCTGGACCGTGGTTTCAGCGCGACCACCGACCCGGCGTGTCTGGCCACGGCCCGCACCATCGTGATCTGCGTGCCCACACCGCTGTCGCCCGAGGGCGGCCCCGACCTGGGCGCGGTCACGTCCGCGGCCGAGTCGATCGCCGCCCAGTTGCGGCCGGGCACCCTGGTCATCCTGGAGTCCACCACCTACCCCGGCACCACCGAGGAGGTGGTCCGCCCGCTGCTGGAGAAGTCCGGCCTCGTCGCGGGCGCCGACTTCCACCTGGCCTTCTCGCCCGAGCGCATCGACCCCGGCAACCCGACCTTCGGCGTGGCCAACACGCCCAAGGTGGTCGGCGGCCTGACCGAGGCGTGCGGGGAGGCCGCGGCGGCCTTCTACTCCGCCTTCGTGGGCACGGTGGTGCGGGCGCGCGGCACCCGCGAGGCGGAGATGGCCAAGCTGCTGGAGAACACCTACCGGCACGTCAACATCGCCCTGGTCAACGAGATGGCCATCTTCTGCCAGGAGCTGGGCGTGGACCTGTGGGACGCCATCGCGGCGGCGGCCACCAAGCCGTTCGGCTTCCAGGCCTTCTACCCGGGTCCGGGCGTGGGCGGTCACTGCATCCCCATCGACCCGAACTACCTGTCGTACAAGGTCAAGACCCTCGGCTACCCGTTCCGGTTCGTGGAGCTGGCCCAGGAGATCAACGGCCGCATGCCCTCCTACGTCATCCAGCGGGCGCAGGAGCTGCTCAACGACGCCGGTCTGGCGCTGTCGCGGTCCAAGGTGCTGCTGCTGGGCGTCACCTACAAGGCCGACATCGCCGACCAGCGCGAGTCCCCGGCCCGCCCGGTCGCGCGCAAGCTGGCCGCCAAGGGCGCCACGCTGACCTACCACGACCCGCACGTGGAGTCCTGGCAGGTCGACGGGGTGGACGTGCCCCGCTCCACCGACCTGGAGCAGGCGCTGGCCGAGGCCGACCTGGTCATCCTGCTCACCGACCACAGCGAGTACCGGCCCAAGCGGCTGGAGGAGTACGCGCGGCTGCTCCTGGACACGCGGGGCGTGCTGCGCCGCCCCGAGCCCGAGACCGAGGCCGCCGCGCCGGTTCCGGCGCAGGTCCGGCGCCACGTCCCACGCGAGGGGTTCCAGGTCCTGTGACCTGAGGCGCCCCGGGAACAGGCACGCCGATCCGGACACACCGTGTCCATCGGCGTGCCTTTCGGCGTTCACCCTCCCCTGACCGAAGGTTCACCTCCTGCACCCCGCACGGCCACCGGGCTTTTCTCGGCGCGTCTTCCCCGCTGAATAGCGTGTCGCAAGGCTGGTACCGCCCTACCAGGAGCGGACGAGGCCTCGCTGAACGCCCGACGGTGACACAGGTAGGTGAACTCGATGCACGCGCTTGTGGCCACGGTTGTGCACCACCCGGAGGACGCCCGGATCCTGCACCGGCAGATCCGCGCCCTGCTGGACGCGGGGCACACCGTGACCTACGTGGCGCCGTTCCGCGAGTGCGGGGTGACCCCGTGGTCGGAACTGCGCTCGGTGGACGTGCCGCGCGCCTCCGGTCGCGAGCGGCTGTCCTCGCTGCGCGCCGCCCGCGCGGTCCTCGCCGAGCAGGCGCCCCAGGCCGACCTCCTCCTCTTCCACGACCCCGAGCTCCTGATGGCCCTGCCCTCCGAACGCCCCGTGACGGTGTGGGACGTGCACGAGGACACGGCCGCGGCCCTGCTCACCAAGGCGTGGGTGCCCCGGCCGCTGCGGCGCCCGCTGGGCACGGTGGTGCGCTCCTTCGAGCGGCGCGCGGAACGCCGGATGCGGCTACTGCTGGCCGAGGAGGGGTACCGCTCCCGCTTCCGCCGTGAACACCCCGTGGTCCCCAACACCACCGAGGTGCCGGAGTCCCCCGGGCGCGAGCCGGGCGACGACCGGGTCGTGTACCTGGGCCAGGTGTCCGAGGCGCGCGGCGCGCACGAGCTGGTGGAACTGGGGCGCATGCTGAGCCCGCACGGTGTGCGCCTGGAGGTGATCGGCGGTGCCGACGCCGGTGTGCGGCCGCTGCTGCGCGAGGCCCAGCAGGAGGGCGTCCTGCACTGGTACGGCTTCGTGCCCAACGACCGGGCGTTGCGGATCTGCGCTGGCGCCACGGCGGGGCTGAGCCTGCTGCACGACACACCCAACTACCGGCACTCGATGCCGACCAAGGTCGTGGAGTACATGGCGCACGGCCTGCCGGTGGTGACCACGCCCAACCCGATGGCGCAGGGCCTGGTGACCGGCCGCCCCGAGGGGCCGTCGGGCCTGGTGGTGCCCTTCGGGGACGTCTCGGCGGCGGCGGACGCGGTCCTGCGGCTGCGCCGGGACGGTGGGCTGCGCCGGAGCCTGGCCCGCACGGGGCACGGGATCGCGCGGTCGTCCTTCCACTGGCCGGTACAGGCCCGCCTGTTCGTGAAGCGGTTGGAGGCGTGGGTGGACGAGGCGGCCGGTCCGGTCCCCTCGGTGCCCTGCCCGAGGGGCGACCAGCGCGCCCCCGTGCGTGATTGACCCCACAGCTACCCCCTCAGGAAATATCTTCCTCGATAAGTAGTGTTGTGGACCATGCCGGAACCGATTCCGGGAGGCCCCCCGCAACGCCACGAGCACGACCGAGGAAACACATGACTGACGCGCTGGTTCTCGACAAGGTCGCCCAGGACCTGCTGTTCCGCGACGCCCGCACCGCCAACAGCTTCACCGACGAACCGGTGACCGACGAGCAGGTCCGCGCGATCTACGACCTGGTCAAGTACGGGCCGACCGCGATGAACAACCAGCCGCTGCGGGTCACCGCGGTGCGTTCGCCCGAGGCGCGTGAGCGGCTCGTGCCGCACATGGCGGGCAACAACGGCCCGAAGACCTCGACGGCCCCGCTGACCCTGATCCTGTCGGCGGACTCCGACTTCCACGAGCACTTCCCGAAGACCTTCCCGGTCGCGCCCGACGCCCGGGACAACTTCTCCGGGATGCCCGTCGAGGCCCGCGAGTCCATGGCGCTCCAGAACGCCTTCCTCCAGATCGGGTACCTGATCGTCGGCGTGCGCGCCGCGGGGCTGGCCGCCGGGCCGATGACCGGCTTCGACGCCGACGGCGTGCGCCGCGAGTTCTTCGGTGAGGACTCCACGCTCCGGCCGCTCGTGGTCATGAACGTCGGCAGGCCGGGCCCCGACGCGTGGTTCGACCGCCTGCCGCGCCTGGAGTACGACGAGGCCGTCACCGAGATCTGATCCCTTCCGGGATCCGACGTGGGGCCGGGCACCGTTCGTGCGTCGGCGGGGCTCCGGAGGATTCGTGGGCGGGACGACGGACGCCGCGGCCGCAGGCCGTCGTTTGAGGGTGGTGGCGGGCGGCGGCGTGGGCACGAGCCGTCACACCGGAGGATCCGAAGGTTCCCGCCTTCGGGGACGCCCGAACAGGGAAAGTACTGCGCGGAGCACCCGTCGAGGGTGGAAGCCCGCCGAGGCGCGGAGCGCCCCGGCGGGCGATGGTGGGCGACGGGCGGGCGGAGCGGAGCCCCAAGGTAGACACCGACGGGGGCGCCCGGCCCCACGTGCGTTCCAGGCACCGCCTCACGGACCGACCGGACACGTCACCGGTGTGACGAGGTGCTCGCACCCCGGACGAGGCCGGTCCGGGGAACCGTCGCGGTCACCGCACTACCCGGAGTCGCCCCGCCTGGAAGAGCGGGAGATCGGCCCAGCGCTGGGCGATCTGCTCCCGGCGGCGCCGGAGAACCCCGGACACGGCCTCCGTTCCCGACCGGGAGGGGCCGGACGCTCCGTCAGTCATGGATCTCCTCGTGAGTCATTCGTGGGCAGCGTCACGACGCGTTCGTTTGCCGCATGGCAACTGTCTACCAAACCGGTGACGGAACCACGCAACCGCTGGCAACGGAACGGTACGTAGCGTCTCCCCTGATGAGCGGTGTCACCGGACGGAACCCGCCCCCTCCGCCGGAGGCCCCCCGTCAGCTCCTGCCCCGCCAGTCCAGGCAGACCACGAGCGCGTCGTCGACCGGCTCGTTCTCACGCCGGTACTCGGACAGCTGGCGCAGGATCTCCTGTGGAACGGACGCGCTGGGCACCAGCCTGGTGGCCAGGATGGCGTGGGCCAGGGCCCTGTCGCCGAAGGTCTCCTTCTCCGATTCGCCCCGGGCGTCGAACACCCCGTCGCTGACGAACACCAGCCGGTCACCGGGTTCGACCGTGAAGCACTCCTCCGTGTACACGGTGTCCTCGGCCATGCCCAGGGGCAGCTGTGCCTCGAAGGGCAGCTGGTCGACCTGGTCACCGCGCAGCCGGTAGAGGAGGGGCGAACCGGCGTCGACCACCTGCACCCGTCCGGTCTCGGGGTCGAAACCGAGCAGGAGGACGTCCAGGTAGCGCTCGCCCCGATAGTGGGCGTAGACGGCCTTGTCGGCGAGGGCGACCTGGTCGGCGAGCGGGATCCCGCCGCGTCGGGCGTTGCGCAGGGCGTTGACGGCGAGGCTGCTCAGGAGCGAGGCGTCGATACCCTCGCCCATGCCGTTGGTGATGCTGAGGGTCAGCCGGTCCGGCGCGGCCGACCAGTCGAAGTTGTCACCGCGGATGGAGTAGGCGGGTTCGAGCTGGGCGCCGATGCTGTACTCGGAGCACTCGTAGCCCCGGCCGGGAAGGAGGTCCCACTGCACCTCGGCGGCCAGGGTGAGGCGGTCCCTGCGGCGCAGTGAGCGGTAGACGTCGGTGTCGCGTTCGGCCACGAGGAGCTCGTGGCCGAGGGCCCTGGCGATCTCCCCCAGCTCCTCGAACACCTCCTTGGAGGAGTCGCCCGCCTTCAGTTCGACGGTGAGCACGCCCAACCTGTCACCGCGCGAGGTCACCGGGAGGTGGGCGGTCACGGCCTCGGAGCCGAAACTGTCCTCGACGTAGGTCTCCTGGGCGCCGAAGACCCTGCCCACGACGCTGTTGAAGACGGAGTACTCCCCCGCGCACTCCTCGGGCGGATCGGGGACGTGGCAGAGTACCTTGAGTCCGTAGTCGGCGAGGAAGAGTTCGGCGGACACCACCGCGTAGTTCTCCGCGAGCGCCTCGCGGAGGACCGCCATGAGCCCGTGGGGTTCGGCTTCACGGAGGGACCGCACTACGGTCTCGGATCTGTTCACTGGATCGACCTGTGTTCTCTGTGCCTGGTGGAAGGTACCCGCGCACCGGCACGGGTACGGTCGGCGGGCACGGAACCGGGTGTTCCGTTATGGTCGTGGAGGTACCCGTTTTCCGATCACGGACGGGTACGACTCACAGACGCGATTTGTGAGAGTGGAAAGTGAGTCCTGAATCGCAGGAGCAGACGGCCGAGGCGGCCCGTGCGGCCTCCACCGTCACCGAACTCATGGAAGTGCTCTGGGGGCGTGGCCGCGAGATCGCCTCCTCGCCGGTCTCTCCTCCACAGCTCAAGGTGCTCTTCATCCTTGAGGAGGAGGACGGCGTGAACCTGCGCACCGTGACCGAACGCCTGGGCTCCACCCCTCCGTCCGTGAGCAGGCTGTGTGACCGCCTCCAGGCGGTCGGCTTCGTCAACCGGACAGCGAGTCCGAACAGTCGCCGGGAGCTGAGGCTCTGGCTGAGCGAGAGCGGCCGTTCCTTCCTGCGTGACCTCAGGGCCCGCAGGGAGGCGGAGCTCCACGAGGTCATCGCCCGCATGCCCCCGCGTAAGCGGGCGATGCTCCTGGAAGGACTCGCGTCCTTCCGCGATGCGGCGAGCCGCTCCGACGAACGCTCCGACAGCTCTGGTCAACCGAACTTCCGCACGGCGTGAGACCGCTGGCGCGCGGTTCGGACGGAAAGCTCGACGCCACGCACGGGTGGAGCCTCCGCGTCCCCGCGCTGCCCGGGGCCGCGACCGCCGCTGGGGCGGGCTTCCCAACCGCAAACAATGCCGATAAGGACAACTATTGTCAAGCGGCAACAGTTGGCGATCTGATAGCCCCCTCCGCCCTCCGGTCAGTGCGTACGCGAAGGGCCGGACACCGTCGAGTGTCCGGCCCCCAGTCACGTCACGTCCTGTGCGGCCACAGGACGACCTGCACGATCACGATCTCCCGTAGGCGGTGTGCGGCCGGACAGGAGGAGAACCCCACCTCGTTACCCGGGGGAAACCGTCTCAGCCCTCCTGGCCGGCCCTGCGGGCGTCCCACGTGGTCGGCCTCAGCACCCCATGGCCGCCAGTTCCGTCGCCAACCGTTCGGTCTCGGCGACCGCTCCGACCGGTAGGCCCTCATCCAGGTCGGCGGGCTCGAAGCACCAGGAGCATTCGTTCACTCGTCCAGCCCCCGTCAGCCCAGGCCAGGATGCGGGAGATCTCCACGGCGGCCCTCCGCGTGTCCGAATGGCCCCGTTCGACCATCGCCAGCAGTTCCTCGTGCCTGCGGGCCACGTCGGGATATCTGTGGACCTCCACGAACTGGGCCCACGAACGACGGAACAGCCACAGCGGGCCCAGGGTCCGTCCTGTCTGGGCGTTGGTGCTCGCCTCGACGAGCTGGCGGTCGAACTCTCTGACCCGCGGGGGAGTGATGCGCGCGACGGCCTCACGCAGGGCGGTGGGACTGGGTGCCGGGCGCGGGACGACGGGACTCTCGGACGCCTGGACCAGAGGCTGCCCGGACATGCTCATCGCCCCGCCCTCGGATCTGGAAACCGCTGTTCCGCCACCAGCGACCCACCGCTTTCACCGGTGCCCCGGGGCGGCCTTCCTGCGGCGTGGGAAGACTACCGGGGACCGGGAGGCGGCGGGCCCCACTGGCCCCGGGGCGGCTGCTGGGGACCCCACTGGCCCTGCGGGGGCTGCGGACCCTGCGGTCCACCCTGGGGCGGTTGAGGCTGCTGGGGCTGCTGTGGACCCCACTGACCATCCTGGTAGGGCGGCTGGGCCTGGCGTGTGGACCTACCCGACCTGACGGCCAGGAAGATGATGAGGCCGACGACCCCCACCACGAGCACCAGAACCACCAGGATGCCGATGATGAGGAGCAGTGAGGAACCCACGTCTCTCCTTCGGATAGTGACGTCGGCCGCGCCGGGGAGGGCCGCGCCGTCACGTCCGTGCCCGGTCCCCGCCACCCGGCCGGGACCGGCCGGGAGAGTCAGATGATCGGTGGGCGCCCGGCTCGGGTCATCCGCCACGCGGTCGACCAGCGGATCGGGGTACGCGGACCGGCGTCCTCACGCCAGCCCTCGCGGAAGCCCGCGAACCAGGAGCGTAGCGCGCTCCGGTCGCGTTCGCGCAACACCGTCAGCCCCACCCAGGTGCCCAGGTAGACCGCNTGGGGGGGGCCCAGCCACACCCGGTTGCGGGCGTTGAGCCGGTAGAAGTTCTCGTGCCGCGTCGGCACCACGGCCGGGTGGTACATCACCGCGTCGGCGTCGTATTCGATCCCGTAACCGGCGTCCATGATCCGCCAGGCGAGGTCGGTCTCCTCGTGGGCGTAGAAGAAGTCCCCCGGCAGGCCGCCGCCCTCGTCGAATGCGGTGCGCCGGATCGCGCAGGCCCCGCCCAGGAAGGTGGTCACCACGCTCGACCGGCGGGAGTCCCCCACGCGCAGGCGCGGCACGTGGCGGCGCTGGTCGGGGCCGCCGTCGGGGTCGGCGATCCGGAAGGACAGGGCGCCCAGCGACGGGTCGGCGGCGAAGCGCTCGCGCACGTGCCGGGCCAGGTCCGTGGAGCGGTACCAGCCGTCGTCGTCCAGGAACAGGATGACGTCACCCTTGGTCGCCCGCACCCCGTGGTTGCGCCCCTCGGGGATACCCACGTTCTCCGGCAGCCGCACCCGCGTGACGCCCTCGGGCAGTTCCGGCAGGTCCGCGCCGTTGCCGACCACCACGACCTCGACGTCCGCGTCCTCCTGCTCGAACACGCTGGTGATCGCCCGGCGCAGTTCGGCGGGGCGGGTGCCCATCGTGAGCAGGACACAGGACAGGGTGGGCGCGGACACCTGGGGACGGCTCCGTTCGGCTCTGGGCGCTGTGGCACCCTCCACCGCGGGCTGCTCCGGGCTCGACGAGGGCGGAATCACGGGTGTGGCCATACTTGCGACCGTTCAGTGGACGACGTGTTGCTGGAAGGTTGACACACGCCAACACTCGCAGAAACAGACTAACGAAAGAATAAAAGAAAGGTGCACGGGACCGTGAACAGGGTAACCTGCACGGCCCCGTTTGTGACGTCAATGTCACCAGCGCGTTGCCCGCACCGCTTCTCCCGGAACCTCCCGGGTCCGCGCCCCGCGCTCGGGGACCTACTCGAGGCGCCTCGACGCGACCACGCTCACGAAGTGCGCGGCGCTCATCAGCACCCCCACGGCGGCACACGCCGCCACGAGGACCCGGGTGGCCGTCAGATCACCGAGGAGGGCGTCCACGACGGCCGCCACCACGAGGATCAGGGACAGCTCCACCGCCTGGATGAGGCGGTGGACCTTCAGCGCCGAGGCCAGGCGGCGGGCCAGGCTCAGCCCGGACGAGCGCGGACGCATCGCCTCGTCCGTGATCTTCTCCGGCAGGCCCGCCTTGGCACGGGCCACCACCACGTTGTCGGTCTCGGCCTTGATCAGCGCGACACCGATCGCGGCGGCCATGCCCAGGACGACCCAGCCGCCCGCCTCCCACTCGCCCTGGGCGCGGAGGCCCAGACCGATGAGGAGCGCGATCTCCGACACGTAGTGGCCGATCCGGTCCAGGTAGATCCCGGCCACGCTGGTGCGGCCGGTGTAACGGGCCACCTCACCGTCGGAGCAGTCCAGCAGCAGGTAGATCTGCACGAACAGCGCCGCCACGATCGCCGACCACAGGCCGCCGAAGGCGACCACGACCCCGGCGAGCACGCCGAAGGCCATCATCAGGTAGGTGATGGGGTTCGGGGGGACGCCGAGGCGGACGAAGAACGCGGTCAGGTACGGGGACAGGTCGCGCATGTAGAGGCGGCCCGCCCAGTGCTCCTCGTTCGTCCTCTCCTTGATACCGGCGGGCTGGCCGCCCGCGCGGACCTCAGCGACCGACGGCTTCGACATAGTCCTTGACGCTCCGTCCGATCTCGTCCTCGGAGAGGTTCAGGTGTTCCAGGATGGTGAACCGGCCCGGACGGGTGCCCGGAGCGTGGACCACCGCCCGCGCGAACTCCGCCTCGTCGAGTCCGACGTCGGAGGGCACGACGGGCAGCTCGTGGCGGATCAGGCAGTCGCGGATCTCGTCCATCCGCGACTGCGACCAGTCCAGGTGCCGCACCCGGAGGAAGGACGCGTACAGCGCGCCCAGTCCGGCGAGTTCGCCGTGGTTGCTGACGCCCGGGTGGAGCTGGGTGACCGCGTGCAGGATCTCGTGGCACGCGCCGCTGGCCGGGCGGCTGGACCCGGCGACCGACATGGCCATCCCCGAGAGCACCAGGCCCTCGGCGAGCACCGTGAGGAAGGCGTCGGACTCCACGGAGTCGGGGCGGTTCAGGACCGCTTCGGCCGCGACCCTGGCGAAGGTGACGGACATGCCGTCCACCGGCTCGTCGTTGACCCGGCCGGCCAGGTGCCAGTCCTCGATGGCGGAGATGTTGCTGACCACGTCGCCGATGCCCGAACGGACCAGGTGGGAGGGGGCCGCTCGGACGTAGTCGAGGTCGATGACCACGGCGATGGGCATGGTCACCCCGATGGAGGGCTTGCCGCCCTCGTGCTCCAGGGAGCTGACCGGGGAGGCGATGCCGTCGTGCGCCAGGTTCGTGGCCACGGCCACCATGGGGATGCCCGCCATGGTCGCGGCGAACTTGGTGACGTCGATGGTCTTGCCGCCGCCGATCCCGGCGACCGCCTCGTAGGCGCCCGAGCGCAGCCGCTTACCGAGCTCGGTGGCGGCGTCGACGGTACCCTCCTCGACCTGGAAGACCTCGCAGTTGGGCAGGTCCAGATCGGCGGCGATCTGCGCGCCCTGCCCCGGACCGACGGCCACGGCGATGCGGCCCTCGGTGGCGATCCTCCGGTCGGCGAGCACCGTGCCGAGGGAGGAGACGGCTCCCCGCCGGACGTCGATCGCCAGCGGGGAGGGGAGCATACGGGCTAGTAGCGGCACGCGATCTCCCTCGCCTTGGCCAGGTCGTCGTGGTCGTCGACCTCGACCCAGTCCACCTTGCCGATCGGCGCCACGGCGACCTTCTCCCCGCGGTTGACCAGCTCCTGGTAGCCGTCCTCGTAGTACAGCTGCGGGTCGCGCTCCCAGGTGGCCTTGAGGGCGTCGGCGAGGCGGGCGTCCAGGGAGCCCTCGATGAGGGTGGCTCCGATGTACTCGCCCGCGGCGGTGGCCGGGTCCATGAGCTTGGTGATCCTCCGCAGGTGGCCCTCCTCGTCGAGGGTCACCTTCATCTCCTCTTCAGCGAGGCTTTTGACGTTGTCCACCGCGAGGAGGAGCTCCGGTCCCCGTGCGGCGAGTAGCGTTTCCTCGACGCCCGCGGGGTGAACCGTGTCACCGTTGACGAGGAGGACGCCCTCGGAGAAGAACTCACGCGCGGTCCACAGGGAGTAGGCGTTGTTCCACTCCTCGGCCTTGTCGTTGTGGCTGAGGGTGAGCTTGACGCCGTGGCGCTCCTCCAGGGCCTCCTTGCGCTCCTCGACCGCCTCGGCGCGGTAGCCGACCACGACGACGACGTCGGTGAGACCGGCCGCCGCGAGGTTGCGCAGCGAGATGTCCATGATGGTCGTCTCACCGTCGACGGGCACCAGGGCCTTGGGCAGGGTGTCGGTGTAGGGACGTAGGCGTCGACCCGCGCCTGCGGCGAGAACCATTCCGAGCATGAGGGCGTGTTCCTCCTTAGGTCGGGGAGGCCTCTCACGCCTCCCCGTTCGTTCCGGCGGCCGGTCGGCCCCCGTCTACGTGGCCTGGTCGGGTGATCCGGGGATCGCCCAGGTCGGTGTCGCCATCGCCGGGGGTGGCGCTGGCGCGCACGTTCGCCACCGGTGTCGCGCTCCAGGTGCGCGCGGCCTCGCGGACGAGCAGCACCGCCAGGTATCCGGCGAGTATGCCGTAGGCGGCGGCGAGCGCGTGCAGCGCTCCTCCGACCGCGACGACGAGCATGCGGCCGTCCCAGCCGAGCGCCGCCCCGCGGGCGGGCCGTTCCACGCCGACCGTGGGACGCGTCGCGTCGTCGCCGTGGTGGCAGGCGACCGTCATCAAGAGTACGAACACCAGTGGACCCGGTACGCCGGACGCCAGCCCCAGGACCGCCAGGTACCCGTACTCGGTGACGCGCAGGACGGGTGGCACGAGCCAGTCGAACCGTCCGTCGTGGGGATGGCCCGAGGCCAGTCCGGACAGTAGCAGGGCAGCGACCGGTGCGAACAGGGTAATGCCTGCCAGCCGTCCGTGGCCTGCCGCCAGCAGTGTCGTGGCGACCAGGAGGCCGGTGAGCACGGTGAGCAGGGGTGGCACGGCTCCCGGCGCGATCCTGCCGAGCAGGAGCGAGATGTGTCCATCGTCACGGAGAAGGCGTAGGTCCGGGTCGGTCGGGGTGCGTTCCTCCGGTTCCGGTCCCGCGCCCGTGTCGACTCCGTTCACCGCCGGGCCCCGGTCGGATCGACGAGGTGGGCGGTGGCCGCGACGACGCAGCCGACGATGAGGGTCACGAAGGCGACGCGCGCGTCCCCGAGGGTGGCCGCCACCGCGATGGCCGCGAAACGCACGGGTTGGGGGAAGGCCGCGAGGCGGCGCAGCGGGGTGGGCGCCTCCGTGGCGGAGGGAGCGGAGTAGGCCACCGGTGTGGTCCCGACTCCCCCGGCGCCCCTCGGCCCTCCGGACTTCCCGCCGGGCTCCCCGGCCCCGGTGGCGTCGGAGACGCCGGTGCCGTCCACCGCCGCCGCACCGAACAGGCGCGCGGTCAGCCCGGGATCGCTGTCACGCGACCCCTGGGGCGGCCGGGGCGCGAGACCATCCAGAAAACCGCCAGTGCGCCGCTGGGAGGACGAAAGGGGCGACCGCGCGCTCTGGCCCGTACCGGGGGCGGCCGGGGCGGACCCGGCCAGCAGAAGCGAGTCACGCAGGGCCAGGGCGACGAGCGCGCCCGCGGCCCATCCCCAGGCGCCGCTGATCCCGGTGAGCACCGCACCCGCCGTCAGGCCGAGGTAGACCACGTACTCGCGCAGCTGCGACAGCATCGCCGCGAGCCACAGGGTGAGGGCGTCGCGCCGGTGGGCCCGCATGCGCTCCCGGACCGCGTCGCAGAACAGGACCGTGCCCAGGAAGGCCGATCCCGCCAGGCCGCCGGCCATGTCGCCCCGGGAGAACCAGACCGCCGCGCCGACCGCCGCCAGGACGCTGATCCGGCTCATCCCCGCCCGGGTGACGTGTCCGTGTTCCAACCTCCGCGCGACCCACCGCGCCACCGTGCCGCCGTCGGCCATGGCCGTCCCTCCCCCACTCAGCTGGGAGACACGCTTTCTCACTATGGGTAGTCATTCAACCACTGACACACACAAAGTGAGCGTCACGCCGCGGCTGGGGGTGCACGGGGCCTTTTCCGGACATGCGGGAACAACGACGACGCGCTCCGCCGGAGGACTCCGGCGGAGCGCGTCGTCGACGTGCGGGAACGCGGGTGGCGCGGTTCAGGCGGTCCTGCCGCCGTCGCCGTTCCCGTCCCCGTCGGCCTCCTTGGCCTCGGCCTCCTTGGCCTTCTGCTCCGCGCGCTTCTTCTTCTCCGCGTCGCGCTTCTTGCGCGCGTCGATCTCCGCCTGGGTGTCGTCGTTGTAGGCGGCGAGCGCGGCGTCGATGTCGGTGTCCAGGGCGAGACCGCCGCCCTTGACGTAGAGCCCGCGGTTGCAGAACCGGCGCAGGTCCCTCTCGTTGTGCGAGACCAGGACCATCGTGCGCTGGTTGGCCAGCATGCGGTCGATGGCCTCGTAGCACTTCTTCTTGAAGGCCTTGTCGCCGACCGCGAGCACCTCGTCGACCAGCATGATCGGGTGCTCCAGCTGGGAGATCAGCGCGAACCCGAGCCGCACCTTCATACCGCTGGAGTAGTGGCGCACGGGGGTGTCCACGAACTTCGGCTTGATCTCGGCGAAGTCGACGATCTCGTCGAAGCGCTCGTCGATCTGCTTCTCGGTCATACCGTGCAGGGAGCCGACCAGGTACACGTTCTCGCGGCCGGTGAGGTTGTCGTTGAAGCCGGCGCGCAGCTCCAGCAGCGGAGCGACCTTGCCGTGGACGTGGACCTCGCCCTCGTCGGGGAGGAGCACCCCGGCGATGAGCTTGAGCAGGGTCGACTTACCGGTGCCGTTCTTGCCCACGATGCCGACGCACTCGCCCCGCCCGATCTCGAACGTGACGTCGCGCAGCGGCCAGAACTCGTCGCCCTCGGCGTTGGGGTCGCGCTTGTTCCCGTGGATGAACATCTCGCGCAGGCTGCGCTTGCGGCGGCGGTTCACGGCGAACTTGACGCCGAGCCCCTTGGCCTCGATGACCGGCCCGGTGGTCCCGGCGCCGTAGGTCGTCTGCGCCATCACAGCTCCTTCAGGACGGACATCTCCAGACGGCGGAACGTCCAGTATCCGATGATCAGCATGAGGATCGAACCGACCACCGACGAGGACAACGCGAGAGTGCTCGGGGTGAGTTCCTCGAATCCGGCGAACCACACGGCACGGTGCATCTCGAAGATACCCAGCAGCGGGTTGAGCTGGAAGAGGACCTTGGCCCACTCCGGGACCTCGGTCGAGGAGAGCACCAGCGTGGCCGGGAAGAGGACCGCCGAGCCGTAGAACAGCAGGCGGGAGGCGATGCGCACCAGGCGCTCCACGTCGCGCAGCAGCACGTTGACCGCGGACAGGAAGAGGGTGAGGCCGAGGCCGAAGGCGAACTGGAGCACGACGGCCAGCGGCAGCCACAGCAGCACGCCCTCCCACGAGGGCCTGCCGCCGGAGAAGAACACGAAGAGGATCAGCACCGGCCAGGTGAGCAGGTACTCGACGAACTTCGTGCCGACCGTGGCCGTGGGGAAGATCTCCCGGGGGACCTTCATGGTGGTGATCAGCTTGGAGTGGGTGATCATCGCACGGGGGGCCTCGGACAGGATCGCCCCGAAGGTGTTCCACGGCAGGATCCCCGCCACGAGGAACAACATGAAGCCGCCCTGGACCTGGGCCTCCTCCGGCATTCCGCGTTGCGCGTCGAGGATGACGCCGAAGACGAAGAAGTAGACCATCGTCAGAGCCAGGGGCTCCAACATCGTCCAGGCGTAACCCAGTACGGACTGCTGGTACTTGACCTTCAGGTCGCGCCGGACCAGGAGGCCGACGACCTTCCGGTGCTCCCAGACGGCCAGCGCCCTTGACGCCACCGCCACCTCCAAGGGTTGATCTCGTCCGGTCCGCGCTGCGGCCGGACGGGCGTGTTCGTACTCACCTGCGCGCACCGGCCGACATACGCGGTCCACCCCGCACGGCGTACCGAGGCGGGGGAGCGTGTCCGGGCGACCGGGGGATGTCACGGACCGCGCCCGGTTCGACGACCGCTTCTGGGAGGAGATCGGGACCGGGCACGCCATACAGGCGTCCATAGGTTACCGTCGCGCACGACGGATCGCGCCACCCGACCCGTCACGAATGTACGTTTTGCGCCTCCGCCCCCCGTGACCCCCGGTGTACCGGACGGTCGGCTAGCCTCGGCCGGGAACGCACCGGAGGCACACCGGTTCGGGGCCTGGGACCGCGGGCCGCGGGAGCGTGTGACCGGGGGGTCGCGTCGGTTGGCGAGCCGCGTGGCCGTGGGCCGCGGAGGATCGCGGGCAGCACGGTGTCGGCGGGCCCCGGGAACCCCCCGTACATCCAGGAGACCCGAACCCGGCCGAGCGTGCCAGGG
>NZ_ANAX01000153.1 GCF_000341065.1 Nocardiopsis halotolerans DSM 44410 | reverse complement strand
GCCCGCCGTGGACGGCGGCCGTGGACGACGGAAAGTGGTGGAGCCATGCGTCCGCGCGTGATCGCGGCGGTTCTGGCCGGAGGGGTCGGCGCGCGGATGGGCGCGTCCACCCCCAAGCAGCTGCTGCCCCTGGAGGGGCGGCCCATCATCGAGCGCTCCATCGCCGCGTTCGAGGCGTGCCCGGACGTGGACGAGATCGTCGTGCTCATGGTGGAGGAGTACCTGGACAGGGTCGGGGAGATCGTCTCCGCGGCCGGGTTCACCAAGGTCAGCGCGGTCCTCCCGGGTGGCGCGACCCGCACCGACACCTCCCTCGCCGCCCTGGCCGCGATGGAGCACGCGTCCGACACCGACCTGGCGCTGCTGCACGACGCCGCGCGCCCGCTCGTCCTCCCGGACACGATCAGCGCGTGCGTGAAGGCACTGGGACGGGTCGGCGCGGTCGGGGTCGCGGTCCCCAGCGCCGACACCGTGGTGCGGGTGGAGCCCGGCCGGTCCGGCGGCGAGGTGATCGCGCAGGTCCCGCCGCGCGCGGGGCTTCGCCGGATGCAGACACCGCAGGGTTTCCGGCTCGGCGTGGTCCGCCGCGCCTACGAACTGGCGACCGCGGACCCCGACCTGGTGGCCACCGACGACTGCGGCGTGGTGCTGCGGTACCTGCCCGAGGAGGAGGTACGGATCGTGCCGGGCGAGGAGACCAACATCAAGGTGACCAACCCGGGCGACGTGGAGGTCGCCGGGACCCTGCTGCGCCGGATGCGGGAGCGCGCCGCCCTGTCGGGGGTGGACGCGTGAGCGGGGTGTTCGAGGCGACGGAGGTGATCGGACACCGGGGCGCGGGGCGCGGCGTGGTGGACGGCGCCCGGGAGAACACGGCCGAGTCCTACGCCGCCGCGGCGCGGGCCGGGGCCGACTGGGTCGAGATCGACGTGCGCCGCACCGCCGACGACGCGCTGGTGCTGTACCACAACGACGCCCTGGACGACGGCCGCTGGATCGTGGACCTGCCCGCGCACGAGTGCGCCGCGGCCGGGTTGCTCGGTCTGGAGGAGGGCCTGGCCGCGATCCCGCCCGGTGTGGGGCTGGACGTGGACGTCAAGTCGGTGATGGAGGACGCGGTCGACGCCCCGTCACGGCGGACGGTGTCCCTTCTCCTGCCGTACCTGCGCGAGGAGGCGGAGCGTCGCCGGGTGTTCGTCTGCTCCTTCGACCCCGCCGTCCTGCTCGCCGTCCGCGAGGAGGCACCCGGCGTGCCGACGGCGTGGATGCCGTTCGTGCGCAACCCGCTGGACCAGGCCGTGGCGGGGGCCGCGGGGATGGGGTGCCCGGTCGTGGCGATCGACGCGCGTTCGTTCGGCCTGACCGGGGACGCGCCCCGACCGGGTCGCAGGTCGGTGGAGTACACCGTGGACCTGGCCCACCGGGCGGGGATCGAGGTGGTCTCCTGGTGCCCGGACCCGGTGGACGCGGCCCGCTTCGCCGACGCGGGGATGGACGCGGTCGTGGTGGACGACGTGCCCGGGACGGTGTCCGCCCTCAAGGAGGTCGGCGGCGGCACCGAGGGTTCCGACGGCTCCGGGGACTCCTGAACCCCACCCGGCCCCTCAGATCCGGTTGAGGAGTTCGGCCTTCTTGGCGGAGAACTCCTCGTCGGTGAGCAGTCCCCTGGCGTGCAGGTCGCCCAGTCGCTCGATCTGCCGGAAGATCCACTCGGTGTCGCCGCTCCCGGCCGCCTCCCCGGGAGGGGCCCCGGCCTCCGGGGTCTCCCCCGGTCCGGTGCCCTGCGCGCCGGAGCCGATCGGCAGGTNCACCGACCTCGCCGCCGTGTCCAGCCACCACCGCGGGTCCCTGAGTCTGGCGACCGCGTTCCGTCCCTCCCCACCGCCGGAACCCCGCTCCGCGCGGGCCCACACGTGGGCGGTGACGGTCGCGGCCATGAGCAGGGTGTCGTAGTTCTCGTTCCCCTCGTCGGCGACGAGGACGTTGAGGTCCTGTCTGGGTTTGGCCGAGCTCTCCCCGCCTCCGGTGGTGACCAGGCGCAGGTAGCCCCATTCCCAACCGTCGGAGGGCACCCATTCCGCACCGGTGATCTCGGTGATGCCGTACTCCCGGCGCTGCGCCCTGCGCTTGCGGCCGCTGGCCTCGGCACCGGACCAGACCAGGCGCACGCCGTCGTCGTCCATGGTCGCGGTGCCCTCGGAGGTCTGGATGTGGAGGGGCGGCCGGGGCACCAGACGGGTGGCCGTGTCGGGGGCGGGCGGCTCGGTGCGCTGCTCGGCGGCGAACCGGATCTGGTCGGCCATGTACTCGGCGACCAGTTCGCCGCTGGCCTGGCCGGTGAGGCGGAAGGGTTGGGACTTCTCCCTGAGCATCGCGCCGACCGCCGCGTAGGGGTCCGTCCGGTTCCGCAGGCGCAGTTGGAGGATCCACCCCTTCCTGCGGCCCGCGCCGGGCCGGAAGTCGACCTCGGCGATCGCGCCGATCGGAACTTCGAGCTGGCCTATCCGTTTGAGCAGCGGATCCTTGAACCAGCCCTGCGTCTCGTACCTGATCGCGACGGTCTCGCCGTCGAACCGCCACACGGCCTGGTCGCCGCGCAAGTCATCCATGGGGCACACGCTCCTTCTCCGCACCTGCTTAGCAGAAGGCCCTCCCCCGTACGGAGGGGAACCGGTGTCCGAAGGCGGCCAAACGCGGCCGAAGACGGCCTGTGGCGGAGCGTCAGGCCCTGGCGGCCTGCGCCGTACGCGAGTCCGAGCCGAGCCCGGGCGGGCTGGTGATGAACCCGGCGCCCCACGACATGTGCATGGTGGCCAGCGCGAGCGGGATCATCGGCAGGCTGGCGGCGGGCAGGCCGCGGCCGAGCGGTACCGACGCGACGGTGACCAGCGCCAGGTAGGCGGCCGGGACCAGGAACAGCGGCCAGAGGAAGAAGCCGCCGACCAGCCCGAGGGCCACGCCCGTCAGGGCGACGGGCGGCGCCAGGTAGCGCAGGTTGATGGTGCCCCTGTGCTGGCGGGAGACCACCCTGCGCCAGCGGCCGTAGTGGAAGTACTGCTTGGCGAGCAGGCGCACGTTGCGGCGGGGGCGGTAGGAGACCCGCATGCGCGGCTGGAACCACACCGTGCCGCCGGTGGTGCGGATGCGGTGGTTCATCTCCCAGTCCTGGGCGCGCAGGAACGCCTCGTCGTAGCCACCGACCCGCTCCAGCGCCGAACGCCGGAAGACACCCAGGTAGACGGTGTCGGCGGGGCCACCCTCCCCTCCCGTGTGGAAGCGCGCGTTGCCCACGCCCACCTTGGAGGTCATGGCGGCGGCGACGGCCTTCTCCCAGGGGGTGGTGCCCTCGGCGGCCATGATCCCGCCGACGTTGTCGGCACCGGTCTCCTGGAGCGTCTCGACGGCCACCCGCAGGTAGTCCGAGGGCATCATGGCGTGTCCGTCGATACGGGCGACGATGTCGTGCGAGGACTTCCCGATGGCGGCGTTGAGCCCGGAGGGGGTCCTGCCCGTGGGGTTGTCCACGACCTTGACGCGCGGATCGGCGGCCGCGATCCCGTCGGCGACCTCGCGGGTGCGGTCCGAGGAGGGGCCGACCCCGAGCACGACCTCCAGTTCGCCCGGGTACTCCTGGGCGAGGACGTGCGCCACCGCCGCGGCGAGGTGGCGCTCTTCGTTGAGTACGGGCATGACGACGGAGACAGGCGGCCAGGACACGGGCACTTCCCAGGATCAAGACGTGTCGGGTACTGCGTAGGACCTCGTCGTACGCGCGTCGTACGCGCGTAGGACTGCGTCGTACGCGCGTCAACGGTACTGCACCCGTGCGGCCGCGTCGGCCCGCGTGAACCCCGTTCCACCACCGCCCGCGTCCCTTCCGGAGCGGGCACGCACCGAACGCGCTCCCGCCGCGTCACCGCCGCCGTGCGCCCGTCGCACCACCGGCCGCGCCGTTCCGGGCGGAACCTCACCGAGGTACGGAGCGTCACACGTACGAGGGGATCGTGAGGGGCCCGTGAGCCCACGCAAAGGGGAGGACAACACGCCGTGGGTTGACATCCCGCTCGCTTCGGCGATTCGGGTGACAACCTAGAGATGAAGGACACCGCTGACCGGGTGGGACGGGGACGCCGATGAGCGACGACAACGCGGGACGGCAGGGACCGGGGGGAGAGTTCCGCCGCAAGCGTTCCCAGCCCGTGCCTCCCGTGCCCCCCGAGCGCTCCGCCAGGTCGGGACGGGTGACCGTGCCGAGTGCCGCCGTCCGTCGCCGCCGCACGGGCCTGCTGGTGATGAGCGCGCTGTCGGTGCTGGTCCTGCTGGCCTCGGGAACCTCGTGGGCGCTCACCGGCTGGATGTCGGGGGCCCTGAACCGGTTCGACGTGTTCGGCGCCCTCTCCGAGGAGGACCGCCCGGAACCGACCGGTGGACTGACCTTCCTCGTGATCGGGTCCGACAGCCGCGACGAGATGAGCGACGAGGCCCAGGAGGAGCTGAGCGTGGGGTCCGTTCCGGGCCAGCGCTCCGACACCATGATGCTGGTGCGGCTCAACCACGACCGCGACCGCGTCACCGTCGTCGGCATCCCCCGCGACCTGTGGGTCGACATCCCCGGACACGGCCCCGACAAGATCAACGCCGCCTACGCCCACGGCGGTCCGCAGCTGGCCGTGCGGACCGTGGAGTCGGTCACCGACGTCCGCGTCGACCACTACGTCGAGGTGGACTTCAACGGCTTCGTGGACGTGGTGGACTCCCTGGGCGGTATCGAGGTGTGCCTGCCCCAGCCGATCCACGACCCCAAGGCCCACCTGGACATGGCGGCGGGCACGCACCGGGTGAACGGGACCGAGGCCCTGGCCTTCGCCCGCACCCGCGCCACCGAGGGCGGCGACCTGGACCGCATCGAGCGCCAGCAGCAGGTGCTGTCCGCGATGCTCGACAGGGCGATGAGCACCGAGACGCTCTCCAACCCGGCGAAGCTGACCGACTTCGTGGACAGCGCCCTGTCGTCGATGACCGTCGACCAGGGGTTGGACACCAGCACGATCAACGAGATCGCGTACCAGATGCGCGACCTGGACATGAGACAGGTCACCTTCACGACGGTGCCCGTCTCCGACCCGGCCTACTGGACGCCGCGCGGCGACGTCGCCGTGCTGTGGGACGAGGCCGCCGCGCGGGAGCTGTTCGACACGATCGAGGCCGACCGCCCGATCGCCCAACCCCAGGAGGAGGGCACCGCCGCGGACCCCGGGCTCCAGCCCGCCGACGTGCACGTGCAGGTGTTCAACGGGGTCGGTACCCCGGGCCTGGGCGCGCAGGTGGACGGCGAGCTGGCCGCCGCCGGGTTCCAGGTGAGCTCCCCGGCGCAGAACTGGAGCAGCCTCGACGTCGCCACGACCCAGGTGCGCCACGGACCGGACGACGCGGAGGAGGCCGAGTACCTCGCGGGGATGGTCCCGGGCGCCGAGACGGTCGAGGACGGCACCCTGGAAGGCCGACTCCAGCTCGTGATCGGATTCGACTACACGTCGCTCAACGCCCCGGAGGCGGCGAGCGCGACGTCGGAGGGGGAACCCTCGTCCGGCGAGGACTCCACGAACGTCTCGACCGCCCGGGAGAACCTCTGCGGGTGAACCGAGGGAGGGTTCAACGTGCTGCACCACCTGGTCGGCCTGCTCGTCGGTGTCGCCCTGGCCCCCGTGCTGTGGGTCGCCGCCGCCTGGTCGGCCGACCTGCTTCCGCGGATCGCCGAGGGTGACGTGACCGTGGCGACGGTGTCGTCGGTGGTGGTGCTGAGCCTGGCGGGGGTCGTGTGCGCCTACCTGGTGGCGTCCCGGGTGTCACCGCTGGTGGCCGGGGCCAGCGGCGCCCTGCTCGCGGCGCTGAGCCTGTGGCCGGTCGCGCACCCCGCGTCCATGGAGGCGGCGCTGTCCTGGCTGAACCAGGACAGTTCCCTCTACCCCTCCGGCGCGGGTCTGGCCGTGGCGCTGCCGCTGGGAACGCTGCTGCTGTTCTCCGCCGCCATGCCCGTCCGGTGGCGGGCCGCCTCCCTCGACGCCGACGCTCGCTCCGGCCACCGGATCGTGGCCAGCGCCAACCGTGAGGAGTACCAGCGCGCGGCACGCGGCGGCGGAGCCGTCGACGACCCGTGGAACGGTCCGGCCGGGGACACCGTGCCGGACGCCGTCCCCGACGTCCCTCCCGCGCCCCGGGACGGGGGCTCCGGCTTCGACGACGATCCCGAGAAGACGACCACGCCCTTCCGCAGAGGAGGGAACGGCGCCGTGTGGACTCCCCTGGACGCTGGCGAGGGCCGGACGAGGTTCGGCCGTCGGCGCTGAGCGCGCCCCCGTACCGCGTACGCCACACCCACCGGTAACCTGAGCGCCTGACTGTTCACGCGGTGTTCGGTCATGCGCCACACCCCGAGGCGTAGGGTGATGCCCGCCCCGGGGCACCTACCCGCAGGCCGAATGATGTCCGTTTTCTTCCCCGAAGCAGGGTGTTGACCGCCTTCAGCGGGCACAACCAGCAGCATGGGAGCGGACGAAAGCGAGGAAGGACACAACCAGTGGTCGAAGCGGACCGTATGCGCGTCTCCGTGATCGGTACCGGGTACCTGGGTGCCACCACCGCGGCCTGTCTGGCCGAGATGGGGTACGAGGTCCTGGGGCTCGACGTCGACGAGGCCAAGATCGACATGCTCCGCTCCGGCAGTGTGCCCTTCTACGAGCCCGGTCTGGACGAGCTGCTCACCGCCAACCTCGACACCGGCCGTCTGCGCTTCACGACCTCCTTCGCCGAGGCAGCCGGGTTCGCCGACCTGCACCTGATCTGCGTGGGCACCCCGCAGCGCGACGACTCCGGCGCCGCCGACCTGCGCTACGTCAACGCCGCAGTGGACCAGCTGGCCCCGCACCTGACCCGGCCCGCCGTGGTCGTGGGCCGCTCCACCGTCCCGGTGGGCACCGCGGCGACCCTGGCCGCCCGGCTGGCCGCGCTCGCCCCCGTCGGCGAGGAGGCCGAGCTGGGGTGGAGCCCGGAGTTCCTGCGCGAGGGCTTCGGCGTGGAGGACACGCTGAACCCGAACCGGATCGTGATCGGCACCGACTCCCCCCGCGTGGAGAAGGCCGTGCGCGCCCTGTGGCAGCAGCAGATCGACGGCGGCGTCCCCTTCCTGGTGACCGACCTCCAGACCGCCGAGCTGGTCAAGGTGTCGGCCAACGCCTTCCTGGCCACGAAGATCTCCTTCATCAACGCCATGGCGGAGGTGTCGGAGGTGGCCGGTGCCGACGTCATCCAGCTGGCCGAGGCCCTGTCCTACGACGACCGCATCGGCGGCAAGTTCCTCGGCCCGGGGCTGGGCTTCGGCGGCGGCTGCCTGCCCAAGGACATCCGGGCGTTCATGGCGCGCGCCGACGAGCTGGGCGTGGAGCCCGCGCTGTCGTTCCTGCGCGAGGTGGACGCGATCAACCAGCGCCGCCGCGCGCGCACCATCGACATCGCCCGTCAGCTGATCGGCGGCAGTTTCGCCGGACGCACGGTGACCGTGTTGGGCGCGGCCTTCAAACCCAACTCCGACGACATCCGCGACTCGCCCGCGCTGGACGTGGCCGCCACGATCGCCTCGCTGGGCGCCCAGGTGACGGTGTACGACCCGCAGGCCCTGGAGCGTGCGCGCGAGGCGCACCCGGAGCTGAACTACGCGGACTCCATGCTGGAGGCGGCGCGCGGCGCCGACGTGGTGCTGCTGCTCACCGAGTGGGCGGAGTTCCGCGAGGCCAACCCGGAGGACCTGGCCGGGGTGGTGGCCCGCAAGCGCATCGTGGACGGCCGCAACGCGCTCGACCCCACGTACTGGCGCGCCTCGGGCTGGACCTACCGGGCGCTGGGCCGCCAGTAGCCCCCCGTTCCCCGCACGTACGTGACGGCCGGATCCCCCGGGGTCCGGCCGTCCGTGTGTTCCAGCGAGTTTCCGGCCGTGGCTTCCTGACCGTGGTTGACTTCTCTCCGTAGTTACCCGCCTACACCCGGCGCCACCGGGTGTTCGAGGACGAACGGAGTCCCACCCGTGAAGCTTCCCGTGACGGTCGGCACCGCGCTGGCCCTGCTCCTGGTGGCCGCACCCGTGCACGCGGCACCCGTGCCGCACGAGCCGGGCACGGCGCACTGCCCCGTACTCGATCCTCCCCCCGGTGAGGAGGACCTGGAGCGGTATCTGTGCGGCGACCCCCGCCTGGGGCCCGCTGAACTTCCGGAGGACGGTCCGGTCGGCGCACTGGTGGAGGGGTACGACCGGCTCGGCGACCTCACCCCCGTCGAGTTCCTGGACCGCTGGGCCACCCCGGAGGGCTGGGACTACCCCGACCACATGGGCTTCGTGGTGGAGGACGGTGAGCCGGTCACCAGGCTGCGGACCCTGTCCGACGGGGCGATGCTGGACCGGTTCGGATCCTCCCGGGGGACCTTCCTGGCCCCGGCGGGAGCGCCCTACGAGCGGCGGGCCCTGCCACCGGACTCGCTGAACACCTGGCCGAACGGGGCCGAGCACAACTACAACTGCTACGAGGTGACCGAGGAGTTCACCGCCCTGGTCGGGCCGATCGCGCCGCACTTCGAGCAGCCCGGCGGCGGTCAGCAGGTGCTCGTCCCGGCCGAGGGGGTCGTGGAGTCCCCCGAGGCGGAGTACGCCTCGGTCGACCAGCTCCTGGGGGGCGGTTACGTGGAGCAGCGGCCCGCCGAGGAGTGCGTCATGCCGCGCGGCTTCGCCAACTACCTCCACCTCGTCCTCGACTGAGCGGTTCCCGGCGCACCCGTGCGGTCACGTCCGGTCCACCGCCCCCTCGGTCTCCGAACCCTCGGAGGCCTCACCGGTTCCGGCGGGCAGCCGCCGCAGGGCGACCAGGACCGTGACGGCCAGGATCCCGAGCACGGTGGCCCCGGTCAGCGCGGCCGTGTTGAGGCCCTGGGTGTAGGCGGCGAAGGCGGTCTCCAACAGCACGGCGGCCTCGGCCTCGGGCAGGTGCGGCGCGGTCGCCACCGCTCCGCTGACGGTCTCACCGGCGGGTCCGCCGACGTCCGCCATCGCGGAGCGGTAGACACCGGTCGCGACCGTGCCGAGGGCGGCGATACTCAGGGCGGCGCCGAACTCGGCGCTGGTCTCGGACACCCCGGCGGCGGCTCCGGCGCGTTCGGGGGGCGCGGTGGCCAGCACCAGGCTGTTGGCGAGGGTGCCCACCACCCCGGCGCCCATGCTGATCAGCCCGTAGGCACCGATGAACAGCGGCAGGGGTGTGTCCGGGTCCACCAGGCCGACCAGGACGAATCCGGCGGCCCCCACGGCCAGTCCCGTCGCCATGAGCGGGGCTGGCCTGATCCTGGGTGCGAGCAGGCCGCCCGCGGTGGCGCCCAGGGCGGTGGTGGCGAAGGTGGGCAGCGCCCACAGTGCGGCGGTCAGAGGGCTGAGCCCGTGCACGCTCTGGAGGAAGGTGAAGGTCAGCAGGCCCATCCCCGCGGCGGCGAAGGACACCGCGGCGTTGCCGCCGACCGCCGAGCCGAACGCCGGGCGGGCGAACAACGAGACGTCGATGAGCGGGTACGCGACGCGGCGCTGGCGGACCACGAACAGGACGAGGAAGGCCGCCCCGAGCACCAGGGCGGCCATGCCGTGGGGTTCGACGCCGTGCTCGACGGCGCGCTTGGCCGCGTGGACCAGGCCCAGGACCGCCAGCAGGGACAGCGCCGCCCCGGGCAGGTCGAAACGGGCGTTCCGCGGGTCGCGGAACTCGGGCACCAGGAAGGGCCCGGTCAGGAGCAGCAGGGCCATGAAGGGCAGGTTGATCAGGAAGACCGACCCCCAGGCGAAGAACTCCAGGAGCAGCCCTCCGATGATGGGTCCGGCGACGGCGCCCCCGGTGAAGGCGNGCGCCCCCCTGCCGGGGCTCGGTGAACAGGCCGCGGATCAGGGAGAGCGTGGAGGGGGCGAGGGTGGCCCCGGCCAGCCCGAGCAGGGCGCGGCCGGCGATGAAGAGTTCGCTGGTGGGCGCGAGGGCGAGCAGCGCCGAGGCGGCCCCGAAGAGCAGGGCGCCGCCGAGCAGGAGCCTTCTGCGGCCGAAGCGGTCGCCGAGGGAGCCCATGGTGACCAGGAGCCCGGCCAGGACGAAACCGTAGACGTCCATCATCCATAGCCACTGGGTGGCGGTGGGTTCGAGGTCGTGGGCGATGGCCGGTGCGGCGACGAAGAGCACCGACAGGTCCATGGAGACCAGCAGAGCCGGGATGAGCAGGACGACCAGACCGGCCCAGGTACGGGCGGTGGCGCGTGGGGTTGTGTCTCGCATGGTTTTGATCGTACGTACGTCAAAATCAGCCGTCAATATGTACGTACGTTCAAATGTTAGGATCGCAAGCATGAGCCAACGTGAGGACCTGCTGGCGGGCGCCAAGAAGTGCCTGGCGGAGAAGGGTTACAGCAAGACCACGGCACGCGACGTCGCCGCCGCCTCAGGCGCCCACCTGGCGTCCATCGGCTACCACTTCGGGTCCAAGGACAACCTGATGAACACCGCCCTGATCGAGGCCAGCGGCGAGTGGGGGGACGCCTTCGAGGAGATCATCAGGAGAGCCGAGCCCACGAACCCGCGGGACCGGACCCGTCTGCTGTTCGCCTCACTGTTCGAGACCCTCCCCGCCCACCGGGAACTCATGGTGGCGAGCGTTCAGGCCTTCGCGCACTCCCAGTTCGACGAGGGGCTGCGCGCCGCCCTGTCCGAGGGGATCGTCGAGGCGCGCCGGGAGCTCAGCGCCCTGATCCTCGGGGTCGCCCCCGAGGAGGTCTCCCCCGACGTCGTGGCGGGGCTGGGGTCCGTGGTCTACAACCTCGTCACCGGCTACGTGCTCCAGTACCTGGTCGCCCCCGACAGCCTGCCCACCGCCGACCAGGCCGTCGCCGGCCTGGAGGCCCTGCTCCCCGGAGGGGACGGCGGCGCTGACCGGTAGCGCCGCGCGGAGGCGGGGAGGGAACGTCCCCGTGCCCCTCCCCGCCCCCGTCGGCGTCGCGTTCCCGGACGTGTCAGAAGCTGAAGCCCGCGGGCCTGCCGTCGCTCGCGACCTCGCGGCGCAGCCGCTCGCCCTTGGCGTGGGCCTGCTCCTTCAGCTCCTCCTGGAAGCGGGCCATGCGCCCGGCCAGCTCGGGGTCGTTCGCGGCCAGCATCCGCACCGCCAGCAGACCGGCGTTGCGGGCGGCGCCCACGGCCACCGTCGCCACCGGCACACCGGCGGGCATCTGCACGATGGACAGCAGCGAGTCCATACCGTCGAGGTACTTCAGCGGCACCGGAACACCCACCACCGGCAGGGTGGTCACCGAGGCGAGCATGCCCGGCAGGTGGGCGGCCCCACCGGCACCGGCGATGATCGCCTTCAGGCCGCGGTCGGCGGCCTCGGCGCCGTAGGAGATCATCTCGTGCGGCATGCGGTGCGCGGAGACCACGTCGGCCTCGAACGGGACGTCGAACTCGCGCAGGGCCTCGGCGGCCTCGCGCATCACCGGCCAGTCGGAGTCCGAGCCCATCACGATGCCCACCACGGGGCCCCTCGCGTCCCGCCCGTTGGCGCTGTCAGTCACTGTTCGTCTCCTCGCAGGTAGGCGGCGGCGTCTCTGGCGCGCTCCAGCAGGTCCTGGTAGTCCTCGCCCATCACGGTGACGTGCCCGATCTTGCGGCCCGGACGCACTTCCTTGCCGTAGAAGTGCACCTTCACCTCGGGGTCCTTCGCCATCACGTGCAGGTAGCGACGGTAGACCTCGGGGTCCGCGCCGCCCAGCAGGTTGGCCATGACGGTGTAGGGGGCGTTGGTGCGCGGCGACCCCAGCGGCAGGTTCAGCACGGCCCTCAGGTGCTGCTCGAACTGGGAGGTGCGCGCACCCTCGATGCTCCAGTGGCCCGAATTGTGCGGGCGCATGGCCAGCTCGTTGACGACCACGCCGCCGGCGGTCTCGAACAGCTCCACGGCCAGCACCCCGGTCACGTCCAGGGCCTGGGCGATCTCGATGGCCAGCTGCTGGGCGAGGGTGGCCTTCTCCTCGGACAGGTGCGGGGCGGGGGCGATCACCTCGTGGCAGATCCCGCCGCGCTGCACGGTCTCCACGACCGGGTACACCGCGACCTGCCCGTGCGGGGACCGGGCCACCTGCACGGCCAGCTCCCGCGAGAAGTCCACCTTCTCCTCCACCAGGAGCGGCACCTCCTCGGCGGCGGCGCGGTCCACGACCCCGCGCGCCTCGTCGGGGTCGCCGACGACCCACACGCCCTTGCCGTCGTAGCCGCCCCGGGCGGCCTTGAGGACGACCGGCCAGCCGGTGTCCCCGGCGAAGGCGGTGACGTGCTCCAGGGTGGTGACGGCCCGCCAGCGCGGTGAGGGGGCGTCCAGCTCGGCCATGCGGGTGCGCATGCGCAGCTTGTCCTGGGCGAAGCGCAGGGCGTCACGGCTGGGGCGCAGAAGACCGCCCGCCTCCTCCACCGCGCGCAGGACGGGCTCGGGCACGTGCTCGTGGTCGAAGGTGACCACGTCGCGAGCCTTGGCGAAGGCCAGGACGTCGTCGAGACCGCGGTCGTCCCCCAGGGTGACGTCGCCGCAGACCAGGGCCGCGCTGTCGGTGGGGCTGGCCGCCAGGACCGAGAAGTCGACGCCCAGGCCGATGCCCGCCTGGTGGGTCATCCTGGAGAGTTGGCCCCCTCCCACCATTCCCACGCGGGGGACGGTGCGGTTACGCTCGCTCACAGTTCCTCAACTCACATGCTGCTCGTCAACCGCGGTGACGGGACGGCCCCGCGCATGGCGGGACCTGGCCGGATCGGCTCGGAACCCGCGGCCGGGGTCCTTCCTCGGAGCCCCCGCTAGAGTCTAGGGCGTGTGCGCGTGACGGCCCCAAGCCCCCATTGCCCCCGGTCGGCGGTCCGTCCGAGACGGGTCCCGGACCCGACCAAACCGACCACATGACTGGAGGCGCAGGCCGTGCGGAACTTCCTCTCCCGCCACCCCAGGATCGCCAAGCTCGCCCGGGAGGTGGGAAAGTTCGGCTCCGTGGGCGCCGTGGCCTACGTCGTGCAGCTGGGGACGACCAACCTGCTGTGGAGCGTGGCCGGTGCCGCCCCGCTCACCGGCCAGGTCATCGGAACGCTGTGCTCCATCGCGGTGGCGTTCGTCGGCAACCGGTTCTGGACCTTCAGCGACCGGGTCCGGACCGGCTACGGCCGCGAGACCCTGCTGTTCCTGGTGATGAACGGCGTCGGGATGCTGATCCAGCTGGGCTGCCTGGGCTTCTCGGTGTACGTGCTGGGCCTGGAGGGCCCGCTCGCGAGCAACATCGCGGGCAACGTGGTGGGGGTGGGCCTCGGCACGCTCTTCCGGTTCTTCTCCTACCGGACCTGGGTGTTCCCCGAACAGCCCGCGTCACGTGAGGCCCCGTCCCGCGCGCACGTCGCGTAGACGTACCCAGCGCGGTGACCGCGGGGGTTCACCGACCCGCCTCATCGTCATCCGGGGTCGGAACGCTCCGGCCACATCGACAACGTCACCGGTCAGCCACCGGGTCGTGTTCTTTGGCTCGTTCCGTGCCCGCGGCCCACGGGTCGCCTCCCGCCGCGCCGGTGACGCCCGCACGGCCAAACCGGGCCGCGCCGCGCGCCACGTCCCGCGAGGGACGGTCGGGCCCCCGCTGCGCGGTGCCGCCGAGCCCGCGAGGCACTGCACAGCGGGGGCATGGGCCGCGCGCGGGGTGTCGGCTCCGCCGACAGGCACGAGAGCATCCAGAAAGACACTCCCTAGGTGACGGCGCTCCTGCGCCGCACCCCTCGGCGGCCCGCCAGCCAGACCACCACCAGCACGTACAGCCCCACCTGAATCAGCGTGAGCACCAGGACCAGCGGCGAACCCGCCCCCAGGGGCAGTCCGGAGCCGACCACCAGCCCCGTGCCGATCTGCTCCATGCGGCCCTCGAACACGCACAGCGTGAACTGCACGAGGCTGTTGACCACGTGCAGGCTGATCGCCGCCTCCAGACCGCCGGTGCGCCAGGTGAGCCAGGACATCCCCAGGCCCATCACCGCGAGCGCCGCCGTCGTCCACGGGTCCCCCGGGTGCGTGAACAGGTACAGCACCGCGAACAGGGTTCCGCTGGCCAGGATGGCCGGACCGGGGGAGCGCAGCACCCGCGACACCGCCGAACCGCCGCCCCGCTCACCGGGACGGGCGCCGATCGCCCCCACCAGCTGCATGAGCAGGCCGCGCAGGGTGAGTTCCTCGGCGGCCGACTGGAACGGCACCAGCAGCACGATGGCGGTCATCGCCGCGGCGAACACCTCGGTTCCGCCGGAGTCCTCGCGGGGCATCATCTCCGGCTGGAGAAGCTCCGCCAGCGGCAGGAACGCCATCACGCACAGGGCGACGGGAACGATCGCCACCGCCGTGCAGCGGGCCAGCCAGCCCCAGCGCATCCGGCCCTCGACCGAGAACAGCGAACCGGTCCGGCGCCACTGCACCACGCGTACCAGGAAGAGGACGATGGGGATGAACAGCGCCAGGGACAGGAGCCCGAAGGCCATCTCGGCGATCACGCTGAGGGTGACCGACTCCGGTGCCAGGCCGCTGCCGCCGATGATGCCCACGATCGTCACCGACAGGACGATGGCCATGGACAGGAAGAACAGCAGGACCGCGAGGACGGCCAGGGTCAGCGGCGTGAACCACCAGCGGAAGCGCGTCGTCCGGCCGAGTCTGTGGTAGGACTCGTCCTCGGGGAGTTCCGCGCGGGCGAACGTGTTCGTACGCACCGGCCGCGGCGGAGGCCAGGCCCACACGTCCGGGGCGGCGCTGGCCATGGGCTGTCCCCCGGGCGGCGTCAGTCTCCCTCCTCCGGGAGGATCCGCCCAGGTCTGTTCCTGTGTGTGGGTCCCGGACGTCCGCCCCTCCGGCCCCTCGGGCGCGGCGGGCCAGGACGAACCAGGCGGTGGCGGCACATTTCCCATGGTGCGCCGAGACTACTATCCGGGCATGTATCGCCAGCGTTAAGGCCACGCCGTTATCGCCTGGTCACGGTACGCACCGACCCCTGGGCACCTCCGGGAGGCACGCCGTCGGACGGCCCGCGGGTCCCGCGACACGGCGACATCCCTCACACTCCCCTCCCCGTTTCCCCCTTCCCCGCCCCACGGCGCGCCGCCATGGCGACGGCCACACGGCACCGGTTCCGGGCCGCGGAATGCGGGGCGCGGCGCCCCCGTTGAACAGGATGGCCCGTGAGAGCGACACCGCAGGCCGACCGTCCCGTCCCGCTGACCTACGATTGAGTACATGTCCTCCACACCATCCACCGATCAGGTGCACGCAGCCCTGGCCACGGTGCAAGACCCGGAGATCCACCGACCCATCACCGACCTCGGTATGGTCAAGAGCGTCGACATCGCCGACGACGGTGTCGTGAGCGTGGGCATCTACCTCACGGTGGCCGGATGCCCGATGAAGGGCCGTATCGAGAAGGACGTGACCGAAGCGGTGACCAAGGTCGCCGGGGTCACCTCCGTGCGCGTCGAACTCGACGTGATGAGCGACGAGCAGCGCAAGGAGCTCCAGACCAAGCTGCGCGGCGGCCAGGCGGAGAAGGAGATCCCCTTCGCCAAGCCGAACTCGCTCACCAAGGTCTACGCCGTCGCCTCCGGCAAGGGCGGCGTCGGCAAGTCGTCCGTCACCGTGAACCTGGCCGCGGCCATGGCCGCCCAGGGCCACAAGGTCGGTGTCGTCGACGCCGACATCTACGGTCACTCGGTGCCGCGCATGCTCGGCGCGTCGGACTTCCCGACCAAGGTCGAGGACATGATCCTGCCGCCGACCGCGCACGACATCAAGGTCATCTCGGTCGGTATGTTCACCCAGGGCAACCAGCCGGTGGTGTGGCGGGGCCCGATGCTGCACCGCGCCCTCCAGCAGTTCCTGTCGGACGTGTTCTGGGGCGACCTGGACGTCCTGCTGATGGACCTGCCCCCCGGCACCGGTGACATCGCCATCTCCACGGCGCAGCTGCTGCCCAGCGCCGAGCTGCTCCTGGTGACCACCCCGCAGCAGGCCGCCGCCGAGGTGGCCGAGCGCGCGGGCGCCATCACCGCCCAGACCCACCAGCGGATCGCGGGCGTGATCGAGAACATGTCGTACTACCTGCCGCCGGGCGGCGGGGAGCCGCTGCACCTGTTCGGCGAGGGCGGTGGCCAGACGGTCGCCGACGCCCTCGGCAAGACGCTGGGCACGAAGATCCCGCTGCTGGGCCAGGTGCCCCTGGACCCCCGTGTCCGCGAGGGCGGCGACGAGGGCAAGCCCCTGGTGCTGACCGACCCCGAGGCCGAGGCCAGCAAGGTGATCTCGTCGGTCGCCGAGGGTCTGGTCGGCAAGCCGCGCGGGCTGGCCGGTATGCAGCTGGGCATCTCCCCGGCGGGTCGCTAGCGGCACGCGGGCGCGTGAGCCCGGCATGCCGTGGAGGAACCACGAGAGGACCCCGACGCCTTCCGCGTCGGGGTCCTCTCGTTCCTCACCGTCGGGGTGCGTGTCCGCCAAACCCCGGACGGGTCCTCCGGAAGGCGTCGGCCCCCGCCATGCCCGTCCGCGGCTCGCGTGGCTCCTCGGCACGGGGGTTCGGAGAGGGGCGCGTCATCGTCCCCGCGCCTCGGTGACCTCCGGGTCCGGTACCGCGGGCTCCTCCACCGGGGTCGTGCCGAGCTCCGAGCCCTTCCGGGCTGGCTCGTCCGACTCCCTCGGACCGATGCCGGCGACGGCTCGTCCCCGGTAACCGACGGTGGGGCCGTGACCGGTCCGGACGATGCCGGAGAACTCCCTGCGGGCGAAGGACCCGTCGTCCTCCTTCGCCAGCAGCTGTACCCGGTGCAGTTGGACCTCGCCGACACCCTCCGCGTTGGCGGTGATGCGCAGCCGGTACCGGGAGTACGGCGTCGTGTTTCCCGTGGTGAACTCACGCACCAGGAAGCGCTCGGAGAAGCCCTCCTCGGCCCGCCGGTCGAGGGCCACCCAGGTGTTCCCGTCCCGGGACCCCTCCAGCACCCAGTCCTTCGGGTCCCGCGAGCAGTGGTCGTTGGCGGAGGTCAGCGCGTAGGCCGTGACGGCCGTCGGCGCGGGCAGGAGGAACTCCAGCGAGGCCTTCCTCGTGAAGACGAGCCACTTGCCCGCACCGGCGTCGAGCAGGTTGGTCGCGACCTCACCGGCGCGCCGGTTCTCGCCGCTGGCCACGATCTGGGAGACGAGCACGGGGGCACCGGCGAGCTCGGCCTCGTCCGTGGTGAGCAACCGCACCCGGTTGAGCTGCGTCTCGGGCTGCCGCCCCCAGTTGCGGCTGATGTCGAGGCGGTACCGGGAGTACGCCGTGGAGTTGGCCACGGCGTACTCGCGCTCCTGGAAGCGCCGGGGGAAGGCCTGGTCCACGCGCGAGTCGATGGTGTACCAGGTGTCGCCGTCCATCGATCCCCGGAGCCGCCAGTCCCGGGGATCGCGGTCCCGGTAGTCGTTCGCCGCGGTGAGCTGGTAGGCGGTGACGACGGCGGGTTCCGACAGGACGAAGTCCAGGGTCGCCGTGCTCTCGAACGCCAGCCACTTGTGCGGGCCCGCGGTGAGAAGGTTCTGGGCGACCTCACCGGCCGACTCGTACTCGTCGCTGGCCACGACCTCCCTCACGGCCACCGGCACGGTGCCGCGGACGGCGGCCCTGTCCCGTAGGGCCACGGACGCGAAGGTGCCCCGCCGGTCGCGCCACGTGACCCGCTCGACGGGTCCCCGACCGTCGTCCAGCGCCAGACGCAAGCGGCCCTCGACCGGCTGGTCGCCGTCCCCGTCCTCCTCGGTGGCGAAGACCTGCGGCTGGACGTGTCCCTTCTCCTCGGAGCCCGGCCAGCGCTCACGCTCGGCACCGCGGTAGTCCTGCGAGGAGCCGTCGGCGGAGCGGCGGTGTCCGCGGAAGGCCCTCATCCCGTCGTCGAACGCGAGCACGGTCTCCGCTCCGTCGGAGGAGCGCCAGGACAGCTCCGCCACCTCGGACGGCCCTCCCCGGTCCAGGTGGACCATCAGCTGCGGGGCCTCGTGCCACTGGTCCTCGGCGCGCACCTCGGTGTCGTAGACGACGACCGGGGCGCCGGGGGAACCTTCGACGGGGCCGGTCGGTGGGGAGCCGGTCTGGTCGTGCATGGGGTACTCCGGTGGATCGCTTCGGCGGGTTCGTCCGCTCCGCGCGTCCGGCCGTGGCGTTCGGCGGGAACGGCTGGCGCGGAGCACTCTCGCACAGGGGTCCGACCAACGGCGTGGGGTCCCGAGCGCGGTGCTCGGAACCCCACGTGTGTCCGGTCGGCCGTCCGCGCGGACCGGTCAGTCGTCGGACGACCCCAGCGTGACCGTGGTGGTCTCGCGCTGGCCGTCGCGCTCGTACCCGACCTCGATCTCGTCACCCGGGGTGCGGCTGCGCAGCATGGCGAGCAGCTCCTGTCCCGAGTTCACCGGTCGTCCGCCCAGGGAGACGATGACGTCGCCGGGCCGCAGCCCCGCCTCGTCGGCCGGGCCACCGCTCTCCACCGCGTTCTCACCGTCGGCGATGACCGCGCCCGCGAGAGGGCTGTCCAGGTCGATCTCGATCCCGAGGTCGGCGTACTCGGTCTCGCCGTACTCGACGAGGCGGTTCACGACGCGCTCCACCTCGGCCGACGGGATCGCGAAACCCAGACCGATGTTGCCCGAGGGCTGGCCCATCTGGCCGCCCATGGTGACGATCATGGAGTTGACCCCGATGACGCGGCCCCGCATGTCCACCAGCGGGCCGCCGGAGTTGCCCGGGTTGATGGCGGCGTCGGTCTGGAGCGCGTAGAAGCGGCTGGAGCCCTCGCCGGAGCTGACCGGACGGTTGACGGCGCTGATGATGCCCTGCGTGACGGTCCCCGAGAGCCCCAGGGGCGCGCCGATGGCGATCACCTCGTCGCCGACGACGACCTCCTCGGAGTCGCCGAACTGGAGCGGCTCGACGTCGATCGGGTCCGCGAGGGACAGGACCGCGAGGTCGGAACTGGGGTCGGAGCCGACCACGGTGGCGTCGGAGAGGCTGCCGTCGCTGTACTCCACGACGATGCCCTCCTCCACCAGGCCGGAGGAGACGTGGTCGTTGGTCACCACGTAGTTCCCCTCGATGATGAACCCGGAACCGCTGTTCGGGACGCGTGGGTCGTCGCTCCTGATGAACACCACGCTCGGGCTGACCCGCTGCGACACGCCCGCGACGGTGTCGGGGGCGCGCTGGGGCGCCTCGGGCGGCGGTTCGTTCATGACCGGGTCCTCCTCCGGTGCCGCCTCCGGGGTGCCGGAGTCGCCGAGGAAGGTGCCCGCGACACCGCCCGCGCCTCCGGCGATGAGCGCGACGACGAGCATGCCCGACAGTGCCATCCACGCCGGGACGCCGCGCCGGGGCCGCTTGGGTGCCTCGGGCCGCGGGGAGACCTGCGGGAAGGGCTGCGAAACGGGCTGCTGTGCGCTGTGGTGGCCCTGCTGCCCCGTGGGAGTACCGGGAGCGGGGTGGCCCGCCTGGTTCGTGGACGCGGAGTACCCCGCTTGGAAGGCCGCCGCGTAGTCACCGTGCGCGGCCGACTGCCCGGTGGGGCCGGTGTACTGGGTGGGTCCCGAGGGGGCGGGGGGATGCACAGGATTACTGGAGCCCGAGGTGGGGGCGGGGTTTCCCGCGTGTCCGGGGGTCCCTGTGGAACCGGTGTGCTGGGCGTGCCCCGGGGCGCCTCCGCTCGCGAAGAGGGCCTGGTCGGCTCGTGGGGTTCCGGGCTGCTCGCCCGGTCCGGGGCTGGGGGTGGGGGTGGGGTTCATGGGGTCTCCACTGCCGGGAGGCTGGGCGGGAGCGGCCTGTGTGCCGGGGACTCCCCGCCCGGGAGGCGGGGCCGCTCCCGGGTGGCGCGGGGGCACGGGGTCGCCTCCCTGGTCCACGGGGACGTTCGGGGAGGGTGAAGGTGGTGGTTCGGCGGTGCGGTCGGACCGCCCGAGGTGTTCCGCAGGCGCCTGACCCGGCGTGTGCGCCGAGTCGGGCGCAGCGCGCTCGGGGGGTGTTCCACCGCCCGGCGGGGTCGCCCGTCCGGGCCCCTCCCCGTGTTCCGGACGGTCGTTTTCCTCGCTCAAGACCTGCTCCGTATGTCGCTTCTGGCTTCCGGTCGGCACGAAGCCCCGACGGAGCCCTAGAGGAGCCCCAGCCGGGACAGACCGCGGTGCACCCGGGCCCAGAAACCCGAACCCGGCCCGGGAAGCGCGGTCACGGCTGACGAGGCCAGCCCCGCGGGGGCGTCGGCGAGCACCGTGTAGACGAAGCCGTTCGCCTGCCACATGCTCTGGTACTGGCCCGCGTCACCGCCGAAGATCGTGCCGTGTTGTGTTGTGACGCTGCCTCCCCCTGCCCCGGTTCCGACGTATCCGTTCCGGAGTGTGGGGGAATGTTCGGTGTCCAGCTTCCCACGTTGGGTGAAAACCGACACCTGGGACAGCCCGTCCGAGTAGACGGCGTGCACGACGCGGTGTCCGGCGTACTCGGTGGACCGGGCGTCGACCAGCCGCAGGTTCCAGTCCAGGTACTCCGGGAGGGGCCACCCCTCGTCGCGCAGACCGTCGCGCTCGCCCACGGTCAGGGTGTCCCCCCAGGGCGAGTCGCCGGATTCGCCCTCGGGCCAGTCGCCCACCTCCAGTTCGAGTCCGGTGAGGCGGACGCTGAGCGCGGGCTCCCCGTCGGCCTCGTAGACGGTCCTGCCCAGGAGCAGGCCGGTGGCGGTGTCCACCCAGAACCGTCCGGCGACGGTGCCGTCGGCGCGTTCGGCCTCCACCAGGAGCGTCTCGCGGCCCTCCAGAACGGCGGTGCCCGCGCCCGAGACGTCGTAGGTGTCCCGGAGCATGCGCAGCAGGCGGTCGTCCAACGACTCCAGGGCCGAGGAGGGGGAGATCACGAGCGTGGAGTCCTCGTCACCGACCGGGGCCATGGCGAGGCCCTCACCGGGCCTGTTCACCACGCGCACGTTGAGTCTGCGGCCCTCCGTTCCCTCCGGTCCGGTCACCTCGCGCACGCCCGAGTAGGCGACCTCGTCCTCCGCGGCGGCGGCGCGGCGCAGCACCGACATCCCGTCATCCCGCCCCTCGGCGGGGACCGCGGTGGCGTGGGGGTGCGCGGCCGTGAGCAGGAGCGCGCACAGGAGCGCCACGACGAGGAGTGTGACCGGAACGGAGTGCGCGGAGGAGTGTCCCTCCGCGCTCACCGGGTGGTTTCGACGGAGCCGTGCGGGGCCTCGGCCGTGGTGGGAGGGGCCTCGGCCGTGGTGGGGGGTGGCGCGTCGACCACGGGGATGTAGCGGCTGGTCACCGCGTGCTCGACCGCGTAGTCGGCCAGGGGAGGCTCGACCACGGGAGCCTCCTCGGAGTCACCGCCCGCGACGAACGCGCTGCCGAGCAGGGCCGTGGCCACGGCGAAGCCCGCGACGGCGTAACGGCCGCCAGGGAAGGCCGGGAAGGCCGGGAACAGGTGCGCGATGCGGTCGGAGCCGATGCGTCGGCGGTCCGGCCGTGCGGCGGGTTCGGTCGGAGCCGTGTCCGGGGCCGGGACGGTCTCCGCGGACAGCGCGCCGCCATCCCCGGGAAAGCCGCCGAGGGGGCGTGAGGAGCCCAGGGGCGGGCGGGCGCCGAACCCCGCTCCTCCCGGGGGCGGGTCGGAGGGGCCGTGGCCCGAATGGCCTCCCGGGTCCCGGGACAGGCTGGTGAGGCGTCCCATGAAGTCCATGTCGGGCTCGGGCTCACACAGGCCGTGCAGGCGCCGCTTGAGGCGGCGCATCATGTCGGCCTCGAAGCGGCACGACTCGCACTTGGCCAGGTGGATGAGGGCGCTCTCGTGTTCGACCGGGCCGAGCTCGCCGTCGATGAGCGCGGAGAGCCGCTCTCCGAGGTGGTCCATACTCACTCCGCCTCCCCGTTGATCACGTTTCCACCGCTGCGCGCCTCGTTCTCGGCGGCCAGGGACCGCCGGTGCTCCAGGGCCCTGCGCAACTGTGCCCGCCCCCGGTGGATACGGCTGCGGACGGTTCCGAGCTTGACCCCGAGCGTCGCCGCGATCTCCTCGTAGGAGAGGCCCTCGATGTCACAGAGGACGACGGGCGCGCGGAAGTCGGCGGGCAGCGCGTCCAGCGCGGACTGGATGTCGGCGTCGAAGTGCCGGTCGTCGTAGCGCTGGGCGGGAGAGGGCTCGCGGCCCTCCAGGCGTTCGTCGGCGTTGTCGGCCAGGCCCTCGAAGCGGATGCGGGCCCGGCGGCGGGCCATGTCGAGGAAGAGGTTGGTGGTGATGCGGTGCAGCCACCCCTCGAAGGTGCCGGGGGTGTAGTTGGCCAGGGAGCGAAAGACCCGGATGAAGACCTCCTGGGTGAGGTCCTCGGCGTCGTGCTTGTTGCCGCTCAGCCGGTAGGCGAGGCGGTACACGCGCGGGGAGTGGGTCCGAACGACCTCGTCCCAGCTCGGGGGTTCCCATGCCTCGAATTCCACGGCAGGGCCGGTCTCTGGCACCGCTGCTCCCTTCATCCCGTCGATTCGCCGCCAGGCTGGTCGGGGGGAGTTTGCTTCGTGGCGATCAACGTACGTTCATCCCGTTTCAACGCCTGGATACGCGGATTAAGTTCCCGCCGCGGCGCTCGGAGTTCGGTCCGGTTCCGACTTCTCTGTTTCCCGGGGTGCTCCTGGTACCCCTGAGATCGTTGGGACGGCCCCGGGGTTCCGGGGCGGCGCGGCGGAAGGAACCCGGTGCCGGACACGGTGTCCGGTACGTGGGCACCGGACCGACCGGAGACGCTAGTCTTCTGCCAGGGACATGACCTGGCCGCGACCGTCATTCTACGGTGGGTGACCATCTCCTGGTCAGAACCCCACCAGACATGTGACCACGCAGCGGGAGGCCGTCATCGCCAGTCCGGAGGAGACAGCGGCCCGGATCACCTGGGTCCGCGCCGAGCAGGCCCGGTTCGAGCGGGACGCCATGGAGGACGAGCCCCTGGCGGACGCCTACGAGGCGGGGAGCCGATCGTCGGCGCCGCCGGTGGACGCGGCGACGGGTACGGCCCTGCGCTTCCTGGCCGCGTCCATCGGCGCCCGGTCCGTGGTGGAGATCGGCACGGGGTGCGGCACGTCGGGGATCTGGCTGCTGCGGGGGATGACGCCGGACGGGATCCTGACCACGGTGGACACCAACGCCGCCTACCAGGACTACGCGCGCTCGACGTTCTCCCGGGCGGGTTTCGGGCCCGGACGCGCCCGGCTGATCCGGGGGACGGCCCTGGAGGTGCTGCCGAGGCTGACCGACGGCGGGTACGACCTGGTGTTCGTGGACGCCGACGCGGAGTCCTACCCCGTGTACCTGGACGAGGCGCTGCGCCTGCTGCGCCCGGGCGGGATGGCGGTGTTCCACGGCGCCATGGTGACCTCCAGCGAGCCGGACGGGCCGCTGCGCGCGCCCGACCCGCGCGAGACCGCCGTACGCGAGGTGATGCGGCGCGTGCGCGAGGAGGAGGGGTTCGTCCCCATGCTGATGCCCGTCGGCTCGGGGCTGCTGGCCGCCATCCGCTGACGGCCGCCCGGCGACGGCCGTCCCCTGGCCCGGTGGGCGTTGTCCACAGCTGTCGACGGGGACTACCGGCGCGCCCTCCGTTCGGGGGAAGCTGGAAGACGGGGGGTCCCCGGGGCCCGCCCACTTCGCGCTGCCTCCGTCCCGCGCCCAGCCACGGCGACCGGTCACCCACCGGTCCCGGCGACGACCCCCCTCCCCGCCCGGACGGCCTTCCACCCACCACCGACTCCGCCGCCCCGTCCCGGACGGTCTACCGTGACGGCCATGCGCTCCCCCACCCCCCGCCAGTGGACCGGCATCGCCCTCACGGCCGTGGTGCTCCCCGCGCTCACCGCCACCGCCTGGCCCCTGCTCACCCTCCTCCGGGACCTGCTGCCCGAGGACCTCCCCCTCTGGCGCGTGCTCCTGGGAGCGGGTCTGCTCGCCGCCCTGGCGGTGGCGCTCACGCTGATCCTCTCCGGAACGCGTCGCCGCCGCACCCCCGGACACCGCACTTCCGACCAGGGCGAACGGCGCGAGGCGGCCAGGCTGTTCACCGCGGGCTTCGACACCGCCAGCGCGAAACTGGACAGTGAGCACGCCGCCGTGCGCCTGGCGGGGGTCCACACCCTGGCGCGGCTGGCCGACGACGCGCCCGAGGGCCGGGAGGACCTGGTGCAGATGGTCATCGACGTGCTGTGCGCCTACCTGCGCATGCCCCACCACCCCAGGCCCGCCCCGCCGCCCGGGGGCGCCACCGACGACCAGGTCGCCGAGTACCGCGTTCGCGAACAGGAGTTCGTCGCCTTCCGGGAGGTACACCGCACCGTCATCCGCCTCATCGGCGACCACCTGCGCGAGGAGACCCGCTGGCGGGGCAGGGACTACGACTTCACCCACGTCGTCTTCGACGGTTACGGCGACCTGTCCAAGGCCCACTTCACCGGTGGAAGGGTGCGTTTCGACGGAGCCCGCTTCACCGACGGGATGGCGGATTTCTCCGGTGCGCACTTCACCGGCGGCACGGTGGACTTCGTGGGAACCCACTTCACCGGAGGGAGGGTGGACTTCCTCGGAGCCCGCTTCACCGGCGGCGCGGTCAACTTCGTCGAGGCCCGCTTCACCGGCGGAGACGTGGTCTTCGGCCTGGCCGGCTTCGGCGGCGGAGTGGTGAACTTCGTCAGGGCCCGCTTCGCCGACGGGGTGGTGTCCTTCCGCGGAGCCCGCCTCACCGGTGGGATGGTGATCTTCAGAGACGCCCGCGGCCCGTGCCCCGAAGGCCTGGCCGAGGTCCACTCGCACGCCGTGCCCGGGGTCCTCCTCGTCCCCGACGCGTGGGACCACGCCCTCGGGCGGAAGGACCAACCACGGTGATCGGCCGCATCGACAGCACCGATCCCACGGCCTTCGACGCCTGGTACACGGCCATGCGCGCGGCCGTGCTCGTCGACCGCGACCCCCGGACGGCCTCGGTCCTGTCCCCGGACACCCTGCGCGGTGTGCTCTCCGGACACGGGGACCGGGACCGACGCGGCCAGCAGCGCGCTCAGGCGTACGCGGCCCACGGAGAGGAGGGCGCGATCGTGGGCCCGCTCCTGCTGGAGTTCAGCGACCGGGACGACCTGCACCTGGCCGGGGCGGACGTCAACGTGACCGTCGGAGCGCGGCGCCGCGGCCACGGGACCCGTATCCTGGAACACGCCGAACGCGTCATCGCCGACGAGGGCCGGGTGTGCGGGGCCAGTCGACCAGCGCTCGCCCAGCACCCGGCGATGCCCTCGACCGTCACGGGAAGCGGCGTGCGCCCACCCCCTCCCGGCCCAGGACGTCGTCCGGGTTCGAGTAGGGGCACGCGGTCAACGACAGGCATCCGCAGCCGATGCAGTTGGAGAACCGGTCCCGCAGGGCGGTGAGCTCCTCGATGCGCTCGGTCAGTTCGTCGTACCACTGCCGCGATATCCGGGCCCAGTCCCGCTTGGTCGGCAGCCCCTCCTCGGGAAGCTGTTCCAGGGCCTCCCTGATCCTGCTCAGCGAGACGCCGAGGCGTTGGGCCGTGCGGATGAACGCGATGGTCCGTAGCGGCCCCCGCCGGTACTCGCGGCGGTTCCCGGCCGTACGCCGGCTGCGGATCAGGCCGAGGCTCTCGTAGTAGTGCAGCGCCGACACGGCGACCCCCGCCCGCTCGGCGACCTGGCCCGGTTTGAGCCACAGCAGATCGGGATCCAGTTGCGGCACACGCCTCACCTCCCCGTCAACGACTTAACGTCAAGTCCACTTGATGAAGTCTGCTGGACACCGTACTGACCGCGCAAGGGAGAGTGGGCGAACATGGCGACGACGATCACCGTGTGGGCCGATGTCCGGTGCCCGTGGTGCTGGATGGGACACCGGCGGCTCCGGTCCGTGCTGGACCGCCTCGACCGGGAGGCCGTGGTGGAGCACCGGAGTTTCCTGCTGGAGCCCGCGGGTCCGGAGGGAGCGTTCCCGACCGTTCGTGAGACGGCCCTGACCTCGTGGGGCATGGACGAGAGGGGGTGGGAGGCGCTTCGGTCCAGGGTCACGAACGCCGCCGGAGCCCAGGGACTGACCATCGACATGGACGAGGTCCGGAGCGTGGACTCGCGCCCCGTGCACCGCCTGCTGAAGTACGCGACCGCCCGCGGTGTGGACGCCCACCGCGCGTGGGACGACGCCTTCACCGCCCACCTGGCCGCCAACGACGACCTGACCGACCCCGTCGCGCTGCGGCGGCTGGCCGCGAGCTGGGGGATCGGGGGCGAGGAGGTCGACGACCTCCTCGCGGGCGACGACCTCCTGGCGGAGGTCGAGGCCGACCACCGCGCCGCCGTCGCGCGCGGTATCGGGTCCGTCCCCACCTTCGTCAGCGGGGACCGCGCCCTCAGCGGCCACCGCTCCGAGGACGGACTGGTCGCGCTCCTGGGCGCTGGGAGGGCCGTCCGATGACCACGATGAGAGCCGCCGCGATCGACCGCTTCGGACCCGCCGACCTGCTCACCGAGCGAAACCTTCCCCGACCGGCAACGGGCCCGACGAGGTGCTGGTGCGTGTCCGGGCGGCGGGAGTGCAGCCCACCGACGCCGCGATCCGGAGTGGATGGGTTCCCCCGGGCGCCGTGATCGGGTTCCCCCAGATCCTCGGCAACGAGTTCGCGGGCGTGGTCGAGGAGGTCGGCCCCGAGGCCGACGGCTTCTCCCCCGGCGACGAGGTGGCGGGATTCCGGGGTCTCGGCTGCTACGCCGAGTACGTCGCCGTTCCCGCGGACCAGATCGCGCACAAACCCGCGGGGATCCCCTGGCCGGTCGCCGGCGCCCTGTCCGCCTCGGGGCAGACCGCGCACACCGCGCTCGAACTCCTGTGCGTGACGCGCGGGGAGACGCTGCTGGTCCACGGTGCGGCGGGCGGGGTGGGTTCGATGGCCGTCCAGCTGGCGGTCGAGCGCGGCGCACGGGTGGTCGGCACCGCGAGCGCGGCCAACCTGGAGTACGTGCGTTCCCTGGGCGCCGTCGCCGTCGGGTACGGCGACGGCCAACTCGACCGCGTCCGGAAGGCCGCCCCCGAGGGCGTCGACGCGGCCTTCGACACCGCCGGTCACGAGAACCTCCGGACCGCCGTGCGCCTGGTCTCCGACCCCGACAGGATCGGCACGATCGTCGACATGGGCCTCGTCCGGGACCTGGGCTGCCGATGGATCCGGAGCGACCGGTCGGCGGCGCGACTGGGACTCATCGGGGAGGTGCTCCCCCTCGCGGGCGTCGCCCTCGGGTGCGTCCTGATGGGGACGGGCATGGGAATCGCGTACCCGCGGATCTCGTCGACGGTGCTGTCCCTGTCCGCCCCCGACGAGCAGGGCGGCAACAGCTCGGCGCTCCAGGTCTTCGACTCGCTGAGCACGTCCGCCCTGCTCGGCGTCGCCGGGGCCGTGCTCTCCGCGGGCCTGCTGGCGGGGTACCCGGCCGTCTTCGCGCTCGCCGCCGGTGCGGGGGCCGCGGCCCTGGTCGTCGCGAGCGCGCTCAGCCGAGCCGGGGGACCGGCTTCGGGAGAGCGCACGTATGAACACCCTCCCCCGGCCGCGTCCGTGCGGCCGGGGTCTCCTCGGGTGGTCTAGCGCTCGGCGAGCCAGCGCAGCAGCGTACGCGTGGCGAAGGCGGTGCCGCCCTTGCTGAGCAGGCCGCTCTCCTTCATCGACCGGCCCGGGCCGGCGATGTCCAGGTGGGCCCACGGCACGTCGCCGGTGAACTCGCGCAGGAACAGGGCCGCGTCGGTGGCGCCGGCCGGACCGAACTCGCGGCGGGTCCCGATGTTGGCCAGGTCCGCCACCCGCGACCTCGTCGTCTCGGCGTACTCCTNCACCCGCCACAGCGGCTCGCCGGAGGCCTGACCGGCGGTCTCGATCTCGGCGGCCAGCGCGTCGTCGGTGCTGTACAGGGCGCCCATGCCCGTACCGAGCGCGACCTTGGCCGCGCCCGTCAGCGTGGCCACGTCCACGAGCACGTCCGGCGCCAGCTCGGCGACCGCGTAGCCCATGGCGTCGGCCAGGACCAGGCGCCCCTCGGCGTCGGAGTTGAGCACCTCCACGGTCGTGCCCCCGTAGGTGGTGAGCACGTCGCCGATCCGGGTGGAGTCGCCGCCGAAGGCGTTCTCCGCCAGCGCCAGCAGGCCGGTCACCCGGACCGAGGCGCCGACGGCCGACAGCGCGGACAGCACCGCGAGCACGATCGCCGAACCGCTCATGTCGGTCTTCATCAGCGACATGTTGTCGTTGGGCTTGAGAGAGAGACCACCGGTGTCGAACGTGATGCCCTTACCGACCAGCACCACGTGCGCGGTGGGGTTCTCGGGGGTGTAGGAGAGCTGGACCAGCCGGGAGGGGCGTGAGGACCCCCGGCCGACGGCGAGGATCGCGCCGAAACCGTCGCTCTCCAGCTCCGCCTCGTCCCAGACACGCACCTGGAGACCGGAGTCCGCGGCGACCTCGCTGGCGCGCGCGGCCATCCACACGGGGTCCTTGGTCAGGGACGGGGTGTTGATGAGGTCACGGGCCAGGGCGGTGGCCGCGGCCAGCCGGGTCCCGCGCTCCAGGGCGTCGGCGAGGTCGCCGGTGCCCGCGCCCACCACCTCGATCACCGGGGCGGGGCGCTTGTCCGCCGGGGGTTCGGTGCTCTTGAGGTGGAAGGTGTAGGAGGCCAGCAGGGCGCCCTCGGCGAAGGCGGTGGCGGCGTCGCCGCCGACACCCGGCCAGGCCAGGGCCACACGCTCGTTGCCCCGGGCGGCCCGGGACAGGGCGGCACCGGCCTTCCGGAGGTCGTCGGGGGAACCCGATCCGACCCCCAGAAGCGCCAGTCGTACCAGTCCCTGTTCCCGGGACACCGGGAACTGCGCCGTCTCACCGGGTTTGCCGGTGAGTGAGTAGTGCGCGAACAGGTCGGTGAGCGGAGCCGGAAGCACCCGTGTCAGACCACTCTCGGCGACCCCTTCGTCCACCGTGGGCCCGCCGTCTCCCGAGAGGACGGGGATGGCCAGCAGGTCCGCGGTGGATTCGGCGAGGTCCCCCGTCTGGGGGTGGATCTCCGTGGCGAATGGCACAGGTCGCTCACAATCGTTCGCTGTCTTGGGGGTCTACGACCTCGGGGGTCGTCGGGCGTTCCGGCCCGGGGTGGGGGAAGAACGTGATGCCGTTAGGCGGTGTTCGGCGGGTGCCCTCGGAGCGGTGAGCCCCAAACGGCCCCGGAACACGACCTAGCCGACGACACCCTTGAGCGCGTCCCGGAGTTCGGTCGCCTCGTCCGGCGTCAACTCGACGACCAGGCGTCCGCCTCCCTCCAGCGGGACCCGCATGATGATGCCGCGACCCTCCTTGGTGACCTCCATCGGCCCGTCGCTGGTCCTCGGCTTCATCGCCGCCATGCCATCTCCCCTTTCTAGGTGTTCCTCGCGGGTGACCGGGGCCGACCCACAGCACCGGCGCCGATCCGCTTGGCCCGTCTCGGCTCCGGAGCCGTAGGCCGGTTCCGCGTGACTCGCGTCCGCGTGGCTTGAGGGACGGGAATCACTCTTCGACCATTATCTCGGAGGTTCGCCCCCGTGTGTGCGCCGGAGGCCAGCCGGGCCGTCGCCAGCAGCCAACGAGGAAACGTCGGTCAGTAAGGTTATATCGGTACTGACCGAAACTCGGTGAGAGCACGAGGTCACGCCCAGCCCGCCACCGCGGGACGACGGCCCTGACCCCGGAGCCCGGTGGCACTCTCACAACAACCGTGACCTGCGCTTTCGTCCCAGACCACGGGTCCTTTCCCCGGGAGTCGCCGTTCTGGCTTCCCGAAGCAGGCGAATTCTGGACAAAGCAGATTTTCGACCATCGAAGCGGTTGGCCAGGCGGAGGGAATCCGACTGACCGGATCAGCCCAGGTCGCCCGTCGCGGCCATGTCGCCCGTCGAGGTCATCCTGGTGCCCTCGTCGGTGACCGAGGACCACTCCGCCCTCAGACCGCCGTCCGCGGAGGGCCACACGGTCAACTCGGCGTCGTCCACACACCGCTTCTGGGGATCCGCGGTCTCGGTGTAGACGTAGACCCGGCGGGCGTTGTCGCCCGCGGACAGCACGAGCGTCCCCGAGCAGGCGAAGGTCGTCCATGCGGTGCTGCCGCGCTCGGCGCCCTCCTCGATCCGCACCTCGGCGTGCCAGTCGGCGACGTGCTCGCCCTCGGTGTCCACCTGGACCATCTCACCGGACCAGGCACCGACGAAGTCCTCGGCCGGCGCGACGGCCTCCTGCGCGGGCTCGCCGTTCGCCAGCAGAGCCCACGCGGTGGCCCCTCCGCCGACCAGGAGGACGGCCAGCACGACCGAGACCAGAACTCCGATCTGGCGACGGCGCCTGTTGTTGTGCCGGGACGACCGGGGCGGCGGCCACAGGGACAGCTGCACCGGGGAGGCGGCTGTCGCGGAGGATGCGGGCCCCTCGTGCCCGTCGTCGGCTCCCGACTCCAGTTCGGCTGCTGTGTCCATGCTCGCCATCCTCAACGGTGCTGCACCCACTCCGACGGAGCGGGGATACGCGGATACAGCGACTGAGGATAGAGCACGCGAACCCAGCGGATTCGCCCAAGAAGGGCACGGGCACTGTGACGCACGGCATACGGGCAACCGAACACCAGGTCAGGAACGCGCCACCGCGGGAACTCCGAAACCCCTCCGGCGCCCGGCCGGGCGCCNGGCGCCGGAGGCAGCCGGTCACCGACGATCGTCACCGGCCGACGTGTCGCCGGAGTCGGAGGTCCCCTCGGCGGTGGCTCCGTCGGTGGCGGCTTCGCCGGCCGGTGCCCCGGCGGACGCGGTCCCCTCGGAGGTCGTCCCCCCAGGCGTCGCCGCACTGGTTCCGCCCCTCGGGGCCGTGGTCCGGACGGCCGTGGCCCCGGTGGACGTGGACCCGGTGGCGGCGTCGCCCGTCCTCCCCGAACCGTTCCCCGGACCCCACGCCTCGGGGGCGTAGGCGTCACCGGGCAGACCGGATCCTGGCCGCGGGCCGGTCCCCTCCGGAAGGTAGGAGGGGTCGAGGCGGGACAGGCGCCACTCCAGGTCCTGGATGCGCTCCTCGCGCTCGCGCAGCGTGCCGGTGAGGCGCAGCAGCATCTCGTCCACGGCGCGCACGTGGTAACCCCACAGGGCGAGGGGCAGCATCATGCGGCCGAGGTCGTGCGCCTTCACGGGACGGTCGTCGGGCAGGTTCAGAGGGGGGTAGTCGGCCTCGAAGCGGGCGAGCTGGCCGCCCTTGCCGAGCACGATGAAGACGACACCGACGAGGACGGCCAGTGCGGCGGCGGCGACGAGGACCATGATGAGAACAGGCACGAAACCGATCGTGCCACACCCGTCACCGTCCCCCTACTGCTCGGGTCCGGGCCGTTCCTCCGACTGCTCGTGCTGGCGGGCGATGTCCAGGTGCGACTTGCGGATGATGTCGACCACCTCGTCGAGGTCGTCGGTCACCTGGACCAGTTCCATGTCGTGCGACTTGATCAGCCCGTTCTCCAACAGGCTGTTCTCGATCCAGTCCCGCAACCCGCCCCAGAACTCGGTACCGATGAGCACGATGGGAAAGCGGGTGACCTTGTTGGTCTGCACGAGGGTGGCCGCCTCGAACAGCTCGTCCAGGGTGCCGAAGCCGCCGGGCAGGACCACGAACGCCTGCGAGTACTTCACGAACATCGTCTTGCGGACGAAGAAGTACCGGAAGGTCACGCCGACGTCGACGTAGTCGTTGAGGGTCTGCTCGAACGGCAGCTCGATACCGAGCCCCACGGACAGCCCGCCCGCCTCCTGGGCGCCCCTGTTGGCGGCCTCCATCATCCCCGGTCCGCCGCCGGTGATGGTGGCGTATCCCGCCTCCGCGAGCTTGGCGCCCATCTGGACGCCGAGGTCGTAGTAGTGGCTCCCCGGACGGAGTCGGGCCGAACCGAACACGCTCACCGCCGAGGGAAGCTCCGAGAGCAGGCCGAAGCCCTCCACGAACTCCGACTGGATGCGCAGCACCCGCCACGGGTCGGTGTGTACCCAGTCCGTGGGACCGCGCTGGTCGAGGAGGCGCTGGTCGGTGGTGGTGTTGGGGATGGAGCGGCCCCGGTAGGTGAGGGGCCCCGCGCGTCGTACGTTCTCCTGTGGTTCTTCCGTCATGCCGTAAAGCTATCCGCGTGAAACCGGCTCACACCTCAACCACACGTGTCACGCGCGTGGCCGCGAACGGACGGTTCGCCGTCATCACCCGTGTCGGGACCGGTCAGAGCGCCTTCACATCCGATGTGCCGCGAAGGCCGGGCCACGCGTGTTCGACGACACGTCCGGCCCTCACCGCGTTCGCGGCCATGACCGGACGTCGGCGTCCGCGGCCCGAAGGCCTGGCGGCCCTGGGGTCTGTTTTCTGGACCGGTCTCGGCTTGTGGGGGTTGGTTCGGGCGCCCACGGGGTTCTGGAGGGCCGGAGACGGATTCGTGAGGAACGGGCGAACCCGTCGTAGGCGCCGAGGGTTCCCGTGCTCCGGGCGCCCGAACACGGACCGAAGCGGAGCGAAGGTCCAAAAACACCGCCTAGCGGTCGCCCCTCAACCAGGAGACCATGCGCTCCTCGGCCTCGTGGATCTTGGCGATCTCGGCGTACTCGTCCCTGGTGTGGGCGAGCATCGGGTCCCCGGGGCCGTAGTTGACGGCGGGCACGCCCAGTTCGGAGAAGCGGGACACGTCGGTCCAGCCGAGCTTCGCGCGGGCGTTCCCCTCCCCCACGGCGTCGACGAACGCCGCCGCGGAGGGATCGTCCAGCCCCGGCCGGGCCGGAGCGGCGGCGTCGACGACCTCGACCCCGAACCCGTCGAAGACCTCCCGCAGGTGGGCCTCGGCGTCGGCGACGGACAGGTCCGGGGCGAACCGGTAGTTGACCTTGACCACGCACTCGTCGGGGATGACGTTGCCCGCGACCCCGCCCTCGATGAACACGGCGTTGAGCCCCTCGTGGAAGCGCAACCCCTCCACCTCCGGCTCACGCGGCGTGTAGGCGCGCAGAACGTCCAGGATCGCCCCGGCCCCGTGGATGGCGTTCTCCCCCATCCACGAGCGCGCGCTGTGGGAACGCCTGCCCCTGGCGGTGACCTCCACGCGCATGGTGCCCTGGCACCCGCCCTCGATGACGCCGTCGGTGGGCTCCATGAGGATCGCGAAGTCCCCGGCCAGCCAGTCGGGGTGGTTCCGCGCCATGCGGAGCAGGCCGTTGCGGGAGGCGTCGACCTCCTCGTTGTCGTAGAAGACGTAGGTGACGTCGTGCACGGGTTCCGTGACCAGGGCTGCCATCCTGAGCTGGACGGCGACACCGGCCTTCATGTCGGAGGTCCCGCACCCGTAGAGACGCCCGTCATCCGTGTGGGAGGGCACGTTGTCCACGATGGGGACCGTGTCGATGTGCCCGGCGACGACGACCCTGCGGGGACGCCCGAGGTCCGTGCGCGCGACCACGGCGTCGCCGTCGCGGCTGACGGTGAGGTGGGGCAGGGCCGACAGGGCGTCCTCGACCGCGTCCGCGAGCACCTTCTCGTCGCCGCTCTCCGAACGGATGTCCACGAGGGAGGCGGTCAGCACCGCCGCGTCCGAGGTCAGGTCCAGCATGTGTCGCCCCGTTTCGGTGAGGTTGGGAGGCTCCTGGGAGACGTCTCCCCGGAGCGCGCTGTCCCTACAGTCTGGGGCAATCGTGGGGACGGACGGAAACCGCGCCGAAACGGCCGGGGCGCCCTCCGCGTACGAAGGACGCCCCGGTGACAGCCGACGGAAGCCGCCAGCGGCCGACCACGGGGGTTCCGGCCCCGGCGCTTCGTGGACGATCGTGTACTTACCACGAGGTTCGGCGGTCGAGGCGGGCTACAGGGACAGGATCAACGCGGACGGAACCCCGTGCGCCGCACCGGTGACGGTCCCGGGCAGCCCGCCAGACGCTCGGACACTCGGACGTCCGGGTGCTTCAGGCGTTGACGCCGTGCTCGCGGAGCAGGTCGTTCAGGGCGAGCTTGTCGTGCTCCTGCCCCTCCTGGAGGCGCTTGAGCACGAGCAGCACCGGCATGCCGAAGTCGCCGCCGGGGAAGCTCTTGGTCCGGTTGGCGGTGACGCACACCGACCAGGCCGGGGCCTCGCCCCGCGCGAGCTCCTCGCCGGTCTCGGCGTCGAACACGCGGGTGGAGGAGGTCAGGATGGTGCCCGCGCCGAGCTTGGCGCCCCTGCGCACACGGGCGCCCTCGACGACCATGCTGCGGGACCCGAGGAACGCGTCGTCCTCGATGATCACCGGGGAGGCCTGCGGCGGTTCGAGCACGCCGCCGACGCCGACGCCGCCGGACAGGTGGACGTTCTCGCCGACCTGGGCACAGGAGCCGACCGTGGCCCAGGTGTCGACCATCGTGCCGGAGCCGACGTGGGCGCCGATGTTGGTGAAGGACGGCATCAGGACGACGCCGGGCGCGATGTGGGCGCCCCAGCGGGCGATCGCGCCGGGGACGACGCGGACGCCGTCGAAACGGGTCTTGAGCGGTACGCGGTCGTGGTGGTAGAAGTCGCCGACGTGCGACTCCTTCATCTCCAGGACCTTGAAACCGAGGAGGATGGAACGCTTGGCGCGCTCGTCGACCACGACCTCGTCGGTCGAGGGGTCGACGAAGGCCACACGGGCCTTGCCCTCGTCGATCTGGTCGATCGCGCCGATGATGGTCTCACGGGCCTCGGTGTGGCCGGGGGTGAGCTCGGAGCGGGTCTCCCAGAGTTCGTCGATCTGGACGGGCAGCGGACTGGAGTACGAGCTGGTCATGTGCACCCACGTTAGCCGCTCGCCGGGGGCAGGGGGGAATCCCGGTCCGGATGTGCCGGTCGCCTCCTCCGGCGGCCCCTGGTACTCCGCGTGGCGACGGCTACAATTCGGCCGTGGCGCCGCGCGCGCCCCCGCGCGACGCTCCCTTCCGGACAGCGCGCCCATCTGTCGCCGACCCTTGGTTCGCCTGTGCCCAGTAAGCGCCGGAGGTTCTCCGCCTTCGTCAAGATCCTGCTCGCCCTGACCCTCGTCTGCGGCACCCTCGTCGCCGGGTCGTACTACGTGCTGACCACGTTCGAGCCGATCGACGCCACTCCCCCGCCCGAGCCGGGCTGCCGCCTGACACTGTCGGACGGCGAGTACGTGATGGAGGTCCCACAGGCCGCGAACGCGGCCACGGTGGGCGGTGTGGCGTTCAGCCGGGACCTTCCCCCGGAGGCCGTGACGGTCGCCTACGCGACGGTGTGGCAGGAGTCGTCGTTCCACAACGTGGAGTACGGCGACCGGGACTCCCTCGGGCTGTTCCAGCAGCGGCCGTCCCAGGAGTGGGGCGACCCGGAGGAGATCCTCGACCAGGTCTACGCCAGCGCGGCGTTCTACGACGCGCTGACGGAGGTGGAGGGCTGGGGGGACCTCCCGGTGTACGAGGCGGCCCAGGCGGTGCAGCGCAGCGCCGACGGCTACGCCTACGACCAGCACGAGATGCTGTCCGAGCGGATGACCGAGGTCCTCACCGGAACACGGGGAGCGGCGTTGACGTGCTGGTACGACGCCGCGGGGCTGGAGGAGCTGCGCGCCGCCGAGGCGGACCCGGCCGCCGCCCGGGAGGAGATGGCACGGGTGTTCGGCACGGACCCGGCGGATCTGCCGCTGCCCGGTGACGAGGACCCGCGCACCGGTGACCTGGGATGGGCGATGGCCCTGTGGGCGGTCGCGCACGCCGACGAGTACGGGCTGACGTCGGTGGCCTACGGCGACCAGCGGTGGAGCGCGTCGGACGGTGTCGAGGACGCCGAGGCCTGGACCACCACCGAAGGCACCGGCACCGGGGGCCGCGTCGTCCTGGAGCCGGATCCCCAGTCATGAGGCGACGGGCCCGGGCACGGGCCCCGTCCGGCTGTCGGACACACCGCCGCCGACACCCACTCGGAGACGCGGCGGCGCACCCAGGAACCTCACCAGGCACCCTCTCCTCGCCCAGCCCCGGGCCCCACCGGACGTCCACCTCCCACTCAGGCCAGGTGCCCCACTGGTCACCCGCCCCCGCTCAGCGCACGACAAGGGCCTCGGGCGCTCCAACAGCCCCGCCTTTCACCGGGAAACCCGGCAGCGACCTCTGGCACCCCACCGGCCGCCCACTTCCCGGCGGCGCGGTCACGCCCCTCGGGCCAGGCGCCTGGCGGCGGCCTCCACACGCTCGTCGGTGGCGGTGAACGCCACGCGTACGTGGCCCGCCCCCGCGGGGCCGTAGAAGTCCCCGGGAGCGACCAGGACGCCGCGTTCGGCGAGGTGGGCGACCGCGCCCCAGGCGTCGTGGTCGGGGTGGCCGGCCCACAGGTACAGCCCGGCGTCGGAGTGCTCGACCCGCCACCCCGCGCCCTCCAGGGCCTCGCGGAGCCTGGCGCGGCGGGACCGGTAGCGCTCCTTCTGCTCGACGGCGTGCGCGTCGTCGTCCAGGGCCGCCCCCATGGCCGCCTGGACGGGGGCCGGGACGATCATCCCGGCGTGCTTGCGCACGGCCAGCAGCTCCTCGACGAGGGCGGGATCACCGGCGAGGAAGGCGGCGCGGTACCCGGCGAGGTTGGAGCGCTTGGACAGGGAGTGCACGGCCAGCAGGTTCTCGTGGGAGCCGCCGCACACGTCCGGGTGCAGGATGGACACCGGCTCGGTGCCGTCCCATCCCAGGTCGAGGTAGCACTCGTCGGAGGCCACGATCGCTCCGCGCTGACGCGCCCACTCCACGACCTTGCGCAGGTGCGCGGTGCCCAGGACCCGGCCGGTCGGGTTGCTCGGTGAGTTCACCCACACCAGTCCCACGGGCGCGGGGCCGAGCGCGGTCAGGCCGTCGGAGGCCACCGGGGTGGCCCCGGCGACGCGTGCACCGATGTCGTAGGTGGGGTAGGCCAGCTCGGGGTGGACGACCGTGTCGCCCTCGCCCAGGCCGAGGAGGGTGGGCAGCCAGGCCACGAGTTCCTTGGAACCCACCGTGGGCAGGACCGCGCCCTCGGCGACGCGCACGCCGTGGCGGCGTTCCAGCCACCCCACGATGGACGAGCGCAGCTTCGGGGTGCCCCAGGTCTGCGGGTACCCGGGCGCGTCGGCGGCGTCGGCGAGGGCCTTGCGCAGGATGGCGGGCACCGGGTCGACCGGGGTACCGACGGACAGGTCGACGATGCCGCCGGAGTGCTCGGAGGCCCTCCGCTTGTACGGCGCCAGCCGGTCCCACGGGAAGGTCGGGAGCCGGTCCGCCACGGGTCGCCGCTCGGCCATCGGTGCACACTCCGTCCAGGTCGGGTCTTCACAGGAATCGCGCCGACCCCGCCACGGGGGTCGGCGCGAGGGCACACGCCGCTGACCGCGCCCGCGCACCCTCTGCGCCATGGGGGTGCGGCGGGCGTTCACACGGTCGGTGCGCCGGGACCCCGCCCGGCGCACCGCGGGCTACTCGGCCTGCGGCGGCAGCTTGGCCACGAGCGGGTGGTCCCGGTCGATCTTGCCGACCTTGGAGGCGCCGCCCGGGGAGCCCAGGTCGTCGAAGAAATCGACGTTGGCCTTGTAGAAGTCGGACCACTGCTCGGGCAGGTCGTCCTCGTAGTAGATGGCCTCCACCGGGCAGACCGGCTCGCACGCGCCGCAGTCAACGCACTCATCCGGGTGGATATAGAGCATGCGGTCGCCCTCGTAGATGCAGTCCACGGGGCACTCGTCAATGCACGCCTTGTCCAGCACATCAACACAGGGCTGCGCGATGACGTAGGTCACGTCGTACTCCTTGTCTCACCCCCGCTGTCCCACGGGGGAGGCGGGGATCTTCGCAGGCTCCCGGGCCGGCACGGCGTGCGGGCGCCCTGCCCCTGTTCCCGGGCTCTGCAAGCGATTGGCACAGATGTCGTGGTCCTAGTATGACGGCGGAGAACATCGAGCGCACAATCGGGGGGCATTTCCTTGCACATGGGAGGGCGTCTCGTCCACAGGATCTCCCCTGAGGACGTCGGTCGGAGAGTCTCTGTACGAATCCGCCTCCCTGAGGGCGGCTTCACCGATATCGTCGGTGTCGTGGAGTCCTGGGACGGCGGTGTCCTCACCATGCGCCGACGTGACGGCTCCGCGGTGGAGGTCGTGGAGTCGACCATCGCCGCGAGCCGTGTCGTTCCCCCCGTACCCCCCCGACGCCGCGGCGGGCAGCCGCCGCGGACGCCCTGAACCCCGGGGTCCACGAGAGCGAGGCGCCGTCCGTCCGGCGGTCGGCGCCCGGCGCGCATGTCGCGCCTGAACAGAGGCATTCTTCGCCCTGTGCGGGGTAGAAGACGCACATCCCGGAGTGGGTCCAGACCAGCCCGCCGAGGGACCGAGAACGAAGCATCGCGCCCCCCGGCGTCACATCCACGCGGAACGGGCGCTTGGTACGCGGGGAGGTGGTGAGCGCCCGTCATGCGCGAAGCAGTAGCGTCCGCCCTCGCCGAGTTGGCCCGCCGGGACGAGCGGGCGGCCGAGATGGCCCGTGCCGCGTTGGACACGCTGGCGCCGGAGCAGGAGATCGAGAGACTCAACCAGCACGCCGTCCAGCGGTTCTGTTGGTTCGAACTACCGGCCCGCTACGACTCCGCCGAGGACCGGCTGTTCGCGGTCCGCTCCCTCAGCTCCCTCTTCGCCCTCCTCCAGCTGCACCGGTATTCGCAGATCTGCTCGGCTCCGGAGACCGCGACCCTGCTCACCGTCTACGGCGAGGACCACTCCGCGGGACTGGCGATGTACGAGCGGCTCATGTGGGAGTCGGGTACGGAACCGCCGGACCTGCCCGAGCTGACCTGGGGGACGGCGGTCGGCAACGCCGAGATCCGGGCCCGGCACGAGACAGCGTCGGCGCTGGAGCTGGCGATCACCCTGGGCGACGTGCGGCCGGGCAAGCGCGGGTGGCGGCCCGCGCAGGAGCGTTTCGCCCGGTCGTTCCTCACCCAGCCGGACAACCGCGGGCTGAGCCATCTGGACCGGATACGCGAGGAGCGCGTGCGGGCCTGGTTGAGCTCGTCGGCGCAGCCGCACCGCCAACGCCTGTGGCCGCTGGTGGGACAGATCATCGCGGGCGCCGACGTGCCGCGCGGAGCGGAGGCGGCGATGGCCCCGCTGCAACGGCTCCTGGACCTGGCGGCGGAGGGGATCGCGCTCACCCAGATCGGTTACATCTCACCGAGCGTGGTGCGGCAGATGTGCGTGGACTTCGGATGGCGGACCACACCCGAGCCGCCGCGCAGTGAGACCGACGCCACCCAGCTGATCGCCCTGCACCAGGCGCTGCGGGGAATGCGGGCGGTGCGCCGGTCGGGCCGCCGTCTGGTCCTGACCCGGCGCGGCCGGCAGCTGCGGGAGGACCCCGGGGCGCTGTGGCAGGCGGCCACCGAGACCCTGTGCCGCACCGGCGGCCTGGAGCAGGCGGCGGCGGAGACGCTGCTGGGCATGTTGCTGACGCGCACCCCGCAGGGCACCGGTTCGCACGCGCGGCGCGGCGAGACGGACGTGGAGGCGGCCGAGAGGGCGCTGACCGAGTCGGGGTGGGTGCCGGTGGAACCGCCCGTGGCCTCGGGACGGCACGCGGCCTCGCACCGGCGCACGGCCGAGGCCGCGTCGGACCAGGTGCGTGCGCTGGTGATGGCGGTGAGCTGGTTGCTGGAGACGTTGGGGCTGCTCACCGGCGAGGACGGTGCCGGACGCCGGGAGCTGACCGCCCCGGGCCGGGCGTTCGCGATCGCCAGCCTGCACCAGTCGGCGGTGGCGCCCCGGGCCGTGGTCTGAGGTTCCTGGGTGCGTGCCTGGTCAGATCCTGTCACCTGGGCTCCGCACAGGTGCTCTGGCGCCTTCCCGGAGCGTTTCCCCTCATCGGCCACCCGCTGCGAGAAGGTGCCGACCAGGGCCTAACCTGGAGCGCGAACCACCCGAGACCAGCAGGAGCACCATGCCCGCGCCCCAGCCGCCGCGCAAGGCGGAGACGACCGACGTGCCCGAATCCGGCGGGGCAGTCGCCGACCCGTGGGAGCAGATGCCGGAGGACGCCCTCAACCGCCCGAACCTGGGTGGGGGTTCCGAGGACACGGAAACCACCGGGACCGCCGAGGCCGGCGAGGGCCCCGAGGCGACCGCGACTGGCGCGGGCCCCGAGAAGGCTCCGGAGGAGGGCGAGGGCACCGGGACCGCCGAGGCCGACGAGGGCTCCGGGGACGTCAGCGAGGCCGCGACGGAGGAAACGGACGCGGAGGGGACTTCCGAGCAGGACCCGGCCTCCACGCGCACCGAGAGCTGGGCGGACTTCCTGCCCAGCCCGGTGTTCGTCCTGCTGCTGGGCCTGACGGGGTTCGCGGGCTGGCTGTCGTGGACCGCCGTCGAACTGGACTGGGTCGCCGCGGGCACCAGCGTCACCCCGCTGATCCCGCCGCTGCTCATCCTGCTCGGGTGGATCGCCTCCCTGGCCGTCCACGAGTTCGCGCACGCGCTCACCGCCTACCTGGCCGGTGACCGGTCCCTGCGCGGCAGCGCCTATCTGCGGTTCAACCCGTTCGCCTACCGGCAGGCCTTCGCCGGTCTGGTCCTGCCCTCGATCTACCTGTGCCTCGGCCCCTTCGGCATGACCGGCCCGCCCACCTACGTGGACTGGGACCGCATCCCGTCCCGGGGCCGCCGCGCCATGGTGGCGCTCGCCGGGCCGCTGGCCAGCCTCCTGCTGGCCGCCGCGCTCGCCGCCGCGGTGTCGATCCTGGTGCCTCCGGGCAAGGACACCACCAACTGGGCGATCGCCGCGATGGCCTTCCTCTGCTTCGCGAACCTCACGGCCGCCCTGATCAACCTGCTGCCGGTCCCGGGGCTGGACGGCTTCGAGGTGCTGGCCGCATGGACGCGCCGCAGGTGGGTGTCCGTGGCCCGGATCAACGCGCTGTTCGGCTCGGTCGCCGTGTTCGCGATCCTGTGGTTCCCCGGACTCAACGACGTACTCGTGAGGTCGGTCTACTCCCTGTTCGACGTCCTGCTGCCCAACCCGGTGTTCCGCGGGATCGTCTTCTACGGCGAGCTGCTCCTCCAGTTCTGGGCGGCCTGACCCCGGACCGCGACCACGGGAGGCGCCCACGGCGAGCGGCAGCGGGCGACGGGTGGGATCAGCCCTGCCGCCAGGGGCGCGCCTGCGGGGAGGGGCGCACCCGCTGGTAACGCCCGCCGCCGGGCTCGGTGCCGACTCCCTGGGCGTTCCCCGGCCCGGCGCCGACCGGTCCGGGCCCCACGAAGGAGAACACGCCGCTGCGGATCACCGCGAACACCAGCACCAACATCGCCCCGAAGAGGTACGCGTTGTGCATGATGTGGTTGGTGAGCACGAGGTCCCCGCCGGGCATGTAGCCGACCATCGCGATGACCATGACCAGGTAGCCGACCGTGAAGGCCACCGCCCCGGAGGCGCGGCGACTGCCCCACGCGCACAGGCGACAGGCGGCGTAGAGCAGCGTCAGGAAGACCAGCAGTACGAGCACGGTCACGCCCTTGGACGCCGCACCCGCCTCCCAGTACAGGGTCAGCCAGCCCGCACCGGTGGTGGAGACCACCCCCACCAGGGCACCGAACAGCAGCAGGACCACGAAGGTGGCGCCCGTCAGTACCGGGGACAGGAACTCCGGGGTGCCCTCGCCCTTCGCGGGCGGGGCGGTCTCAGGTGTGGTGCTCACAGGAGTCGAGGGTAGACGCTCGTCCCCACCCGTTGGCGCCGAACGCGGCAGGCCCCCGGCGGCCCGGCCGCGACCGTCCGGGGCCGGCACCGCCGCCGGGGCCGCCCCCGGAAGTCACTTCCGACCGGACGGGAACGCAGGCAGCCCCGCGAACAGGTCGGTCTCGTACTCGCCGTGGTGGGTGCGCGGCGTCGGACCCATCAGCAGGGTGAAGTACTCGACGGCGTCGATCTCCTGCGCGATCCCGTTGGACAGCGCGAACCGCTCGCCCTCCACCGTGATCTGGGTGGCGTGGGAGCGCATCGCCAGTGCCTTGGCCGCCCAGTGGTCGGTGGCGTCCACGCGGGTGGTCACCGCCGTGTCGGGGGTCCCCCGGGCGATGTCGGACACCTGTGAGGGCGGCGTGAAGGGGCCCGCCTCCTCGTTGAGCCGGGCGATGGACTCCTCGATGCGTGAGACCGGCTGGGCGATCGCGTAGAGCTTGCGGACCTGCCAGGGCGTGCCGGGCACCGCCCGCTCGGCGGCCCGCATGACGGCCCTGCGGGCGACCCGGTGGGCCTGGATGTGGTCGGGGTGCCCGTAGCCGCCGTGCTCGTCGTAGCTGACCAGCACCTGCGGGCGGACCTCGCGGATGGTCTCCGCCAGGAGCGCGGCGGCCTCCTCCACGTCCGCGCCCCAGAACGCCTTCGGGTGGTCGTTGGTGGACGCGCCCATCATCCCCGAGTCCCGGTAGTGGCCCGGACCACCCAGGAAGCGGTGGTCGCGCACGCCGAGGGCGAGGCAGGCCTTGTCGAGTTCGCCGATCCGGTACTCGCCGAGGGTTCCCTCGCGGTCGGAGGCCAGGTGCGCGAGGTCCTCCGGGATGACCTCACCCTCCTCCCCCAGCGTGCAGGTCACGAGGGTGACCTCGGCCCCCTCCGCCGCGTACTTCGCCAGCGTGGCACCGGTGACGATGCTCTCGTCGTCCGGGTGCGCGTGCACCATCATCAGTCGCCTGTCCATCACGTAGCGAACGATACCGGTCGCGTCCGCGTCCCACCCGCGCATCGCGTACTTCGCCCTCGGGCCGTTTCGTCCCGCGGCCGGCGGCCTCCCCCCGTGTCGGGGACGGCCGGCCACCGGGGAGGGGCCACCCGGACACGTGCGGCATGGGACACAATCGTCCCCATGAGTTTTCCTCGCCAACAGGCCCGTACCCAGCGCTTCACGATCGGTGTTCCACGCGCGTTCCAGATCTCGCCGGACGGACGGCGCGTCGCCTTCCTCCGGGGACGCGACGGAGTGGACACGGCCACGTGTCTGTGGGTGCACGACGCGGAGGGATCGGGAACGTCCGAGGTGTTCGCCGACCCCCGGTCCCTGGGCGCCGACGACGAGAACCTCCCCCCGGAGGAGCGGGCCCGCCGCGAACGGCTGCGTGAGAGCGGCGGCGGGATCGTGTCGTACTCGGTGGACGACGCGTTCACCCGCGCCGTGTTCACCCTGTCCGGCCGGCTGTTCTACGTCGACCTGGTCGGCGACGACACCACGCCCCGCGAACTGCCCGCCGTCACCCCGGTCGTGGACCCGCGCATCAGCCCGGCGGGCGACCGGATCGCCTACGTCAGCGGCGGAGCCGTGCGCGTCATCGACATCGCCGCAGCCGAACCCGACCACGGCGACCGGCTGGTGGCCGAACCGGACGGCCCGAACGTCACCTGGGGTCTGGCCGAACTGGTGGCCGCCGAGGAGATGGGGCGCTACCGGGGCTTCTGGTGGGCCCCGGACGGTTCCTCGCTCGCCGTCACGCGCGTGGACGAGTCCGAGGTGAACACCTGGTACGTGTCCGACCCCGGCAACCCCGGCCAGGAGCCCACCGGCCTGCGCTACCCGCCCGCGGGCGGCGTGAACGCGGACGTGCGCCTGGCCGTGTTCCCGGTCGGCGCGCGCGGGGCCGAGCGGCCCGCTCCCGTCTGGGTGGAGTGGGACCGCGCGGCCCTGCCCTACCTGGCCACGGTCGGGTGGACGACCGGGCCCGACGGCACGCCGACCGTGGTGTTCACCGCGCAGAGCCGCGACCAGCGCACGCTGACCCTGTTCAGCGGCGACCCCGCGACCGGCCTGGTCGCGGAGGTGCGCGAGGAGACCGACGGCGTGTGGGTCGAACTGATGCCGGGCGTGCCCGCCCACACGGGCGCGGGCGATCTGGTGTGGATCGGCCGCGAGGCCGGGGGCGAGCGCCGGGTGTACGTCGGCGGGAACGCGGTCAGCCCCGCCGACGTGTACGTGCGCGGCGTGGTGGACGTGGACGGCAACCGGATCCTGTACTCGGGTTCGCCCGCGGGGAGCCCCGGCGACGTGTCGCTGTGGCTGGTCGAGCTGGACACGGGCCTGTCCGCGCCGGTGGAGGTACCCGGGCACGGGTGCAGCAGGTCACCCGACTCGGGAGCGCACAGCGGTGTGCGTTCGGGGCGGCTGCGCGGCGACACCCTGGTGGTGCAGCACCGGTCGATGGACTTCCCGGGCGTGCGCACGATGGTGCTGCGCGGTGCCAGCACCGAGACGCGCCGGTCCTGCTCGGAGATCGAGAGCCTCGCGGAGGCCCCGGACCTGCCGGAGCCGCGCGTGCGGACCTGGCGCGCGGGTGAGCGGAGGATCCCGACCGCCCTGGTGCTGCCGTCCTGGTACCGGGAGGAACAGCGCCCGCTGCCGGTGCTGATGGCGCCCTACGGCGGTCCGCACGCCCAAAGGGTGCTGAACGCGCGCGGCGCGTACCTGACCGCGCAGTGGTACGCCGAACAGGGGTTCGCGGTGCTCATCGCGGACGGCCGGGGCACGCCGGGGATCGGTGTGGAGTGGGAGCAGAGCGTCCACCTGGACCTGGCCGCGCCGGTGCTGGAGGACCAGGTGGCGGCACTGGCGGACGCGGCGGAGCGGTTCGGGTTCCTGGACGTGTCCCGCGTGGGCATCCACGGCTGGTCGTTCGGCGGGTACCTGGCGGCGCTGGCGGTACTGCGCCGTCCCGACGTGTTCCACGCGGCGGTGGCGGGCGCGCCGGTCATCGACTGGGAGCTGTACGACACCCACTACACCGAGCGCTACCTGGGCACCCCGGAGGGCGAGCCCGGCGCCTACGAGCGCAGTTCGCTGCTGGACGAGGCGGCGAAGCTGGAGCGCCCGCTGATGATGGTCCACGGCCTGGCGGACGACAACGTGGCGTTCGCGCACACGCAGCGGATGTCGTCGGCGCTGATGGCGGCGGGGCGCCCGCACACGGTGCTGCCGCTGTCGGGGGTGACGCACTCGCCCTCGGACCCGACGGTCGCGGAGAACCTGATGCTGCTCCAGGTGGAGTTCCTGAAGGACAACCTGCGCGGCGAGGGATAGCGGGGCCGGCGAGCGGGCGGCGGTCTCCCCGTTCGGGTGAAGCCAGGGAAGCCGTGCCCCCGGTGCCGTGCGCGAGTGCGCGCGGCACCGGGGAGCGGCGGGCTCGACTCAGGAGGTTCCCATGTCCGGGCGCGCCGCCTCCTCGGACGCGGCGATCTCCGACTCGTCCGGGACCGGGATCTCCACCGGCCCGTTGAACTGGAGAAAGCCGACGACCGTGGAGTGGCCGTCCAGGTAGGTACCGCTGACACCTTCTCCCTCCCAACCCTGGTAGGTCTGGAAGTGCTGCGGGTAACCGTCGTCGCCGATCCACAGGTCGAAGGTGATCTCGGCCCCCTCCTCCGGGTTCGCACTCCGGTCGGAGTCACCGACGTAGGTACCGGTGTAGTGGTGGCCCGTGCGCCCGCTCAGGTCAAAGTCCCCGATGACGTAGTCGGCGTAGTCGTTGGCGGGAGGTGCTGACTCTCCCTGGTAAGAGATCTGGCTCTCCTCACCGAAGATCTGTTCGAGGGATTCCACCTGGGTCACCCAATCCGCTCTCGGCTCCTCCTCTCGGTCTTCGGGCCGGTAGAAGTCTCCTTCGACAGGCTCGGTGCCCAGGTTCGAGTCCGTGCGCGCCAGGACGTCGTCCGGCCCCTCCCCGATCTCCAGGAGCGTGTAGATGGCCGGTCCGGCGTGGCTGACCTGCCGGTACCGTGGCTCGGGGTCCTCCGTGTAGGAGTAGAGAACCGGGTTCTCCGGCCCGCGCTCGCTGGAACCGTCCATGGAGTAGCCGAGGTGGCTCGACGCGCCGAGTGCCAGATCGATGGCCTCGGCCACCACCGCCTCCACGTTCTCGGGGTCGGTCTGGACGGTGGGCCGCCCGCCGTCCTCCTCCCCGGTCCCCGTGCCCTCCCCTGTGGTGGTGCCGTTCTCCGTGACGCCGCCCCCGCTCGCGGCCTCCCGCTCCTCACCGGTGCGCACGACCAACCAGGTTCCGACCAGCGCCGCGACCAGGACGACGGCGAGCGCCGCGAACAGCGGCGTCCGGCCGCGACGGCGCACCCGCCGGGGCGCGGGCGCGCTCACTCCGCGCCACTCGGTGGCGAGCAGGCCGGGAACGAGCTCGGTGGCCGGGACGTCCCGCACCGGCTGCACCTGCGTGGCGTTCCAGCCGGAGGTGAGCTCGGTGAGCACCTCGATCGCTCCGGGCCTACGCCCCGGGTCCTTGTCGAAGGCCCGCCGCACCGTGTCCAGGAGTTCGGGTGGCACCCCGTCCAGGTCCGGTTCCTCGTTGCGGGTCCGGTACGACACCGCGTCGACGGATCCCCTGCCGAAGGGGTCCCGGCCGGTGGCGGCGAAGGCGACCAGACCCGCCCAGGCGAACATGTCGGACCGGCCGGTGGCCTCCTGGCCAGCGTACTGCTCGGGCGCGATCCATCCCGGGGTACCCATCAGACCGCCCGTGCGGGTGAGGGCGGTTCCCTCCACGGCGCGGGCGATGCCGAAGTCCAGCACCTTGGGGCCGG
>NZ_ANAX01000152.1 GCF_000341065.1 Nocardiopsis halotolerans DSM 44410 | reverse complement strand
AGGTGTTCCGCGCCCCGCCAAACCGGCGGTTCTTCCGAATTATGCTTTCCAACCCTGCGGTTTTCCTGCACAACATGAACACCAGACAAGAAGACTGGTTCCTCTTTCGAGGCAACTCCCTGAGCCTACATGCTTCGTGCGCATGCTCGAACCACATGGGCTTGGGGAGGAGGTCAGGATCGCGGTCCGGTTCCGAGTCGACCCGATGGGGGTCCTCGCCGTCCCGCAGCGACCCGATCGATTGTAGGCAACCGCCCCGGTGGCGTCAAATCCGTCCGCGGAGGGGACCCTCGCGTGTACGGACGCTCCGTGGGTCGTTGGTTGGCTCGCTTGTCAGGTGCTGGTGATCCTGCCCAGAGGCCTGGTGGACCAAACACGGGAGGACGGGATTTCTGCCGGGGCGGCGGAACCCCGTTCCGCCGCCCCGGCACCGGACCTCGGATCAGAGGATGTCCGCCAGCTCCTGGGCGAGCTTGCGGAAGGCGATCCCGCGGTGGCTGATGGCGTTCTTCTCCTCCGGGGACAGCTCCGCCGTGGTGCGGCTCTCCCCCTCGGGAACGAACACCGGGTCGTAGCCGAAGCCGTGCTCCCCCCGGCGCTCGCGCGCCAGACGTCCGCGCAGCACGCCCTCGGCCACCGCTTCGGTTCCGTCCGGCATCACCAGGACCGCGGCGCACACGAACTCGGCGCCCCGGCGCTCGGACGGGGTGTCGGCCAGCTGGTCCAGGACCAGGTCCAGGTTGGCCCGGTCCTGGTCTCCCCTGCCGAAGCGGCCCGACCACCGCGCGGACAGCACCCCGGGCATCCCCCGCAGCTCGTCCACGCTCAGGCCCGAGTCGTCGGCGACGGCGGGCAGCCCCGTGTGCTCGGCGATGGCACGCGCCTTGAGCAGCGCGTTCCCGAGGAACGAGGGCTCGGTCTCGGGGACCTCGGGTGCGTCCGGGAAGGCGTCGAGCGAAAGTACCTCCGCCTCCACCCCCGCGTCGGCCAGGATGGCCCGCATCTCCGGGACCTTCTTCACGTTGCGTGTGGCCAGGACGATCTTCACGGTTCCCCCTCCCCCGGGGGCACCGCCGGTACGGGCACCAGCCCGTGGTGTGGCGGTCACTCCGACAGTGCCTTCTTCTGGATGGCGGTCAGTTCCTCGCAACCGGAGGCCGCGAGGTCGAGCAGCTGGTCGAGCAGGTCGCGGTCGAAGGGGACGCCCTCGGCGGTCCCCTGCACCTCGACGAACTTCCCGTCGCCTGTGAGGACGACGTTCATGTCGGTCTCGGCGACCGAGTCCTCCAGGTAGTTCAGGTCCAGCCGGGGCTGGCCCTGGACCACGCCCACGCTGACCGCGGCCAGGGACCCGGTCAGCGGGTTGTTCTTGAGCTTGCGACGCTTGCGCAGCCACTTCGTCGCGTCGGCCAGCGCCACGTAGGCGCCGGTGATCGCGGCGGTGCGGGTACCGCCGTCGGCCTGGAGCACGTCGCAGTCCAGGGTGATGGTGTGCTCGCCCATCGCCTTGAAGTCCACGACGGCGCGCAGGGAGCGGCCGATCAGGCGGGAGATCTCGTGGGTGCGGCCGCCGATCTTGCCGCGGACCGACTCGCGCGCACCGCGAGTGTCGGTGGAGCGGGGCAGCATCGCGTACTCGGCGGTGACCCACCCCTCGCCGGTGCCCCGGCGCCAGCGCGGAACGCCGTCCTCGACGCTGGCCGCGCACAGCACGCGGGTGTCGCCGAACTCGACGAGCACGGAGCCTTCCGCGTGGCGGAGCCAGTTGCGGGTGATGGTCACGGGGCGGAGTTGGGTCGGAACACGTCCGTCAGGTCGAGCCATGCACAAGAGCGTATATCCGCTGAGTGTCCTCCGGTGCTGGAGCAGTGAACTGGTCGGGCCGGGAGGCGCTCCCCACGCCTTCCGGGCCTCCGTCCCGCCCCGTCAACCGCCGCTTCCGTCAGTCGCCGATCGTGTGGGCCCGCCCGCTGCGGGCCAGTCCGATGGGGCCGTCGTAGGTGGAGCGGGCCTCGGTGAGCGTGACCTCGTCGTCGTTCCACGGCACCAGGTGGGTGAGCAGCAGCTGACGGGCGCGGGCCCGGCTGGCGTGCTCGCCCGCCTCGCTCCCCGTGAGGTGCATGTCCTTGGGGTGTTCGAGGTGGTCCTGGAAGGCCGCCTCGCACAGGAACAGGTCGGTGTCGGTGGCCAGATCGACCAGGGAGTCGCACGCGCCGGTGTCACCGGAGTAGGCCATGGACGCGCCGCCGTGCTCCAGGCGGATGCCGAAGGCCTCCACCGGATGGTTGACGTGGTCGACCCGGGCCGAGAACGGGCCGAGGTCGAACGCGCCGGGAGCGAGCTCGCGGAACTCGAACACCTCGGTCATGCCGGGGTCGGGCTCCAGGCCGTAGGCCTCGGCGACCCGGTGGGCCACACCCCTGGGTCCGTAGACCGGGATGCGGGGCTTGGCTCCGCCCGGGTGGAACATTCTGGCCACCCAGTACGAGCACAGGTCGAAGCAGTGGTCGGCGTGCAGGTGGCTCAGGTAGACGGCGTCGACCGAGTAGATGTCGATGTGCCGCTGGAGCGCTCCGAGCGCACCGTTGCCGATGTCGAGCAGAAGGCGGTAGCCGTCCGCTTCGAGCATGTAACAGGATGCCGGGCTGTCCGGCCCGGGGAAGCTCCCCGAGGACCCGATAATCGTGAGTCGCACGTCGTCGTCGCCTTCTCGATGGGCCGCGCGGCGTCCGTGGCACCCCCGTCGAGAGTGTGTGAGGAGTGCGGCTGGCGGCTGGTTCTGCGGATGTCCCGTTGTTACGGGTGTACCCCAATGGCCGCCCGGGTGGTACAAAATGTGGCCCGCGTCTCACGCGACCTCGGTCACGTGTGAATTTTTCACACCGCTTGACGACGTATGTCCCGTTCGTTCAGCGCCCGTTCCCCTCCTGTTCGGAACCGGACGGAGGCCGACACCGGGCGGGTGTCGGCCTCCGTTGGTACCGGAAGGGGTGGCCCTCAGGCCCAGAGCTGGCCGTCGAGGCGTTCCTCCGCCTCCTCCAGCGTGCCCTCGTAGGCACCGGTGGACAGGTACTTCCACCCGGCGTCGGCGATGACGAACGCGATGTCGGCGCGTTCTCCCGCCCTCTCGGCCTTGCGGGCCATGCCCAGCGCGGCGTGCAGCGCGCCGCCGGTGGAGATGCCCGCGAAGATGCCCTCCCTGTCGAGGAGTTCCCGTGTCCGCTTGAGGGCGGCGTCGGAGGGCACGGAGAAGCGGGTGGTGAGCACCGACTCGTCGTAGAGCTCCGGAACGAAGCCCTCGTCGAGGTTGCGCAGCCCGTACACCAGCTCTCCGTAGCGGGGCTCGGCCGCCACGACCTGCACCTCGGGCCGGTGTTCGCGCAGGTAGCGTCCCACGCCCATGAGGGTTCCGGTGGTGCCCAGACCAGCCACGAAGTGGGTGATCTCCGGCAGGTCGGCCAGGATCTCGGGCCCCGTGGTCTCGTAGTGGGCCCGGGCGTTGGCCGGATTGCCGTACTGGTAGAGCATCACCCAGTCGGGGTGCTCCGCGGCCATCTCCTTGGCGACGCGGACGGCCTCGTTGGAGCCTCCCGCCGCGTCGGAGAAGTGGACCTCGGCGCCCCACATGGACAGCAGCTGTTTACGCTCGGCGGAGGTGTTCTCCGGCATGACGCAGACCATGCGGTAGCCGCGCAGTTTGGCGACCATGGCCAGCGAGATGCCGGTGTTCCCCGACGTCGGCTCCAGGATGGTGCAGCCCGGGGAGAGCAGCCCGTCCTTCTCCGCCTGTTCGATCATGAAGAACGCGGCGCGGTCCTTGATCGATCCGGTGGGGTTGCGGTCCTCCAGCTTCGCCCACAGCCGGACCTCCGGTGAGGGCGAGAGCCGGGGCAGGCCGACGAGCGGCGTGCCGCCCAGGGAGTCGAGCAGGGAGTCGTAGCGCATGTCCCGGCCTAGCGGCTTCCGCCGGCCACGGCCGGCAGGATGGTCACGTTGTCGCCGTCGGAGAGCTTGGCCTCCAGGCCGCCGACGAAACGCACGTCCTCGTCGTTGAGGTAGACGTTGATGAAGCGGCGCAGCTTGCCATCGTCCACAAGGCGCTCGGCGATGCCGGGGTGGCGGCTGTCCAGGTCGGCGAACAGCTCGCCGAGGGTGTTGCCCGAACCCTCGACGACCTTGGCGTCGTCGGTCAGGTTGCGCAGGATGGTCGGGATGCGGACCTCGATGGCCATGAAGGTGTCTCCGTTAGCGGTCGTTGGTGTGCGTTCATTGCCAACAGGGGGCACCCGGCGCCCATTCCTGGGCGCCGCCCCGTGTGGTGCGGAACCTACCGGTCGGTTCCGGCCCCGGCTCCGGTGACCTCCACCGGTTCCTCGGTGACCTGGCCGTCGACGATCCGGTAGGAGCGGAACTCGACGGTGTCGGGCTCGCGTGTGGACACGAGCACGTAGTGGGCGCCCGGCTCGGACGCGTAGGAGATGTCGGTACGCGAGGGGTAGGCCTCGGTCGCGGTGTGGGAGTGGTAGACCACGACGGGCTCCTCGTCCCGGTCGTCCATCTCACGCCAGACCTTGAGCTGTTCGAGGGAGTCGAACCGGTAGAAGGTCGGCGACCGCTCGGCGTTGACCATCTCGACGAACCGCTCGGGGCGGTCGGAGCCCTCGGGCCCGGCCACGATGCCGCACGCCTCGTCGGGGTGGTCGCGGCGGGCGTGTGCGACGATCCTGTCGTAGATCGCGCGATCAATCCTCAGCATGACACCAGGGTACTCGCATCCGCTTCCCTACCAACCAGATGGGTATTATTGGTGTGAGGCACGGATCACGGTGGCCCGTGGCTGGTGGGGCACCTTCCGCGATCCGCGCCCACACGGATTAGGCTCGTGCGCATGAGCGAGGACAGCAGCAGCGCGCTGCTCACCGACCACTACGAACTGACGATGCTCCAGGGGGCGCTGCACAGCGGTGCCGCCGCGCGCCGCTCGGTGTTCGAGATGTTCGCCCGGCGGTTGCCGGAGGGACGCCGGTACGGGGTCGTGGCGGGAACGGGCCGCTTCCTGGACCTGCTGGAGCGGTTCCGGTTCGACACGGAGGAACTCGACTTCCTGTCCGACCACGAGGTCGTGGACGAGCGCACCCTGGAGTGGCTGTCCGACTACCGGTTCTCGGGTGACGTGTGGGGCTACGGCGAGGGCGAGGCGTACTTCCCCGGGTCGCCCATCCTGGTGGTGGAGGCCCCCTTCGCCGAGGCCGTGCTCCTGGAGACGCTGGCCCTGTCGGTGTACAACCACGACAGCGCGATCGCCTCCGCAGCGACGCGGATGGTGGTGGCGGCGGGTGACCGGCCGCTGATCGAGATGGGGTCGCGGCGCACCCACGAACGGTCCGCGGTCGCGGCCGCGCGCGCCGCCTACGTGGCGGGGTTCGCCACCTCCTCCAACCTGGAGGCCGGGCGTACCCACGGTGTGCCGACCGGCGGAACGGCGGCGCACGCGTTCACGCTGCTGCACGACAGCGAGCGGCACGCGTTCAGGGCGCAGCTGGAGTCCCTGGGACCGGGCACGACGCTGCTGGTGGACACCTTCGACGTGGAACGCGCGGTGCACACCGCCATGGACCTGGCCGGACCCGACCTGGGCGCGGTGCGGATCGACTCCGGCGACCTGGCCGCCCACGCCTCGCGCGTGCGGGCGCAGCTGGACTCCCTCGGCGCCGTGGACACCCGCATCGTGGTGACCGGCGACCTGGACGAGCACTCCATCCAGGCACTGGCCGTGGCGCCGGTGGACGGCTACGGGGTGGGCACCTCCCTGGTGACCGGTTCGGGGGCGCCGACGGTGTCGCTGGTGTACAAGCTGGTGGCGCGGGCTCGGGGCCTGGAGGAGGACGCGCCGTTGGAGCCGGTGGCCAAGCGCTCGGTGGGCAAGCCGAGCAAGGGCGGGCGCAAGTGGGCGCTGCGGCGTCTGGACGACAAGGGAACGGCCGTGGCGGAGGAGGTCCATCCCCACCCGCCGACTCCGCAGGTGCAGACGCGTCCGCTGCTGCGGCCCCTGGTCGTCGACGGCGAGGTGGTGGGCCGCGAGACCGTGCACGGGGCTCGTGAGCGGCATCAGGCGGCGGTGGCGGAACTGCCCGAGGAGGCCCTGCGGATGTCGCGCGGTGAGGCCGCGCTGCCGACGGTGTTCCTCTGACCTCCCCCGGGGAATGGCGTATCCGGGTCCGGAGGGACCCACCGACGACGGAAAGGGGTGCCGCCGTGAGAGCACTCATCGTGGTGGACGTGCAGAAGGACTTCTGCGAGGGAGGGCACCTGGGGGTGGCGGGCGGCGCCAGCACCGCGGCGGCCGTCACCGAGTACGCCCGAGCGAGCGACTACGACCACGTGGTGGCCACACGCGACTTCCACATCGATCCGGGGGAGCACTTCTCGGAGGACCCGGACTTCGTGGACACCTGGCCGCGCCACTGCGAGGCGGGAACGCCGGGGGTGGAGTTCCATCCCGGCTTCGACGCGTCGCTGGCCGAGGAGGTCTTCGACAAGGGGCACTACACGGCCGCCTACAGCGGTTTCGAGGGTGTGACCCGGGAGGAGCGGACCCCGCTGGCCCGGTGGCTCCGGGAACACGGGGTGGACGAGGTGGACGTGGTGGGGATCGCCACGGACCACTGCGTGAAGGCGACCGCCCTGGACGCGGTGGCCGAGGGCCTGCGCACACGGGTGCTGCTCGGGCTGACCGCCGGGGTGGCGCGTCCGACCGTGGACGCGGCGCTGGAGCGGTTGCGCGAGGCGGGCGTGGAGCTGGAGGGCGAGCCGCTGGTCGGCTGA
>NZ_ANAX01000151.1 GCF_000341065.1 Nocardiopsis halotolerans DSM 44410 | reverse complement strand
CCCCCACCCGGTCGAGGGTGGCGCGGGCGCGCTGGCGGGCGCGCTCGGAACCGGCCCGGAGGATCTCGTCGATCCGCTCCGGGGCGGCCATCAGCTCCTCGTAACGCTCGCGCTTGGGGCCGAGCTCGGCGTTGACCGCCTCGAACAGCTCGTTCTTGAGGTCTCCCCAGCCCATGCCGCCCGCCTCCAGGCGCTTGCGCACCTCGGAGACCCTCTCCGCGTCGGCGAAGTGGGTGAGCAGCTGGAAGGGCACCGAGCTGTCGGGGTCCTTGGGGTCCTCGACGGGCGTGGAGTCGGTGGGGATGCGGCGGATGGCCTTCCTGAGCTTGTTCTCGGGCAGGAAGAGCGGAATGTGGTTGTCGTAGGACTTGCTCATCTTGCGGCCGTCGACGCCGGGCAGGATGCTCGCGTCGCCCTCGTCGATGACGCCCTTGGGGATGGGGAAGCCGTAGGACTCGCCGAAGCGGTGGTTGAAGTATCCGGCGATGTCCGCGGTGTACTCGATGTGCTGGGACTGGTCGCGGCCCACGGGGACGTGGGTGCCCTCCATGACGAGGATGTCAGCGGCCATGAGGATGGGGTAGTTGTACAGCCCCATGTTGATCCCGGCGTCCAGGTCGGTGATCCCGGCCTCGTTGTTGCGGTCGCGGGCGGCCTTGTAGGCGTGCGCGCGGTTCATGAGGCCCTTGGGGGTCAGGGCGCTCAGGATGGTGGTGAGCTCGAAGGTCTCGGGCACCCTGGACTGCTGGTAGACGATCGTCCGCTCGGGGTCGAGCCCGCACGCGAGCCAGGTGGCAGCGCCTGACCGGATGCTGTGGCGGAGCTCGTCGGCGTCCTTGATGGTGTTGAGCGCGTGGTAGTCGGCGATGAAGTAGTAGGTGTCGTACACCGTGTCCGCGCTCAGGGCGGGCTTGATCGCGCCGATGTAGTTGCCCAGGTGGAAGTCGCCGGTGGGCTTGATCCCGGTCAGGTACGTGTTCGCTGCCATGCCCCTCAGGTTAGCGGTGGCGGAGGCCTGCGCGGAGTCATCGCCGTGCCGGAGGGCGGTACCGGTCGGACGGAGCTTCGGCGGACCAAGGAACCCACCTGGAAGGACGCGTCCCGTGCGTACCGTGGTCAGGCCGCCCGGAAGGCCTCCCAGTGCTCGACCATGCGCGTGGCCTGGCCCTCCGTGAAGTGGGTCATGCAGGTGTCGTCGCTGTAGTTCATGAAGTTGGTGACGGGGTCCTCCCCCGGGTCCTCGGGGCAGGTGTCGCGGCCCTCGGGGCAGCCGGACGCGGCCTCGCGCTCGCTCGGGGTGTCCTCCACGTAGTCGCCGGGCGAGGAGCAGCCGTTCTGGAACGTGTGGAAGAGCCCGAGCCAGTGCCCGACCTCGTGCGTGCCGGTGTGGCCGAGGTTGAAGCGTTCGCGGTCGCCGCCGGGCAGGGTGTCGTGGGCGAGTACCACGCCGTCCTGTTCGGGGGCGGACTCGTAGTCCTGCGGGAAGGTGGAGTAGCCGAGCAGGCCGGTGCCCAGGTCGGAGGTGTAGATGTTGAGCGTCTCCGCGTCCCCCTGGCGCAACTCGGAGCGGATGGTGTCGCGGTGCGTGCTGAAGCGGGTGAACCACTCGTCGTTGGCCGTGCGGGTGACCTCGGAGAGTTCGAAGCGGAAACCGGTGTCGGCGGCCTCCGGCGCCTCCGCGACCCCGGCCGCCCGCGCGGCGTCCTCGGGGGCGGCCGCGTCGGCGGGCTCGTCCGCGCCTCCGGCGTACTCGCCGCTGTAGGCGGCGTTGAGGACGTCGATCTGCTTCTGGACGCGTTCGTCGCTGACCTCGCCGCGACCGTCCTCGGCGGAGATGACGTGCACCACGACGGGAACGGTGTGGGGCGGTTCGAGCTTCTGGCCGCGCAGGGGCACGAGTGCCTCCTGGAGCTGCTGGTCGTAGAGGGCCGCCTGTTGCGGGGTCAGGTGACCGCCCTCGGAGAACTGGGGGTTCGCCTCCGGGTCGACCACCCGGGCACCAGCGAGGCACTGCTCCGGCGACGCGGAGCGCCCCGGCGCCAGATGGACGCGTGAGGAGTCGGTTCCCACCAGGCCGGGCACCGCGACCGTGACCATCCCCGCCAGGGCGAACCCGCACATCAGCAGTCCGGCGCAGAACGCGGCTGACCCGCCGCGAGGGTTTTGTCCACTCATGTCGCTTAAAGTAGGCGAGTGGACACTAAGAGCTTATGAGGCATGCGCGGGCTTGCGAAGTATTTGCCCGATTTGGGCAGCTGGTCTGCCTATCGCCCGCCAACAGCCCAGGTGCGGAGTTTGGCGATCCGCTCGCGGATCTGGGCCGGGGTGGCCTGGGCCACCGGGGGACCTCCGCAGGCGCGGCGCAACTCGTTGTGGATCACCCCGTGCGGCTTCCCGGTGCGGTGGTGCCAGGCACCCACGAGACCGCTCAGCTCACGCCGCAGGTCGGCCAGGACCTGGTGGGTGGGGCCCTCCTCCTCGGCCGGTTCGTCCACCCTCTTCCTGGCCCTGATCTCACTGGCCTTGAGTTCGTCCTTGCGCTTGCGCAGGAGCTGGGAGACCTGCTGCGGGTCGAGCAGACCGGGCAGCCCCAGGAAGTCCTCCTCCTCGGTGGATCCCGGCATGCCTCCGTACTCGGCCCCGTCGTAGAGGGCCCGGTCGAACTCCGCGGCCGACTCCATGGTCTCGAAGGGCAGCTCCTCCCCCGCGTCGGGGGTGTCCCGCTTCTTGTTGGCCTCCTTGAGGAGGTCCTCCTCCGGGTACTCGTCGCCCTCCGCCGGGGTCCGGTCGAGCACGTGGTCGCGCTCGCGCTCCATCTCGCCCGCGTACTCCAGCAGGGTCGGCACGGAGGGCAGGAACACCGAAGCGACCTCGCCGCGCTGGCGCACCCGCACGAAGCGGCCGATGGCCTGGGCGAAGAACAGCGCGGTACTGGTGGAGGTGGCGTACACGCCCACCATCAGCCGCGGCACGTCCACGCCCTCGGAGACCATGCGCACCGCGACCATCCAACGGTCGTCACCCGCGGCGAACCGGGAGATCTTCTTGGACGCGGTGGGGTCGTCGGACAGGACGACCGTGGCGCCCTTGCCGGTGATCTGCCGGAGGATGCGCGAGTAGGCGCGGGCGTTCTCGTGGTCGCTGGCGATGACCAGCCCGCCCGCGTCCGGGTGGGTCTTGCGGACCTCGGTCAGGCGGCGGTCGGCGGCCTGGAGCACACGCTTGATCCAGTCGCCCTTGGGGTCCAGCGCGGCCCGCCACGCCTGGGACAGCGCGTCCTGGGTGAGGGGCTCGCCCAGCCTGGCGGCCAGTTCGTCGCCCGCGCGGGTGCGCCAGCGCATCTCGCCGGAGTAGGCCATGAAGATGACGGGGCGCACGACCCCGTCCTCCAGGGCGGGCCCGTAACCGTAGCTGTAGTCCCAGGAGCAGCGGCGCACACCGGCGCCGTCCTGGACGTAGTCGACGAACGGGATGGGGTTGATGTCGGAGCGGAAGGGGGTCCCGGTCAGGGACAGCCGCCTCGCGGCCGGGTCGAAGGCCTCGCGGACCGCGTCACCCCAGGACAGGGCGTCACCGGCGTGGTGGACCTCGTCGAAGATGACGAGGGTCTTGCGCGCCTCGGTGCGGTTGCGGTGCAGCATGGGGTGGGCGGCGACCTGGGCGTAGGTGACGGCCACGCCGACGTACTGGCGGCCCAGGGCGCCCTGCCCGTTGCGGAAGTCGGGGTCGATGGCGATGCCGAACCGGGCGGCGGCCTCGGCCCACTGCTTCTTCAGGTGCTCCGTCGGGCACACGATGGTGATGGCGCGCACCGCGTGCCGTTGGAGGAGCTCGCTGGCCAGGGTGAGGGCGAAGGTGGTCTTGCCCGCACCGGGGGTGGCCACGGCGAGGAAGTCACGTGGTTCCCGTCGGAAGTACTCCTCGAACGCCTCCCGCTGCCAGGCGCGAAGGCCCCTGAGCCGATCCTCCGTCGTGGTCTGCGTCACCGTCATTTCGCGAACCGTCCCCCGTTACTCACCCCCACGAGATTAGCGGGCACCGTGGACCGTTCCGGGAGTCCGGCCAGTGGTGCCGCGCACACGGCGTGTCCCCGCCGGGTTCACTGACCCCCGGAAGCCCCGCCGGGTACCTCCGCCTGAGCTGATCCGTCCCCGGCCGCACCGCCGCCTCCCCCGGTCTCGACGGCGCCGTCGTTGAAGGGCATGTGGGGGGAGATCGCCGGGAAGGCGAAGAACCACAGCAGCAGGCCCACGCCCACCAGCAGGCCGAGCGCCATGATGAGCTTGGAGATCCACGGGCCGGGCAGGACACGCCAGATCAGACCGTACATTCGTGTTCCTTACTCGCTGGCTTCGGGGGCCATGTGCGCGATCGAGTCGGGCATCCCCTCGGACTTGGGCGTGGTCTCCACCAGTTCGCCCCAGACGATGAGGCGGTGCGTGTTGTTGAGCTTGGGCGCGCACGTGGTGAGGGTGATCAGGGACCGTCCGGGTTCCTCGTCGGTGGCCTCGTCGAACGGGTCCGGTTCGACGACCCACACGTCGTTGGGCAGCACCGTCTCCTCGCGGAAGACCTCGTAGGTGTAGAAGTTCTCCCCGTCCTCCAGGACCATGACGTCGCCGTTCTCCAGCAGGTCCAGGTCCCAGAACAGGCCGGGCGTGCGGTGGGCGGCCACGGCGTAGTTGCCCTCCCCGCCGGGGTCGCTGGGCCACTCGGTGTAGTGGCCCGGGCTGTAGCGGATGTCCTCCTGCGTGGTGCCGTTGACCACCACCCAGTTCAGGTCCAGGGTCGGCACGTACAGGCGGCTGTCGGCGCTGCCCGGCAGGGGCGCGGAGTCCGGTCCGGCTTCCTCCGCCGCCTCCGCCTGTGCGGCCCAGGCCTCCTCCAGCCCCTGGGCCAGCTGTTCCTGTTCGCGGTCGGTCTCCCACTGGGAGCCGTACACCTCGTAGGACGCGTAGAAGAGCATGAGCAGACCGGCGGTCAGCATGATCTCGCCGAAGAACCGGACGATGCCGCGCACGACGTCGCCGGGGGCGGCCTTGGGTCTGGGCGCGCGGCGCCGACCGCCCGAAGCCCGCCTCTTCCCTCCACTGGATCGGGGACCCTCGCGGAACTGCCGTTCAGTTGTGGACACCAATACGACCTACTTCTGTGGACGCTCTCGTGTGCACCCGCCCGAGAGTACGGACCGGCGGAACCCCGGTGCTCGGGTGCGGGGTGGGACCTCGACCTCGTGCTGGTGGACGGAGCTGGACAGCGACGCGGTGGACGCGTCCGCGGGGGAGCCCTGGGTGGCGATCCGTCCTGGGGGAGAGTATCGCCACACGGCGGGCGTAGGCTGCCGCAAGCCCCAAATCGTGCAGGACCACGATAACCGCACCACCGTGCCCGGAGGGTCGGGAAACGACATCCGGTGGGGGTTCCCGGATTCCCCGCTCCCCGGATTCCCCGGTTTCCGGTGCCGGAGGCCGCGCGCGGGATCGGCGACAGCACGAAGGCCTTGGCACACGCCGTGTGCCAAGGCCTTTCGCGTGCTCGCCGGGGCAGGGCGGACCCGTCGTGGGCACCGGACGCACGGCCTCCCCGCCGGGAGTGTTCCGGCCGCTCGGGCCGGAGGGGCACTACTTCATCATCTCCTCGTAGGCCTTCTTGCACTCGGGGCAGACGGGGAACTTCTTGGGGTCCCGGTTGGGCACCCACACCTTGCCGCACAGGGCGATCACGGGGTCGCCGGTCACGGCGCTCTGGGTGATCTTCTCCTTCTGCACGTAGTGGGCGAACCGCTCCCGGTCTCCGTCACCGTGGGAGATCTCCGGTTTGGTCTCGCTGTCCGGGAGCACCTTGTTGAGGATGTCCATCGCCATCGTGCCTCACACCTTTCGACGTCTGTGTTCCACGGTATAGGGTGTCGCGGCCCACCCCTGATGCGTCAGTTCATGGTGGGGTCGTCGGGGAAGGTGGACAGGAGCGCCATGTCGCCGCCCTGACGGCGCAGCACCCGCGACCAGAGCCCCTCGGGGGCGGTGGTGAAGACGTCGTCGGCGACCGCGTCGACGACGTACCAGGCGCCCTCGTCGATCTCACCGGCCAGCTGGCCCTCGCTCCAGCCCGCGTAGCCGGCGAAGACGCGGAGCGCGCCCAGCGCCCCGCCCAGTACCTGGGCCGGACCGTCGAGGTCCACCACGCCGATCCCGTCCAGACCCAGGTGCGGGTCCAGGCCCTCCAGGGGGGACCAGCCGGGCGGCGGCTCACCGGAGCCGGTCGTTCCCAGGGCGATACCGGAGCCCGGGCCCACCGGGCCTCCGGAGAACATCACCGCGGGTTCGCTCGCGTAGGCGCCCCAGTCGGTGACGACCTCGTCGACAGCCGTGTCCAGGGGCCGGTTGAGGATCACCCCGAGGGTGCCGTCGGTGGTGTCGTCCACGACGAACACCACCGAGCGGCGGAAGGAGTCCTCCTGGAGAAGGGGGGCGGCCACGAGGAGGCGCCCGGTCATCGGCTGGTCCATGTCCCCACCTCTACCCGGGAACGCGGACCGGCCAGCCGTTGTTTCCAGGCCGTTATCCCAGCCCGGTCTACCCGGCCTGCCCGGCCTGGTCACGCTGGGCGGCCTCGCGCACGGCCGTGGCCACGTGGTTGGACAGGTCGGAGTGGAACACGCTGGGGATGATGTAGTTGGGTCCCAGTTCGTCCTCGGTGACGACGTCGGCCAGCGCCTCGGCGGCGGCGACCATCATGTCCGAGGTGACGTCGCGGCTCTGCGCGTCCAGCAGGCCGCGGAAGACACCGGGGAAGACCAGCACGTTGTTGATCTGGTTGGGGTAGTCGCTGCGGCCGGTGGCGACGACGGAGGCGTGCAGGTGCGCGACGTCCGGGTCGACCTCGGGGTCGGGGTTGGCCAGCGCGAAGATGATGGAGTCCTCGTTCATCTCGGCGATGTCCTCGCCGCCGAGCACGTTGGGGGCCGAGACGCCGATGAACACGTCCGCCCCGGCCACGGCGCCCCGCAGGTCGCCGTCGTAGCCCTTGGGGTTGGTGTTCTCCGCGATCCACCGCAGGTTGGCGTCCAGGTCCTCGCGGCCGGTGTGCACGGCGCCGTGGACGTCGCTGACGATGATGTCGCGCGCCCCGGCGTGCATGAGCAGCTTGAGGATCGCGGTTCCGGCCGCGCCCGCGCCGGACATGGCGATGCGGACCTCGGAGAGCTTCTTGCCCACGACGCGCAGCGCGTTGCGCAGGGCGGCGAGCACGACGATGGCGGTGCCGTGCTGGTCGTCGTGGAAGACGGGGATGTCGAGCAGCTCGCGCAGGCGGGCCTCGACCTCGAAGCAGCGGGGGGCGGAGATGTCCTCCAGGTTGATGCCGCCGAAGCCGGGTGCCAGCAGCTGGACGGTGCGCACGATCTCGTCCACGTCCTGGGTGTCCAGGGCGATGGGCCAGGCGTCGATGTCGGCGAAGCGTTTGAACAGGGCGGCCTTGCCCTCCATGACGGGCATGGCGGCCTCGGGGCCGATGTTGCCCAGACCCAGGACCGCGGAGCCGTCGGTGACCACGGCGACGCTGTTGCGCTTGATGGTCAGGCGGCGGGCGTCGTCCTTGTTGGCGGCGATGGCCTGGGAGACCCGGGCCACGCCGGGGGTGTAGGCCATCGAGAGCTCGTCGCGGTTGCGCAGCGGCACCTTGGACTTCATCTCGATCTTGCCGCCCAGGTGCATGAGGAAGGTGCGGTCGCTGACCTTGTGCACGACCACGCCCTCGACGGCGCCCAGGGCGTCGACGATGGCCTGGGCGTGCTCGGTGTCGCGGGCGGCGCAGGTGACGTCGATGCGGATGCGCTCGTGTCCGGCGGCGGCCACGTCCAGCGCGGTGACCATGCCGCCCACCTGCTCGACGGCGTTGGTGAGACTGCCGACGGCGCTGCCCCCAGCGTCCAGTTCGAGGCGGACGGTGATGGAGTAGGAAACGCTGGGAAGGGTGGCCACGTGTTGCTCCTTGGCTCTGGCTGGTGTGGTGCGTCCGGGGACACCCCGTTGGACGCTCGCCTGGGCACGGCGCCGTCGGCGCGCATGTGCGCGGGATGGGGGGTGCCGCGTTGTCCGGTGCGCGCGGTGCTCGCTCGCACCGCCCGCGCGATCTCCGTTCCGGGCGGGGGCCGACCCGTGAATGAGTCGCCTCACCTTACCTGAGTCAAGCCTCATGCGTCAGCACAAGGTGATAATTACCGCGATGGTAAAAAACCGCAAAAGTTACGCCGCCTCTCCGGCTCGCATCGCGGGTGGCGCCGCGGGCGACACCCCGGAAGGAGGCCNAGGGTGCCCGCGTCGGTGCTCGACGCGGGCACCCTCGGCCCACCGCGCGGCTTCCCGGAGAACCGGTCAGAACAGCGCGGAGGTGAGCTTGCGGCGGGCGGCGCCGACTCTCGGGTCGCCCGCGGGCAGCAGCTCGAACAGGCCGAGCAGGTGGGTGCGCGCCCTGTCCCGGTCCTCGTCCCTGGTGTCCCTGACCAGGGTGATGAGGCGGTCGAAGGCGTCCTCGAACTTGCCGCCGTACATGTCGATGTCGGCGGCGGTGGTCTGGGCGGTGACGTCGGTGGGGTTGTCGGCGGCCGCCTGGAGGGCGGTGGTCGGGTCCACGTCCTGGAGCCGGGCGACCAGGCGGACCTGGGCGAGCTTGCTCCTGGACTCGACGTCGCCGGAGTCGGCCTTCACCGCCTTGGCGTAGACGGCCTCGGCCGCCTCGAAGTCGCCCCGGTCCAGGGCCTCCTGGGCCTCGATGTCCACGGGACGGCCCTGGGGCTGCTCGTCCTCGGCCGCCTGCGCGCCCTCCGCACCGGGCTCGGCGGTGATGGTGCCGGGGTGGTCCGCGGGCAGCGCGCCCTGTTCCTTGAGGGCGGCGAACGCCTCGACCAGCCAGCCGGTGAGCTGCTCCTCGGTGGCCGGCCCCGCGGGGCCGGGCAGGAGCTGCCCCTGGACGACCACGACGATCATCGGGGTACTGGGCACCTGGAGAGCCTGGACCAGCCGCGGGCTGGCCTCACTGTCGACCTTGGCCAGGAGCCAGTTGCCGCCGGAGGCCGCCGAGATCTTGTCCAGGGCGTCCTCGACCTGCTTGGACTGCTCGGACCATCCCGCGAGGACGGCCAGCACGACCGGAACGGACATGGACCGCTCCAGGACCTGGGCCTGGAAGTTGGACTCGTCGACGTTGACGGCGTAGGGATTGGATCGACCCGCCGACTCCGCCGCGCGCTGTTTGGCCTCGCGTTCCATGGCCGCCTTGCGCGCGCCGAGGTCAACGGCACTGTTCGGTGAAAAGTCCGAAGGCTGCATGCCTCCATCCTGCCGTATGCGCGGGGAGGACGTGGCCCACTCGCGGACGGGGTCGCGGAAGCACGGGCGGGGACCCGGGTCCCCGCCCGTGTCGGACGCCCCGGGGTACGACAACGGGTCGTACGACCTCAGGGCGCCCCACACCTCAGAACTGCGGGTCCTCGGTGTAGGTCCCGAACTCCTCCCCCATGGTCCCGCAGATCTCGCCGAGCGTGGCCTCCGCGCGGGCCGCGTCCATGATCAGCGGGATCAGGTTGCGGTCGCCCGCGCGCACGCCCTCCAGCAACGCGGCCAGGGCGCGGTCCACGGCGGCGCCGTCGCGCTGGGTGCGGCGTTCGCCGAGGGCGCGCTTCTGCTCGTGTTCGACCTCGTGACTGATCTTGAGGATGTCCAGCTCGCCGGAGACCGTGTTCGTGTGGCAGTTGACGCCGACGATCTTCTTGTCGCCCTTCTCCAGGGCCTGCTGGTACTGGAAGGCGGACTCGGCGATCTCGGAGCTGAAGTAACCGTTCTCGATTCCGGCGAGGATGCCGGAGGTCATCGGGCCGATCTCGTGCTCGGCCTCCCGGCCCCCGCCCATGTGCAGGATGTGGGCGAAGACGCGCTCGGCCTCGGCCTCCAGCTCGTCGGTGAGCGCCTCCAGGTACCAGGAGCCGCCGAGCGGGTCGGCGACGTTGACGATCCCGGTCTCCTCCATGAGGACCTGCTGGGTGCGCAGGGCGATCTCGGCGGACTGCTCGGTCGGCAGTGCCAGGGTCTCGTCCAGGGCGTTGGTGTGCAGCGAGTTCGTGCCGCCGAGGACGGCCGAGAGCGCCTCCACGGCGGTGCGGACGACGTTGTTGTAGGGCTGCTGCGCGGTCAGGGAGACCCCTGCGGTCTGGGTGTGGAACCGCAGCCACTGGGCCTTCTGCGTCCTGGCGCCGTAGACGTCGCGTAGCCAGCGGGCCCAGATGCGGCGCGCGGCGCGGAACTTGGCGATCTCCTCGAAGAAGTCGATGTGCGCGTCGAAGAAGAAGGACAGTCCGGGCGCGAAGGTGTCGACGTCCAGCCCCCTGGACAGGCCCAGCTCGACGTAGCCGAAGCCGTCGGCGAGGGTGTAGGCGAGCTCCTGGGCCGCCGTGGCCCCGGCCTCGCGGATGTGGTAGCCCGACACCGACAGGGGCTTGTACGCGGGGATGTTCTCCGCGCAGTACTCCATGAGGTCGCCGATCAGCCGCAGCTGGGGCTCGGGCGGGTAGAGCCACTCCTTCTGGGCGATGTACTCCTTGAAGATGTCGGTCTGGAGCGTGCCGTTGAGGGTGCGGATGTCCACCCCCTGCCGCTCGGCCGCCACCAGGTACATGCAGAAGGCCGGGACGGCCGGACCGCTGATGGTCATGGAGGTGGTGGTCTCCCCGAGGGGGATCCCGTCGAAGAGCAGGTCCATGTCGGCGACGGAGTCCACGGCCACACCGCAGTGGCCGACCTCGCCCAGCGCGTGGGGCGAGTCGGAGTCGTGGCCCATGAGGGTGGGCATGTCGAAGGCGACCGAGAGCCCGCCCCCGCCGGAGGCCAGGATCATCTTGTAGCGCTCGTTGGTCTGGCGCGCGTTGCCGAACCCGGCGAACTGGCGGATGGTCCACGCCCGCCCCCGGTAGCCGGTGGCGTGGAGGCCGCGCGTGTAGGGGTACTCCCCCGGCCAGCCGATGCGCTCGAAGCCCGGGACCTCGGCGCCGGGCCGGGGCCCGTAGACGGGCTCCAGGGTGCGTCCGGAGAGGGAGGTGAAGTCGGCGTCGCGGGTGCGCGCGGAGTCGTAGCGGCGCTGCCAGCGCTCACGCCCGGCCTCGATCTCCTCGGCCCCGCCGCCGTTGGTGGGGTCGTTCGTGGTGTTCGCCATACCGAAATAGTAGGACGTCCAACTAATGATGTACAGGGAGGGCACCCGCGGCGCCCTCCGCGCTCGACGGGCGTTCAGCGGCCCTCGGCGGCCTCCTCGACCGGTTCGGGGAAGTCCCCGAAGTCCACCCTGAGTTTGGTGAACACCTCGTGCATGCGCCACAGCTCCTCGTCGGAGTAGCAACCGAGACCGAAGTCCATGGACAGCAGGGCCTGGGTCGCCTCCTCGGTGACCCGCCGCCCGGTGTCGGTGATCTCGGCCAGCACGCCGCGACCGTCGCTCGGGTTGGGGAGGCGGCACACGAAGCCCTGCCCCTCCAGTCGGTCGATGGTGTTGGTGACGCTGGTCGGGTGCACCATGAGGCGCTCGCCGATCTTGCCCAGGGGGAGGGAGCCGGAGCCGCTGAAGGTGAGCAGGACGAGGGCCTCGTAGCGCGCGAAGGTCAGGCCGAACGGCTTGAGGGCGCCGTCCAGCTCCCCGATCAGGATCTGTTGCGCGCGCATGACCGAGGTGACCGCCGCCATGGCGGGCGAGGCCCCCCATCTGCGCGTCCAGTTGTCGTGTGCCCGCTCGATCGGGTCGAACGGGAGATTCAACGGGTTACCCACGGGTTCACTCTAGGCGGCGCCCGCCCGCCCCCGGGTCGGCCCGGTTCCGGGAGCGGGCGGACGGTTCCCCGAAGGCGGGCGTCCGCACGGCGACGTCCTCGTCGCGACACCCTGGAGTGACGGACGTGGCATACCGCAACAGGAGTGACGTTGGGTTCCACAGGGGCGCGGAGGGCACGAAGAGACACAGAGCGACTTCGCTAGCAGCGAACAGGAAAGAACACAATACTTTTCCATGGCCACAAGGGGACAAATCACGCATGCGCAACCGGTCCGTCCCCCCAACTCGGAAAATTCATGGCGCGGCCGACACCGGAGCTGGAAGACCGCCCCTCCGCCCCAACGGGTGCCAGAGAGTTCCCCCTCAGGCCTTGACGGCGCCAGGAATTATTAGTTAAGTTTCCTAAAAATTTATCCCCCCACGTCAGAGGCTCAGGAATGATCCCCTGTCCTCGCTTGGCCCGTGGACCACCCCTGGAGGAGGCCGCCGACCACGCCCGGGGACCGCCACTCTCCGCGGTCCCGCGCACACGACCGCAGCCCATCCCATTCCGCCTCAGGAGCCCGGTCGTACCTCCCCCCGACCCCCGCTCACGCACCAGGAGATGCCACGACGTGAGAGCACGACGTTTCAGTACCCGCCTCGCGGCCGCCGCGGCCGCCGTGCTGCTCGCCCCCCTCGCGCTGGCCGCCTCCCCGGCCGCCGCCCAGGAGGCCGCCCAGGAGGCCGCCGCCTCCGACCTCACGGTCACCTACGTGGAGTCGGCCCGGTGGAACACCGGCTACACCGGTGAGATCACCGTCCACAACGCCTCCGACACCCCGGTCGACGACTGGAGCATCGAGTTCTCGCTCCCCGACGGCAGCCGCGTCCACGAACTGTGGAACGCCACCCTCGCGGGCACCCCCGAGGGCTACACGATCACCCCGCCGCACTGGGGCGCCAGCGTGCCCGCGGGCGGCAGCTACTCCTTCGGCTTCAACGGCCTGCACTCCGACGGCGCCACCGACCCCGTGGGGTGCCTGGTCAACGGCTCCCCCTGCGCCGGGGACGGCGGAGACGGCCCCTCCCACGACGGCTACAGCGTCGCCTACTACACCCAGTGGAGCGCCGAGGAGCGCGACTACCACGTCCGCGACCTGATCGAGAGCGGCAGCGCCGAGAAGCTCACGCACATCCAGTACGCCTTCGGCAACGTCAGCGCCGACGGCGAGTGCTTCATGAGCGACGAGCCCGGCCAGGGCGACGCCCACGCCGACTACGGTCGCGCCGTCCCCGCCGAGGAGAGCGTGGACGGTGTCGCCGACGATCCGGACCAGGCGCTGCGCGGCAACTTCAACCAGCTGCGCGAGCTCAAGGAGAGGTACCCCCACCTGACCGTCAGCGTCTCCCTGGGCGGCTGGAGCTGGTCCGAGCACTTCTCCGACGCCGCGCTGACCGAGGAGTCCCGCGAGAGGCTCGTCTCCTCCTGCGTCGACCTGTACCTGAGGGGGAACCTGCCCGAGATCGACGGCGCGGGCGGTGAGGGCACCGCCTACGGGGTCTTCGACGGCATCGACCTGGACTGGGAGTGGCCCGGCTCCAACGGCCACCCGCACAACACCGTCCGCCCCGAGGACAAGGAGAACTACACCGCCCTGGTGCAGGAGTTCCGCGAGCAGATGGACGAGCTCGGCGAGGAGACCGACCGCCACTACGAGTTGACCGCGTTCATGCCCGCCGGAGGCTGGCGGCTGGACGCCGGGTACGAGCTGGACGAGCTCATGCCCAACTTCGACTTCGTCACCGTGCAGGGCTACGACTACCACGGCACGTGGGAGTCCACCACGAACCACCAGTCCAACCTGGTCGTCGACGCCCGCGACCCGAACCCGGTGATCTCCACCGAGCTCGTCGTCCAGGCCTACCTGGACCGGGGCGTGGACCCGGGCAAGCTCGTCCTTGGCGTCCCCTTCTACGGACAGGGATGGACGGGTGTGGAAGCCGGCCCCGAGGGCGACGGCCTCTTCCAGCCCGCGGCCGGCCCCGCGCAGGGAACGTACGGAGCGGGCACCGAGGACTGGAAGGTCCTCAAGGAGAAGGTCGCCTCCGGCGAGTTCGAGCTCTTCCGCGGCGACGAGGCCGGTACCGCCTGGATCTACGACGGCGAGACCTTCTGGACCTACGACGACCCCACCGCCATGACCCAGAAGACCGACTGGGCACAGGCCCGGGGCCTCGGCGGCATGATGATCTGGTCCA
>NZ_ANAX01000150.1 GCF_000341065.1 Nocardiopsis halotolerans DSM 44410 | reverse complement strand
CCCCCCCCCAGCCACCCCCATCCCCCGCCCCGTCCCCTGGAGTACGCCATGCCCCCGCCCCGCACACGCCACCGTCCGCGCTCACCCGGCCGCCCGCGCGCGCCGCCATCCCCACGCCGGTCCGCTCACGACACACCGCACTCCCTGGGCGCACACCCCCGCAGCCGCCCGCCCACGCGGCGGAAGGCACACTCCCCCACACCCGCTCACGCACCAGGAGCACCCTGTGAGAGCACGACTTCGCAACCGGATCGCGGTGCTGGCAGCAGCCGTGATCGCCCTACCCCTCGCCCTGTCCCCCGTCCCCGCCTCCGCCGCCCCCGCGGGCGTCACCGTCACCTACGTGGAGACCAGCCGCTGGTCGACCGGGTACGGCGGGCAGCTCACCATCGACAACGGCTCGGACGCGCCGCTCACCGACTGGAGCATCGGGCTCCAGCTCCCCTCGGGCGCCGCGATCACCAGCCTGTGGAACGCCACCCTCAACCAGTCCGGCGACACGTACACCATCACCCCGCCCTCCTGGGGAGCCGACGTCCCCGCGGGCGGCAGCTACTCCATCGGGTTCAACGGCACCCACGGCGGCGGCGACACCGCCCCCGTGAACTGCACGCTCAACGGAGGCAGCTGCTCCGGTGAGCCCGGCCAGGACGACACCGAGGCGCCCACCGCGCCGGGCGGGCTGACCGTCGCCGGGACCACCTCCACCACCGTGGACCTGACGTGGACCGCCGCCAGCGACAACGTCGAGGTCGCGGGCTACGAGGTCCTCTCCGGCGGAGAGGTCGTCCGCGCCGTCAGCGGTACCAGCGCCACCATCACCGGCCTCGCGGCGGAGACCGAGCACACGTTCACCGTGCGCGCCTACGACACCTCCAACAACCGGGGGCCGGAGAGCGCGCCCGTCACCGCCACCACCGACGCGGAGGGCGACGGGGGCGACCCCACCGACCCGCCCCAGGAGCGCCGGGTCGCCTACTTCACCCAGTGGGGCATCTACTCCCGCGGCTACCTCGTCAACGACCTGGTGACCTCGGGTACCGCCGAGAAGCTCACCCACATCAACTACTCCTTCGGCAACATCAACGCCAACGGCGAGTGCTTCATGGCCAACCAGCTCGGCGAGGGCGACGCCTGGGCCGACTACGGCCGCTCCTTCACGGCCGCCGAGAGCGTGGACGGTGTCGGCGACACCTGGGACCAGGACCTGCGCGGCAACTTCAACCAGCTGCTCGAACTCAAGGAGATGTACCCCCACCTGAAGGTCAACATCTCGCTCGGCGGCTGGACCTGGTCGGAGCACTTCTCCGACGCCGCCCTGACCGCCGAGTCCCGCGAGCGCATGGTCTCCTCCTGCATCGACCAGTTCCTGCGCGGCAACCTGCCCGTCTTCGACGGCGCGGGCGGCCCCGGCTCCGCCTACGGTGTCTTCGACGGCATCGACATCGACTGGGAGTGGCCGGGTTCGGCGGGGCACGAGCACAACACCGTCCGCCCCGAGGACAAGGAGAACTTCACCGCCCTGGTGCAGGAGTTCCGCGACCAGCTGGACGCCCTGGAGACCGAGACCGACCGCCAGTACGAGCTGACCGCCTTCCTGCCCGCCGACCCGGAGAAGATCGAGCTCGGCTTCGAGATGCCGCAGCTCATGACCGACTTCGACTTCATCACGGTGCAGGGCTACGACTACCACGGCGGCTGGGAGGACGTCGCCAACCACCAGTCCAACCTGCGTGTGCACCCGGACGATCCCGGGCCGGACGTCTACTCCACCGAGACCACGATCCAGGCCTACCTCGACCGCGGCGTCGACCCGGCCGACATGGTCCTGGGCGTGCCGTTCTACGGGCGCGGCTGGACCGGTGTGGACCCCGGCCCCAACGGTGACGGCCTCTTCCAGAACGCCACCGGTCCCGCCCCCGGCACCTACGAGGACGGGATCGAGGACTGGAAGGTCCTGAAGGACCTGGTGGGCACCGGAAGCTACCAGCTGTACCGCGACGACGAGCTGGGCACCGCCTGGCTGTACGACGGCAACACCTTCTGGTCCTACGACGACGAGACCTCCATGACCCAGAAGACCGACTGGGCTCAGGCCCAGGGCCTCAGCGGGGTCATGATCTGGTCCGTCGACGGCGACGACGCCGACGGCAGCCTCATGACCGCCATCGACACGGCGCTGGCCAGCTAGTACGCGTTTCCGGTCCCGGGCGCGCCCGGGACCGGAAAGACGGCCGGTGCGGACCGCCGCGGTCCGCACCGGCCGTTCGTGTGCGGTGCGCGGACGCCCGCGTTCGTCGGGACCGGGGTCTATGCTCCTGATCCCGGGGCCACACGAGAAGGGCGGTCGCCATGGCCAGCGCGCACACCCTGCGCACGTCCGACGGAACGCTGTACTACGAGGTGCGCGGACGGGGGCCCGTCCTCATGCTCGTGGGGGCCCCGATGGGCGCCGGGGGATTCGCTCCCGTGGCGGACCTGCTCGCGCGGGACCGCACGGTCGTCACACACGACCCCCGGGGCATCTCCCGCAGCCCTCTGGACGACCCGGAGCAGGACGCCACACCCGAGCTGCGCGCGGACGACGTCGTCGCGATCATGGACGCCCTCGGTGCGGACTCCGCCGATGTGCTGGGCTCCAGCGGTGGGGCGGTGACCGCGGTCGCCCTGGCCGAACGGCACCCGGGCCGGATCCGCACGGTCGTCGCGCACGAGCCTCCCCTGTTGGAACTGCTGCCCGACGCCGCCGAGCAGCGCGCCGCGACCGAGGGCGTCATCGCGATCTACCTCCGGGAAGGGCTGTCCGCGGCGCGGAACGCGTTCGCCGACCAGGCCGGGTTCCCACGGGGAGGATCCGTCCCGGACGAGGAGTTCAGCGAGCGGGTCCTCGCGGACAGCGCCCGGTTCCACCTCCACGAACTCCGGCACACCACCCGGTACGTACCCGACACCGACGCGCTCGCGACGGGACCCGTCCGGGTCGTCGTGGGCCTCGGCTCCGAGTCGGGGGAACTGCTCACCGCGCGGACCTGCGCGGCACTGGCCGAGCGCCTCGGCACGGCGCCGGTCGCCTTCCCCGGCGGGCACGGCGGCTTCGCGGACGACCCCGGGGGCTTCACCGAGGTGCTGCGCGGGCTCCTGGCTCCCTAGCCGAGGTCGGCGCCCAGTTCCTTGGCCAACGCGTCAGCCGCGGCGTAGGGGTCCCTGCGCCCCTCCGCCACGTCCCCGGCCAGCGTGTCCAGGTCGGTCCGGTCACCCACCTCACCCATGCGTGAACGCAGCAGGTCCAGCACGATCGCCTGCACCTCGTCCCGGGCGCGGGCGCGGCGGCGCCGGGCCAGGTCCCCGCCGGCCTCCAGGTGGGTGAAGTGCTGGTCCATCCGCTCCCACAGCTCGTCGACGCCCTCGTCCCGGGAGGCGACGGTCATGACGATCGGCGGCTTCCACTCCTGGTCCGTGCGGTCCTTCATGGCGATCATCTGGCGCAGTTCACGCAGGGTGGCCTTGGCGCCGTCCCGGTCGGCCTTGTTGACGGCGAAGACGTCGGCGACCTCCAGCACACCCGCCTTCGCGGCCTGCACCGAGTCACCCATGCCCGGGGCGCACAGCACCACGGTCGTGTCGGCCTGCCCGGCGATCTCCACCTCGGCCTGGCCCACGCCCACCGTCTCCACCAGGATCACGTCGAACCCCGCCGCGTCGAGCACGCGCAGCGCGTGCGGCGTGGCCCAGGAGAGCCCGCCCAGGTGCCCCCGGTTGGCCATGGAGCGGATGAACACGCCCGGGTCGGTGGCGTGCTCCTGCATCCGCACGCGGTCGCCGAGCAGGGCACCGCCGGTGAACGGCGACGACGGGTCCACGGCGAGCACGGCGACGCTCAGCCCCCTGGCCCTGGCCGCGCGCACGACGGCGTTGGTGGTGGTGGACTTGCCCACCCCCGGGGAGCCGGTGAACCCCACCACCCGGGCCCGTCCGGTGTGCGGGGCCAGACCGGCCATGATCTCGCGCAGGGCGTCGGACCCGTTCTCGACCAGGGTGATCGCGCGGGCCAGTGCCCGGCGGTCACCCTCGCGGACCCGTTCGACCAGCTGGGGGGCGTGCATGGGACTCCTCAGTTCAACGGAAGCGGCACGGGGCGAGGGCTCGTGGCCCCCGCCCCGCGGCTGTCAGGTGCGTCGTGCCCCCGGGGCTCTCCCGGGGTACACAGTGTCTTCGGGTCGGGTCTCCCGCACGGGGCCCGCCACGCGGGCGGTCGGGGATCTCCCGGTGCCCGCGGCCGGAGCCCGCGAGGGAGGGTGCGGCCGCCGGACGGCGGCCGGGCACCGCGTTACTCGGCGGGAACCGTGAACAGCAGGGCGTCGCCCTGGCCTCCGCCGCCGCACAGGGCGGCCGCGCCGAACCCGCCGCCGCGGCGGCGCAGCTCGGAGACCAGGTGCAGGGCGATCCGGGCACCGGAGGCGCCGATCGGGTGGCCGATCGCGATGGCGCCGCCGTCGACGTTGACGATCTCCTCCGAGACGCCCAGGTCACGGGTGGACTGGATGCCCACCGAGGCGAAGGCCTCGTTGATCTCGATGAGGTCCAGTTCCTCCACCGACCGGCCGGCCTTGGTCAGCGCGTGCTTGATGGCGTTGGAGGGCTGGGAGTGCAGCGAGTTGTCCGGACCGGCGACATTGCCGTGCGCGCCGATCTCGGCCAGGATCGGAACGCCCAGTTCCTCGGCCCTGGCCCGGCTCATCACGACCACGGCGGCGGCGCCGTCGGAGATCTGGGAGGAGGACCCGGCGGTGATCGTGCCCTCGCTGTCGAAGGCGGGGCGCAGCCTGGCCAGGCTCTCCGCGGTGGTGTCGGCCCGGATCCCCTCGTCCTCGGAGAAGACGACCGGGTCGCCCTTGCGCTGCGGGATCTCCACGGGGACGATCTCGTCGTCGAAGCGCCCGGCGGAGGCCGCGGCGGCGGCGCGCTGGTGGGAGCGGGCCGCGAAGGCGTCCTGCTCCTCGCGGCCGATGCCGAGCTTGCCGTTGTGCCGCTCGGTGGAGGCACCCATGGAGTCGCCCTCGAAGGCGTCGGTCAGACCGTCGTGCGCGGTCGCGTCCAGGACCTCGATCGACCCGTACTTGTAGCCCTTGCGCGACTTGGGCAGCAGGTGCGGCGCGTTGGTCATGGACTCCATGCCGCCGGCCACCACCACGTCGAACTCGCCCGCGGTGATGAGCTGGTCGGCCAGGGCGATGGCGTCCAGGCCCGACAGGCAGACCTTGTTGATCGTCACCGACGGAACGTTCATGGGAATCCCCGCCTTGACGGCGGCCTGGCGGGACGGGATCTGACCGGCACCGGCCTGGAGCACCTGTCCCATGACCACGTATCCGACCTGTTCGCCGCTGACACCGGCGCGCTCCAGCGCGGCCTTGATCGCGAAGCCCCCGAGATCGGCGGCGGAGAACCCGGCGAGGGAGCCGAGGAGTCTGCCGGTGGGGGTCCGCGCCCCACCGACGATGACGGAACTGGGCATCGTAACTGGCCTCCAAATGCATGGGTGACGCACCTGGTCTGCAACGATACCCACACCACTGGAAGCGACCTTCGGGAGGCTCACCCCATGAGTGACGCACCGCACTCGGCCAGCGAGTTCATCACCCCGCCCTCCTCGGCAACCTCTTCCTCCCCCTCGGTCCCGTCCTCCCCTTCCGTACCGTTCTCGGGGCTGTCCCGGCTCGACCACGTGGGCATCGCCTGCCGCGACCTCGACGCCTCGGTGGCCTTCTACCGGCGGACGTACGGGTTCGAGGTGGCCCACGAGGAGGTCAACGAGGAGCAGGGCGTGCGCGAGGCCATGCTCCGGGTCAACGGGACCGACGACGGCGGTGCCACCTACCTCCAGCTGCTCGAACCCGTCCGTGAGGACTCCCCGGTGGCGAAGTTCCTGGAGCGCAACGGCGAGGGCGTCCACCACATCGCCTTCGGCACCTCCGACGTGGCCGACAGCGCGGCGGGGATCGGCGAGCGCGGCGTGCGCGTTCTGGACGCCGAGCCCCGGCGGGGGACGGCGGGGGCGAGGATCGTCTTCCTGCACCCCAAGGACTGCGGGGGTGTGCTGACCGAGCTGGTCCAGAGCCCGCGCGGAGAGGAGTGACGAGGGCGTTCCGTGGGTTCCGGGCAACATCACGGGGGCGTTCCGGACACGTCACAGGTTGGGTGCCCGTGACACAGTTGACCCCGAAGGCCACCGGAAGTTACCTGAAACCCCCTTCCCTGGGGTTCCGCGCTTGATAAAGTCGGCTAGCTGCCGGATGCGCTATTCCGGCGTTGGTCCATGTCTTACAGTCCGGTAGTCGAGTCGGGTCGGCCGTACCGCCGTGTCAGGTGACGGGGCGTACACGGACGACACCGGAGGCGGTCGAGGGCTCCCGGAGCCCGCCGCATCGGCCCGTCCCCCGCCTCGTGACCCGGACCCCGTCCCCCGGGGACAGCGCAGCCGCCCTCCCCATCCGTCCCCGGCCGTTCGCACGTAGCCGTCTCGCACCCGTTCAGGATTCCGCCACATGCCGTCAAACAACATCGACACCCAGCTCAACAACATCTTCGACGAGGACAACACCCCTCCCGAGTTCGACGTGGTGTTGCGTGGCTTTGACCGAAACCAGGTGCTGGACCATCTGGAAGGCCTGCGCAGCGACCTCAAGCAGAACTCCAAGAAGGTCGAGAAGCTCGAGAACGAGCTGAACGCCAAGAACCGCCAGCTCCAGGAGCGCGAGCGCCCCTCCTACTCCGGCCTGGGCTCACGCATCGAGGAGCTGCTGCGCCTGGCCGAGGAGCAGGCCAACGAGCTGGTCCAGAGCGCGCAGATCGACGCCAACGACATCCGTTCGGCCGCCAAGATCGAGGCCGCCGACATGCGCGCGGCGGCCGAGTCCGAGGCCACCGAGGTGCGCACCCTCGCCCAGCGCGAGGCCGACGAGACCCGCCAGACCGCGGAGTCCGAGGCGGAGGAGATCACCACCACCGCCCGCCGCGAGGCCGACGAGCTGTCCTCCACCACCGAGCGCGAGGTGCAGAAGAAGCGTTCGGCGGTCGACCACGAGATCGCCGAGAAGCGCGCCACCTTCGAGGGCGAGATCGCCAAGCTGCGCACCACCACCGAGCGCGAGTGCGCCCAGGCCCGCGCCGCCGCCAAGCGCGAGCGCGACGAGACCATCCAGGCCGCCAAGAGCCAGGCCGAGGAGCTGCGCAAGAACGCCGAGCGCGCCTACGCCGAGTCCGAGGCCCGCCGCACCGAGGCCGAGGACCAGTTCGAGCTCCAGCTGGCCGACCGCCGGGCCGAGGCCGAGCGCCAGGACGCCGAGCGCCTGGCCGCCGCCCAGGCCGCCACACAGAAGATGGTCAACGAGGCCGAGGAGCGGGCCGCCAGCGCCGAGCAGCGCGCCACCAAGGCGAGCCAGCAGGCCGAGCAGACCCGCCGCGACGCCGAGAACCACGCCAAGCAGCTGGTCGGCAACGCCAAGAAGAGCGCCTCCCAGATCGAGGCCGAGGCCAAGTCCAAGGCCGACCACCAGCTCAGCGACGCCAAGGCCGAGGCCAACCGGATCATGACGGTCGCCAAGAAGGAGGTCGAGGAGCTCAACCGCCAGCGCGACAGCATCCAGTCGCACCTCCAGCNGCCCGGCCGCTCCGGCCGCTCCCGCGGCCGCCTCGGTCGACCCCGCCCCGGCCCCCGCCGCGGCGCTCCCGCAGGAGTCCGCTCCGGCCGCCGAGGAGGCCAAGCAGCCCGCGCACTCCGGCAAGGGCACGGACGACGACGAGGACTGGTGGCAGGAGTAGCGTCCAGGTCCCTCCGGGACTGACGCGCCCGACGTCACGAGCACGAGGGCCCGCCCCCTCCGGCAGAGCCGGGGAGGGCGGGCCCTTCTCCGTGACGCGCGGCGGACGAGGCCGGCGGCGCCTCGGGACCGGACGGCACCCGGTCCGGAGGGCGGCCGGACGCTACTGGAGCGTCTGGACGTCCTTCTCGTACGGGCCGTCCCACTCGATGGGCAGCGGGTAGGCCTCGGGGTTGACCCGCTTGACGATCTCGTCCAGCACCCGGCGCACGTACGGCTCGCCCACCCAGAGGTGCTTGGCGCCGTCCACGCCGATGACCTCGCACTGGGGTATGGCGCCGAAGCGCTCCCTGGCCTCGTCGGGGCGCAGGTAGTCGTCGTGCTCGGGTACCAGGGCGATCACCGGCTTGTCCGACTCCGCCCACACCGCCATGTCGGCCTCGTCGGCGCGGTGCAGCGGCGGCGACAGCAGCAGTGCGCCCCTGACCTGCGGGTCGGCACCCCATTTGAGGGCCAGCTCGGTGCCGAACGACCAGCCCAGCAGCCAGGGGTCGGGCAGGCCCTCGAACTCGGTGAACTCGATGGCGGCGAGCACGTCGTGCTTCTCGGTCTCGCCCTCGCCGAACTCGCCCTGGCTGGTGCCGTGCCGCGAGCTGGTACCGCGGGTGTTGAACCGCAGCACCGCGACGTCGGCCAGCGCGGGCAGCCGGAACGACGCCTTGCGCAGGACGTGGCTGTCCATCATGCCCTCGGCGGTGGGCAGAGGGTGCAGGCACACCAGGGTGGCCTTCGGCTCGCGGTTCTCGGGCAGGGCCAGTTCACCGACCAGTTCGAGGCCGTCGGCGGTGTGCAGGGTGATGGGTCGTCGCACGGCGGGCAGCACCGTGGTGGCTCGGATCTCCATGGCTCCTCGTGTCCGGGTCGATGGCCGGGGCTCAGTGACGGGGGGATCGGGGCGCGCGGTGGGAACGCCGGTCCCAGCAGGAGGAGTGCCAGTGGCGCCGGTCGCCGCCGTCGCCGTAGGGGCGCCAGGCCACGACGTGCGCCATGCCCGTCGGGATCTCCTGAGCGCACCCGGGACAGCGGTAGACCTTGGTGGCGGCCGCGCCGGGTATGCGGCGCGTCACCCACTCCCCGTCGGGACCGGTCTCACGGCGCTGCCCGCCGGTGACGCGCAGCATGAGGGCGTCCTCGTCGTCGGGGGCGCCACCGGGGGCCTTACGGCCCCGGGCGGGTTTGCGGCGGGGAGAGTTACGGCGCGGGCTCACGCGTTCCAGGGTA
>NZ_ANAX01000149.1:6808-25786 GCF_000341065.1 Nocardiopsis halotolerans DSM 44410 | reverse complement strand
GCAGCCCCCGCCGTGCCCCTCGCCCTCCGCCGTGTCGGGCAGCCGGTCCACCAGCAGCGGTGCGGGCACAGGGATGCTGGTCAGGGCGTACTCGCCCATCGCGACCAGGGTGGAGACCACGGACTCGGCGCCGCGCTCCTCCAGGAGTTCGGTCGGGCCCTTGGGGTAGCCGCAGCCGAACCGCATGGCGGTGTCGATGTCCTTGGCGGAGGCGTAGCCGTCGCCGATCATGCGCATGGCGTCGTCGATCTGCGGTGCGATGAGGATCTCGCCCAGGTCCAGGGCCTCCTCCTCGCGGACCATCTCCGCGAAGCGGCCGGTGGGCTGGGGCTCGGGAGCCTCGTCCCGTCCCACGTAGAAGCCCTGTCCGGACTTGCGACCCAGATGACCGGCGGCGACCATCCGGCGCAGCAGGGGGGAGGCGGCGTAGCGCGGGTCGCGGTACTCCTCCCACAGCACGTCCATGACGGCCAGGCAGACGTCCAGGCCGACCAGGTCGGCGAGGGTCAGCGGTCCCATGGGCAGACCCGCGGCCTTCTGCACCGCGGAGTCGATCTCCTCGCGGGTGGCGACCCCGCGCTCGTACAGGCGGACCGCGTCGTTGATGTAGGGCACCAGCAGGGCGTTGGCCACGAACCCGGCGCGGTCGCCGACCGCCACGGGGGTCTTGCCGATGCGCTTGGCGACCTCGGTGACCAGGTCGACGGTCTCTCCGCTGGTGGTGACCGTGGTGATGACCTCGACCAGCTTCATGACCGGGGCCGGGTTGAAGAAGTGCAGACCCACGACCTTGTCCGGGCGGCCGGTGAGCGCGGCGATCTCGGTGACCGACAGCGACGACGTGTTGGTGGCCAGGATCGTGCCGGGCGGGCAGATCCGGTCCAGGTCACCGAAGACGTCCTTCTTGATGTCCATCCGTTCGGGGACGGCCTCGACGACGAAGTCAGCGTCGGCGAGCTCCTCGCGTGAGGTGGTGAACGTCAACCGGGCGTCGATCCCGGCGCGTTCCTCCTCGGTGAGCTTGCCCTTGCTGACCGCCCGTGAGAGGGACTTGTCCACGTGAGCACGGCCGCGGTCGACGGCGGCCTGGTCGATCTCGACCCCGGTGACGTTGAACCCCGCACGGGCGAACACCTCGGCGATGCCCGCGCCCATCGCGCCGAGTCCGACGACACCGACCTTGTCAAATTCCTGCACCATACGCCCAGACTACGGGCCCGCCCGAACCGGCCAGTGCACGGGATGCCCCCGCCAGGCACTCCGTGCCATCCGGAGGGCGTGAGCGGTGGCCGGGCCGCCGTACCGTCACCGGACACGGCGGCCCTCCCCTCCCGGAACGCTCGGGCGGGGTGACGGTACGCGCCTAGCAGTCCACGAGCTCGGGCGACTGGTTGAGCAACTGGGCCCGCGGGGAGGTGAAACGGGTGTGTGCCTCCTCGGCCTCGGGCGTGAAGAGCGCCACCCGGTGGCAGTTCTGGAAGGCCAGTCGGAGACCGAAGTGCCGCTCCACCGCGCCGCGCATGGCGTCGCTGGCGAGCAGGCGCAGCAGCTGTCCCCTCTCCGCCTCACCGGGCGGGGGCACCTCGTTCGCCTCGAAGCCGGACTCGGCGGTGCGCGCGCCCTCGGCCAGCCCGCTGACCACCTTCCAGGCGTAGGGCAGGGAGTCCTTGATGCAGGCGATGAAGTCGGCGTCCTCGACCGGGCCGTGCTTCGCCTTCTCCAGCAGCTCCGGGGAGACCGTCAGCGACATGGAAGTCCCTTCGTCGTGGCGGGCGCACGGATCCGTGCGCCCTCTGGCGACGTTAGGGGTCCGGTGGCGGCGAGTCATGGGGCTCGGAGGACACACCTGCGTTGCCCCCGGGGTACATGGATGTGGACACGGTTCCCGTCGCCGACGAGTGCGGGGAGCCGGTACACGGTTCCGCTCCGCACACCCGACGGAGACGGTAACGTGGCGTTTCGTGCGTCTCGTCATCGCTCGGTGCAGCGTCGACTACGTCGGCCGCCTCACCGCCCACCTGCCCATGGCTCCCCGCCTGATCCTGTTCAAGGCCGACGGGAGTGTGTCCATCCACGCCGACGACCGGGCGTTCAAACCGCTGAACTGGATGAACCCGCCCTGCAAGGTGCGGGAGGAGACCGTCGCCGACGGCCCCGACGTGTGGACGGTCACACACGGCAAGTCCGGGGAGAAGCTGGTGCTGACCGTCGAGGAGGTCATGCACGACTCCTCCCACGAGCTGGGCAAGGATCCCGGCCTCCAGAAGGACGGCGTCGAGGCCCACCTCCAGGAGCTGCTGGCCGAGCACATCACCACCCTCGGCGAGGGCTACACCCTCATCCGCCGCGAGTACCCGACCGCGATCGGCCCGGTCGACATCCTGTGCCGGGACGGTGAGAACGCCACCGTGGCCGTGGAGCTCAAGCGCCGCGGCGACATCGACGGCGTCGAGCAGCTGACCCGCTACCTGGAACTGCTCAACCGGGACCCGCAGCTCGCCCCGGTGCGCGGCGTCTTCGCCGCCCAGGAGATCAAACCGCAGGCGCGTGTGCTCGCCGAGGACCGCGGCATCTCCTGCGTGGTGCTGGACTACGACGAGCTGCGCGGTATCGAGCCGGACGTCCTCCGCCTGTTCTGATCCGTCCTCGGCCGGACACCCCCTCCTTTGGTCGTACCGGTGTCCTCCGGACGGAGGTCACCGGTACGGTCCGGCGGCCGATACCCCGGGCGCCGCCCTCCGGGGAGAGTCGGTGCCATGAGCGAGACAGCGATCGAGGTCCACGACCTCCGCAAGCGGTACGGCGGGAACGAGGCCGTCGCCGGTATCGACCTGAGCGTCCCGCGCGGTGAGGTCTTCGCCCTCCTGGGCCCCAACGGCGCGGGCAAGTCCACCACCGTCGAGATCCTGGAGGGCTTCCGGCGGCGCGACGACGGCACCGTCCGGGTGCTGGGCGCGGACCCCGGCACGGCCGGGCGCCGGTGGCGTTCCCGTGTCGGCGTGGTCTGGCAGGGGGAGACCATGCTCCCCCAGCTGACCGTGCGCGAGGTGGTCCGCCACTTCGCGGGTTACCACCCCCTCCCCCACGACCCCGACACCGTGATCGACCTGGTCGGCCTCGGTGGGAGGGCCCGGGCGCGGGTCACCTCCCTGTCCGGCGGACAGCGGCGCCGTCTGGACGTGGCCCTGGGCATCGTCGGCGGGCCGGAACTGCTGTTCCTGGACGAGCCCACCACCGGGTTCGACCCCCGGGCCCGGCGCGACTTCTGGGAGATGGTCGGCGGGCTGTCCCGGGGCGGCACCACCATCGTCCTGACCACGCACTACCTGGAGGAGGCCGAGGCGCTCGCCGACCGCGTGTGCGTGATCGCGCGCGGGAGGGTGCGCGCGCAGGGCAGCCCCTCCACCCTGGGCGGGCGGGCCTCTGCCCGGGCCACCGTCAGCTGGACCGACGGCGGCGAGCGCCGCGAGACCCGCACCGACGAGCCCACCCGGGTGGTGGGCGAGCTGGCCACCCTGTTCTCCGGCGAGGTGCCGGAGTTGAGCGTGCACCGGCCCACGCTGGAGGAGGTCTACCTGGACCTGATCAGCGACGAGGGCGACGGGGGCGGCGCATTGGACCGCGACGGCGGGCGGAGCGCCGGAAGGAGGGCGTCCGCGTGAGTACCGCGACCGAGCACACGCCCCCTTCCCCGGCCGCGTCCGTCCGCCTGCCGGGCGCGCTGCGCGTCGGGCTGTCCCGGGGGTGGCTGGAGATCCGCGAGTTCGCCCACGAGTGGGAGAGCGTGATCTTCACCTTCTCCCTGCCCTCGCTGATCCTCGTCATGTTCTCGTCGGTCTTCGACGGCATGTTCGGCACGGACGTGGCCGCCGTGGACTACTACCTGCCGGGCCTGGTCGCTATGGGCCTGATGTCGGTCAGCTTCCAGACCCTGGGCACGACCGTCGCCAACGAACGCGAGCGCGGCGGTCTGCGCCGCCTTCGCGGCACCCCGATGCCGCCGTCCGCCTACTTCGTCGGCAAGACCGTGCTGGTGCTGTTCCTCGCCCTGGGCCAGGTGGCCCTGCTGCTGGGCGTGGCCGCCCTGGCCTTCGACGCGCGGCTGCCCGACGACCCCGCCTCCTGGGCGACGCTCGCGTGGGTGTTCGCGCTCGGTACCGTCGCCTGCTCCCTGCTGGGCATCGCGGTCAGCTCCCTGGCCCGCAGCGTCCGCTCCGCCTCGGGCGTCGTGGTCCTGCCGTTCCTCGTCCTCCAGTTCGTCTCGGGGATCTTCGTGCCCGTCGCCGCCCTGCCCGACCGGGTGCTCGACGCCGCCTCGCTCTTCCCGTTGCTGTGGATGGCGCAGGGCCTGCGCGCCGCGTTCCTCCCCGCCGGGATGGCCGCCCTCGAACACGGCGGCTCGTGGGACCTGCCCTCGGTGGCCCTCGCCCTGGGGGCGTGGTGTGTGGTGGGTCTGGCCCTGGTACCGCTCACGTTCCGGTGGAGGACGCGGAAGGACGGGTGATGGCCGTGGGCGACCGGACCGCGGCGGTCTCACAGGCGATCCGCCGCGGCCTGCTCCCCGACGACTGGCCCCGACGCCGCGCCCCCGGCCTCAGGGTGGAGTCCGGGGTACATCCCCGATGCGGCGCCCGGTACGGCGGACGAGAATGGACATATGGTGGAACCGATGAGCGAAGTCACTCCCCCCGAGCACGGCCGGATGCGCGCCTCCGACGCCGACCGTGACTCCGTCGCGCACCGGTTGCGCGAGGCCCTCGCCGAGGGGCGCCTGGACCCGGACGAGCACAGCGAACGGCTGGACGCGGTGTACCGGGCCAAGACCCTCGGCGAGCTCGTCCCCCTCACCGAGGACCTCCCGGCGCAGAGCGGCCCCACCGCCTCCGTCGCCCCCACCGACTTCCGTTCGCCCCGGCCGCTCTACGGCGGTGGCCGGATCGTGGACCAGGAACCCACCAGTCAGGCCGCGATCGTCCTCATGGGCGGGGCCGACCGGTCGGGCAACTGGGTCGTGCCGGGCAACTTCACCGCGATCGCGGTGATGGGCGGTGTCGACCTGGACCTGCGCGAGGCCCGGTTCACCCAGCGCGAGACCACCATCTGGGTCTGCACCATCATGGGTGGAGTGGGTGTCACCGTGCCCGACGACGTCCAGGTGCGCGTGCACGGGCTGCCGCTCATGGGCGGTTTCGGCGTCTCCAGCAACACCCCCAGCGTGGTGGACCCGGACGCACCGGTCGTGCACATCCGGGGCATCGCCGTGATGGGCGGGGTGGGCGTCGAGTACAAGCCGCGCAAGCACCAGGACGAGGTCGAGGAGTAGCGGGCCCCGGCCCGCCTCCTCCGGTCTCCGGTAAGACGTTCTGCTCCCACCGAGCGGTCCATCCAACCACAATGGCACCCCACGCGTAAGGTCTGTGGCTGATTGTGGCAATTGTGGCCGCCAGTCCTTGCCGTGGACACCCTTTCGGTGTCAGGCTGCACCGGTACTTCGCCTACCCGAGGTGTCCGTCCCCCGACTCCCAGGAGTGATGGACTCCCCCACACCGGAGGAAGACCGTTGCAGCCCAGTCACCAAGGGAGAGCTCCGCGCGTAGCGGCCGCTCCCACCCCCCGGCGCCGCGCCGCCACGGCCGGTTTCGCGGCCGTCCTGATGACCGTCGGCGCCCTGGCCGCGTCCCCCGCCCACGCCGACCCCGGGCCGCCCGAGCACGCCGGACCCCCGGACCACGCGCGCGCCCCCGAGCACGCGGGGCCGCCGGAGCACGCCGGACAGGCGAACCGCGCCCCGTCGCTGTCGGAGACGGTGACCGCTGAGGGCATCCGGGAGCACATGGAGAACCTCGACACCATCGCCGAGTACAACGGCGGCAACCGGGCCACGAACACCCCCGGCTACGACGTCGCCGCCATGTACGTCGAGGACCAGCTGGAGCGCGCCGGGTACGAGCCCTACCGGCACGAGTACGAGTACGAGCTGTGGCGGGAGCAGTCCCCCGCCGTCCTGGCCCAGACGGCGCCGGGGGAGGCCACCTACGTGGTCGACACCGACTACGCGACCATGTCCTACTCCGGCTCCGGCGACGTCACCGCCCCGGCCGTGGGGGTCAACACCGGCAGCGACGCGAGCGGGTGCTCCCCCGACGACTTCGCCGACTTCCCCGAGGGCGCGATCGCGATCACCATGCGCGGCAGCTGCGCGTTCCAGACCAAGGTCCAGAACGCCGCCGACGCGGGTGCCTCCGCCGCCCTGGTGGTCAACAACGAGGACCCGGTCTTCCTGGGCACCGTGAGCGAGCTCTCCGACATCCCCGCCGTGGGCGTGTCCGGCACGCTGGGCGCCGAGCTGCTGGCCACCGAGGGCCTTGAGCTGCGGGTGAGCGTGGACGCCCAGGTCAGCAACGAGACCTCCTTCAGCATCATCGCGGAGACCCCGAGCGGCCGTGACGACAACGTGGTGATGGTGGGCAGCCACCTCGACAGCGTCACCGACGGCCCCGGCATGAACGACAACGCCAGCGGATCGGCCTTCGTCCTGGAGACCGCCGTCCAGCTGGCCGAGCAGGCGGAGCCCGAGAACAAGGTGCGGTTCGCCTTCTGGGGCACCGAGGAGGAGGGGCTCGTCGGCTCCACCCGGTACGTGGAGAGCCTCTCCGCGCAGGAGATCGAGGACCTGGCCCTCTACCTCAACTTCGACATGATCGGCTCGCACAACTACGGCCGGTTCGTCCTGGACGGCCGGATGGAGCTGCCCGGCTCCGTCGCCGCCCCGTCCGGCTCCGGTGCGATCGCGAAGGTCTTCGAGGACTACTTCGCCGACCAGGGCCAGGTCAGCGAGCCCGGCGTGCTGAGCGGCCGCAGCGACTACCAGGCGTTCATGGCGGCGGGGATCCCGTCCGGCGGCCTGTTCAGCGGTGCCGACGGCGTCAAGACCGAGGAGCAGGTCGAGTGGTACGGCGGTACCGCGGGCGAGCAGTTCGACCCCTACTACCACACCGCCCAGGACACCCTGGAGAAGATCAACTGGGACTCGGTGGCCGAACTGTCCGCCGCCGGCGCGCACGGCGTGGAGTTCTTCGCCGAGAGCACCCTGCCGGTGAACGGTGTGCTGCGCACCATGGCCGCGCCCGAGTTCGAGCGTCTGGGCGACCACTGGCTCAGGTAGGCGACACCCCGTCCGCGTGAGGAAACGCGGACCTGGGGCGGGCGGCGTGAACCCCCCGGTTCCACGCCGCCCGCCCCGCGGTGCCTCCCCCTCCACGAACGCCCCGGGGACCCCCTCTTCTCCACTCGGAGCTCGCATACGGACACCGCCGGAAACTACGTTGAGTAGCTCCCTGAATCCCCAATGTATCAGTGAGGTGCATCACCTTCACCCCTTGATACGGAACAGTTATCCTCCGTCACTCCAGTGGCACCCGGACCGCCCGCCACGCCCTCTGGAGGGCGCCGAAGCCTAGGGTGGAGACATGACCAAACGGGACACCGACAAGCCGGTCGTGCTGTCGAAGATCTACACGCGCACCGGCGACGCCGGGACGACGGCGCTCGGCGACATGAGCCGGACCAGCAAGAACGACACGCGCCTGGTCGGGTACGCCGACACCGAGGAGGCCAACGCCGCCATCGGTGTCGCCCTGGCCATGGGCGACCTGCCCGACGACGTCCGGGCCCTGCTCGTCAGGGTCCAGAACGAGCTGTTCGACCTGGGCGCCGACCTGTCCACGCCGATCGTGCCCGACCCGGAGTACCCGCCGCTGCGGGTCCTGCCCGAGTACGTCACCCGGCTGGAGGAGGCCTGCGACACCTACAACGCGGACCTGCCCACCCTGCGCAGCTTCATCCTGCCCGGGGGCTCCCCCACCGTGGCGCTCGTGCACACGGCCCGGATCGTGGTCCGGCGGGCCGAGCGCAGCGTGTGGGCCGCCATCGAGGAACACGGCGAGACGGTCAACCCGCTCACCGCCCAGTACCTCAACCGACTCTCGGACCTGCTCTTCATCCTCGGCCGCCACGTCGCCGGTGAGGGCGACGAGGTCCTGTGGAAGCCCGGCGGAGAACGCTAGGCGGCGCTCCCCTCCCCCTGTTCGCGCGCCAGGGGAGCGGACACCCCCCGGGCCGGCACGGCGTTCGGGAACGGCCACCGGGACGCCAGGGGCCCGCTCCGCGGAGCGGGCCCCTGGCGCGTTCCCGCCCCCGGAGCCCAGGGAACGCCGTACCAACACCTCCACCTGCGCGTACGAAGAATGTCCGACGGAACACGTGTGACGCGCCACACATGGGTTATGGGTTCTTTCACAGGAAGTGACCGTTTCCTCACGGAAGACCCTGGCGGAGAAGGAGAACACCGCGGTCCCCATCGACCTCCCCGACCGCGCCCGGCCCGTCACCCTCCCACGGGTCGGGCGCGCCCCCGCCCTCAGCACTCGGGCGGGAACTCCTCCCGAGGGACGTACTCCGCCTCGGAGGAGCCCGCGGCCCTGGAGTACACACCCTGTTCGGCGGCCAGCGCCTCGGTGGAGAACACGACCGTGCCGATGTCGTGCTCGGTCCCCTCACCCGGCTCCGCCTTGAGGGACCCGACCCCGACCGTGTACTCCTCCTGATCGGACTCCGGGACCAGGCGGTAGACCTGGTCGCCCCGGCCGTCGGTGATCCGCCAGCCGTCCCCGGGCGCGGCCAGGTCGACCTCCACCCGGTCCCCGTCGAACCCGCGGGTGGCGACCAGGTGGATCTCGTGCTCCCCGCCGACCAGGTCGATCTGCTGGGGCTCGGCGTCACCGCACCAGGCCACGACCAGGACGGGGAACTGGTGGCCGGCGCTGAAGTGGCCCGTGGCCACCGCGCCGACGTGGCCGCCCGTCGGCAGACAGGCGGTCAGGAGCGGGAGGAGGAGCACGGTGGGGAGAAGGCCGGTAGGCCGCGAGAAGCGCATGGAATCGCATCCTGCCGTGTCCGGTGGCCTCAGGGAAGGGGTGTCCCCGGGTGTCGGCGTGGTTCCGGAACGCGACGGCGGGTGGGCAGCCGCGAACGGACACCGCCCGTCGGGCTCGGGTGAGGGGGTGCCGGGCGCCCCGTGCGGAGCCCCCGCGACGGGAACGCCCCGGTGCGGTGACCGCGGAGGTCCACCGACCACCCCTGTGCGCCATGACCGGAGTCGGAACGCTCCGGCCACACCGGCAACGTGTCCGGTCAGCCCGCTAGAGGTTGTCGAGTTCGCGTTCGACGGCCTCGACCTTGCCGTGGAGGGCGTCGGTGACCCCCTCGCGGATGTCGGCCTTGAGGGTGAAGGTCACCCGGGAGGCGCCCTCACCGGCCGCCTGCACCGCGCGTTTGACCACGTCCATGACCTCGTCCCACTCACCCTCGACGGAGGTGAACATGGCCGAGGTCTCGTTGGGCAGCCCGCTCTCCCGGACCACCTTCACCGCACGGGCGACGGCGGGGGTGACGGACTCACCGGTACCGAGAGGGGCGACGGAGAAAGCAACGATCATACGGCCATGCTAGGCACGGACCGGCGCCACGGACACCACCGACACACGGCCTCAGCCCTCCCAGTGCGTTCCGGGGGGCATCGACTCCAGCCACGACAGGAAACCGGTCAGCGTGCCCTCGTTCATGGCGATCTCGTACGCCGGTTCCAGCGGATCGGAGCCGTCTGCGCGCGTCCAGGCGACCTGGAGCACCGTGAGGTCGACCGGTAGGTCCTCACCCCGTTCGGGCGCGCGCCGCCCCACAACGACGAGACCGCGGCGCGACAGCTTCGCTGTCGGCCGCGGTCTGAGTGAGAAGATCGGGAACCAGGCCAGGTCCTCCGTACCGTACCGGCAGAAGCCGATACGCCAGGAGCCGCGTCGGCCCCCCACCCCCATGGCGCGCAGATAACACTCCACCGCGCCGCCGCGCCGTACGAGGACCCAGCGACGCAGGGTGATGGTGAGGACCACCACCAGAAGGACGACGAGCAGGGCGAAGAACACCCACAGCGCGGACTCCCACCACGGTGCTCCAGGCAGGAGCCGTTCCATGCCCACTACTCGTTCCGCCGTCCCGGTACGCTAGGCGACTTCCTCGCCCGCAGCGCGCAGGCGGCTGCTCGCGCGACCGAGGGCGTCGTTGTCGCCGGAGTCGGCCGCGTTCTTCAGCGCCGTGCGCGCACGGTCCACATCGATGTCCTCGGCGAGCTCGGCGGTCTCGGCGAGGATGGAGACACGACCATCATCCGAGATCGAGACGAACCCGCCGTGCGCGGCGGCCCGGACCTCGCCGGACTCCCGCGCACCCAGCACGCGAACGACCGCGTCGTTGGCCAGCAGCGACAGCACCGGGACGTGCCCGGGCTGAATGCCGATCTCGCCCTCGACGGTCTTCGCGATGATCATGTCGCCCTCGCCGGCCCAAATCTCACGTTCGGGAGAGACGATCTCGACGAAAAGCTTCTTCGACACTGCCACAAACTCCTCGGCTAGTGGGCGGGTTCGGCCGGGTCGACACCAACGCGTGACAACGTCGGCGCCGACCCGGCCCGAACTCCTAACCCTGCAGCTGCTTGGCCTTCTCGATGGCCATGTCGATGTTGCCGACGTCGAGGAACGCCTGCTCGGGCAGGTGGTCGTACTCACCGTCGCACAGACCCTTGAAGGAGGCGATGGTCTCCTCCAGGGGCACGAACACACCCGGGTTACCGGTGAACTTCTCGGCCACGAACATGTTCTGCGACAGGAAGCGCTCGATCCGGCGGGCCCGGTTGACGACGATCTTGTCCTCCTCGGACAGCTCGTCCATACCGAGGATGGCGATCTGGTCCTGGAGGTCGTTGTTGCGCTGGAGGATCTCCTTGACGCGCTGGGCCACCTGGTAGTGCTCGTCGCCCACGTACTGCGGGTCGAGGATGCGCGAGGTGGAGGTCAGCGGGTCCACCGCCGGGTAGATACCCTTCTGCGAGATCGGGCGGGAGAGCTCGGTCGTCGCGTCCAGGTGGGCGAAGGTGGTCGCCGGAGCCGGGTCGGTGTAGTCGTCCGCGGGCACGTAGATCGCCTGCATCGAGGTGATCGAGTGGCCGCGGGTCGAGGTGATCCGCTCCTGGAGCTGACCCATCTCGTCCGCCAGGTTGGGCTGGTAACCCACGGCCGAGGGCATACGGCCCAGCAGCGTGGAGACCTCCATACCCGCCTGGGTGAAACGGAAGATGTTGTCGATGAACAGCAGCACGTCCTGCTTCTGGACGTCGCGGAAGTACTCCGCCATCGTCAGAGCGGACAGGGCCACACGCAGACGGGTGCCCGGGGGCTCGTCCATCTGGCCGAAGACGAGGGCGGTGTCCGGGAGGACGCCCATCTCGTCCATCTCCAGGAAGAGGTCCGTGCCCTCACGGGTGCGCTCACCGACACCGGCGAACACGGACACACCACCGAAGTTGCGGGCGATACGGGTGATCATCTCCTGGATGAGCACCGTCTTGCCCACACCGGCGCCGCCGAACAGGCCGATCTTGCCACCGCGCACGTACGGGGTGAGCAGGTCGATGACCTTGATCCCCGTGACCATCATCTCGGTCTTGGACTCGAGCTGGTCGAAGGCCGGGGCCTTGCGGTGGATCGGCCAGCGCTCGGTGACGCCCAGCTCCGAGGACGGCACGTCCAGGGAGTCGCCCAGGGTGTTGAACACGTGGCCCTTGACGCCGTCGCCGACGGGCACGCTGATGGGCTCGCCGGTGTCGCGCACCTCGGCGCCGCGGACGAGGCCGTCCTGCGGGGCGAGGGAGATCGCGCGCACCAGGTTGTCACCCAGGTGCTGGGCGACCTCCAGGGTGATGGTCTTGGCGTTGTCGCCGACGGTCACGTCGGTCTTCAGGGCGTTGTAGATGGCAGGCAGGGAGCCGACGGGGAACTCCACGTCGACGACCGGGCCGGTGACCCGGGCGATCCGGCCGGTGGCGGTGCCAGCCCCGGCCGTCCCTTCAACAGTCGCAGTCACTTTTGTTACTCACTTCCCGCGCTGGCAGCAGCGAGCGCGTCGGCACCGCCGACAATCTCACTGAGTTCGTTGGTGATCTCGGCCTGACGCGCCTGGTTGGCCAGACGGGTCAGGTTCTTGGCGAGTTCCTCGGCGTTGTCGGTGGCGGCCTTCATGGCGGCGCGACGGGACGCCTGCTGGGAGGCGGCCGACTCCAGGAGCGCGAAGAAGATGCGGTTGGTGACGTACTGCGGGAGCAGTCGGTCCAACGCCTCCTCCGCGGAAGGCTCGAACTCGTACAGCGGCAGGACCTCGTCGGTTGGCTCGGTCTCCAGGGGCAGGGCGCGCGTGGCGTAGGCCCGCTGGGTCAGCATCGAGACGAACTCGGTCGAGACCACGTAGATCTCGTCCACCCCGCCGTCGGCGGAGTCCTGGGAGAACCTCTCCATGAGGGCCGCGCCCATCTCCTGGGCGTGCGCGTAGGTCGGGCGTTCGGTCATGCCCTCCCACTGCGCCTCCATCGGGCGGTCGCGGAACTTGTAGAAGCCCACGCCCTTGCGGCCCACCATGTAGGTGAGGACCTCCTTGCCCTCCTCCCGCAGGAGCTGGGTCAGGGAGTCCGCCTCCTTGAGCACGTTGGACGCGAAGGCACCGGCCAGGCCCTTGTCGCTGGTGACGACCAGGACCGCCGCGCGGGTCGGGTTCTCGGCCTCGGTCAGCAGCGGGTGGTCGGTCACCCTGCTGGCCAGGGCCGAGACGGCCCGCTCGATCTCCCGCGCGTAGGGCCCAGCAGCCTCCGCCGCCTTCTGCGCCTTGGTGATGCGCGTCGTGGCGATCAGTTCCATCGCGCGGGTGATCTTCGCCATCGACTTGGTCGAGCGGATCCTCCGGCGATAGACGCGAAGCTGTGCACCCATCGGCTACTTCTTCCCGGTCTTGGCGACCTTGACCTTCTCCTGGCCGACCTCGTCCTTGTCGAGCGCCTCGGCCTCGGCCTCGGTGCCCAGGAGGGTACCGGCGGAGGTCTGGAAGCCCTGCTTGAACTTCTCGATGGCGCTCTCGAGGCTCTGCTCGGTCTCCTTCTCGAACTTGCCGCTCTCGCGGATGGTGTCGAGGATGCCGGCGTGCTCACGGGAGACGTAGTCCAGGAAGTCCTCCTCGAAGCGGCGGACGTCCTCGACGGGCACGTCGTCGAGATGGCCGTTGTTGCCCGCCCAGATGGAGACGACGGTCCTCTCCATGGAGAACGGCGAGTACTGGTTCTGCTTGAGCAGCTCCATCATGCGCTCACCGCGGCCCAGCTGCTGCTTGGAGACGGCGTCCAGGTCCGAACCGAAGGCGGAGAACGCCTCCAGTTCGCGGTACTGGGCCAGGCTCAGACGCAGGGTACCGGTGACCTTCTTGGTCGCCTTGGTCTGCGCGGCGCCACCGACACGGGAGACCGACACACCGACGTCGATGGCCGGACGCTGGCCCTGGTTGAACAGGTCCGAGTCCAGGAAGACCTGACCGTCGGTGATGGAGATGACGTTGGTCGGGATGTAGGCCGAGACGTCACCCGCCTTGGTCTCGATGATCGGCAGGGCGGTCATCGAACCGGCACCCAGCTCGTCGGAGAGCTTGGCGCAGCGCTCCAGCAGCCGGGAGTGCAGGTAGAAGACGTCACCGGGGTAGGCCTCACGGCCCGGCGGGCGGCGCAGCAGCAGCGACACCGCACGGTAGGCCTCGGCCTGCTTGGTGAGGTCGTCGAAGACGATGAGGACGTGCTTGCCCTCGTACATCCAGTGCTGACCGATGGCCGAACCGGTGTAGGGGGCCAGGTACTTGAAGCCCGCCGGGTCGGACGCCGGGGAGGCGACGATGGTGGTGTACTCCATCGCGCCGGCCTCTTCGAGGGCGCCGCGCACACCGGCGATGGTCGAGCCCTTCTGGCCGATGGCGACGTAGATGCAGCGCACCTGCTTGTCGGGGTCGCCCGTCTCCCAGTTGGCCTTCTGGTTGATGATCGCGTCGATGCCGACGGCGGTCTTACCCGTCTGCCGGTCGCCGATGAGCAGCTGGCGCTGCCCGCGGCCGACCGGGGTCATCGTGTCGATCGCCTTGATACCGGTCTGGAGCGGCTCGCCGACCGGCTGGCGCTCCATCACGGTCGCGGCCTGGGCCTCCAGGTCGCGGCGCTCGGTCGTCTCGATCTCGCCCTTGCCGTCGATGGGGTTGCCCAGGGGGTCCACCACACGGCCGAGGAAGTTGTCGCCCACCGGCACCGAGAGGACCTGGCCGGTGCGGCGCACCTTCTGGCCCTCCTCGATGTTGGTGAAGTCACCCAGCACGACGACACCGATCTCACCGATCTCGAGGTTCTGGGCCAGGCCCAGGGTGCCGTCCTCGAACTTCAGCAGCTCGTTCGCCATCGCCGAGGGAAGGCCACCGACGCGGGCGATGCCGTCACCGGAGTAGGTGACGGTACCGACCTCTTCCGCGCGGGTGGCTTCAGGCTCGTACGACTGGACGAAGCGCTGTAGCGCGTCCCGGATCTCGTCCGGCCGGATCGTCAGCTCCGCCATCTCTACGTTGTCCTTGCTCTCAAATGGCGCCGGGCTGGCGCCGTGCGTGCTTGCCTTGCGTTCTGTCAGCCGGCCAGACGGCGCTGGGCCTCGGCGATACGCCCGGCGATCGTCCCGTCGATGACCTCGTCACCCACCTGGATGGACAGGCCACCCACGATCTCGGGGGCGACCTCGATGTTGAGGTGGATGTCGCGGCCGTAGACGCGCGAGAGCGCGGCTCCGAGCCGGGACTGCTGGTTCTCGCTCAGGGCGACGGCGCTGCGGACGACGGCGACGTAGCGCTTGGCGCGCTCGGCGACGATCTGTCCGAAGTTGTCCAGCGCCTGTTCCAGGGTACGGCCCCTCGGACGGGTGACCGCTTCGCTGACCAGAACCAGCGTCGCGGGGTTCACCTTGCCCGAGAGCAGGCTCTCCACGAGGGAGAGGCGCAGCTCGGGGGCCGCGCCCTCACGGGTGAGGGCGTCACGGAGCTCGGGCTGCGCGGCGACGATCCGCTGGAAGCGGAACAGCTCGTCCTCCAGCTCGTCGAGCGCCGCGGAGCTCTGGAGCTGGGCGACGGTCGTGTAGACCGCCATCCGCTCCATCGCGTCCATCAGGTCGCGCGCACTCGCCCACTTGGCCGAGACCACGTCGCTGGCCACGAGGACCGCGGACGGGGACACCCTGGTCTCCAGCAGCTCACCGAGCAGCTGGGACTTGGCCTCGGTCGGGTTCGCCTGGTCGGCGATCCAGCGGCGCAGGGAGTGCTCGCCCCCGAGGAGGGCGACGACCTCGAAGAGCTCGCTGCCCAGGGAGACGCCGCTGTTCGCGGTGCCCGCCGACGCCAGGACGTTCTCGTCCAGGCGCCGGGTCACCTCGGTCAGCGACGTGCGGCTGATACCACGCATCAGCGCACCTCTGCTTGCTGCGTGTTGCTGTCGGTCTGCTCCAGGTCGTCCAGGAACCGGTCGATGACGCGGTTCTGGGCGGCGCTGTCGCTGAGGGTCTCACCGACGATACGGCTCGCCAGCTCGGTGGAGAGCGCACCGATCTCGTTGCGCAGCTGCACCAGAGCCTGCTGGCGGTCGGCCTCGATCTGGGCGTGGGCCGCCTCGACGATGCGACGGGCCTCGACCTGGGCCTCCTCGCGCGCCTCGGCGATGATGGTCGCCCTCTGCTCCTTGGCCTTCTCCAGCTCCTGGGCGTACTCGCGGTGCGCCTCCTCGAGCTTCTCGCGGTACTGCTGGCGGGTCGCCTCCGCCTCAGCCTCGGCCTTCTGAGCGCGAGCGATGCCACCCTCGATCTGGTCGGCACGCTCGTCCAGCGCCTTCATCAGGTTCGGCCACATCTTGTAGACGACGCCGAGAATGATGAGGAAGGCGATCAGGCCGAAGGTGAACTCGTCCCAGTGGATCTCCAGGACGCTGCCCTGTTCGGCTGCCAAATGCATGGTTGGCATCCCCTTCGCGTTCTATGGACCGGGTGTGACTAAACGGCGAACGCGAGAACGAAGCCGAGAATGGCCAGGGCCTCGATGACGGCGAAGCCGAAGATCATCTGACCCTGGAGGATGCCGCGAGCCTCGGGCTGGCGGGCGATGGCCTGCACACCGAGACCGAAGACCAGACCGACGCCGATGCCGGGGCCGATGGCGGCGAGGCCGTAACCGATGCTGTTCAGGTTACCGGTGATGGCGGCGAGATCCATGTTGATATTCCCTTTACTACATGCCGGCGATCGTGGTTGACGCCGGGCGGACGTTACGGATCGGACGGGGTCGTGGATACGCGTCGGGAAGGGCCGGAGGCCGTTTCCCTAGTGCGCGCCCTCAATGGCCTCACCGATGTAGATGGAGGACAGGAGGACGAAGACGTAGGCCTGGACCGCCATGATGAACAGCTCGAAGACCGTGAAGACCAGGAAGCCGATCAGGGCGATCGCGGAGTAGCCCACCGAGACGGCGCCGAGGACCGGGCCCATCGGGGACATGGGGTTGAACATGTAGAAACCGGCCGCCGCGAACAGCGCGAGCAGCAGGTGTCCGGCGAACATGACCGCGAACAGACGGATCATGTGCGTGGCCGGGCGGATGATGAAGTTCGAGAGCGCCTCGATCGGCACGACCACGGGCAGGATCCAGGCCGGGACGCCGCTGGGTACCAGACGGGCCTTGATGTGCCCGACCGCGCCGTGGCGGCGGATGCCGATGACGTTCCAGAGGATGTAGACGAACAGGGCCAGCACCGCGGGGAAGGCCAGGCTCGTGGTCACCGGTACCTGGAAGCCGGGGATGGGGATCAGGCCCATGACGTTCATCGTGAAGATGAACAGGAAGAGGGTCACCATCAGGGGGAGGAACTTGTCCCCCTCCTTGCCCATGGTGGTCCGGGTGACCTGGTCCCGCAGGAAACCGACCAGCAACTCGGCGGTGCCCTGGGCACGGCCCGGCACGACCTTGGCCCTGCGGGTGGTGAAGTACCAGAAGGCGAGCACCACGACCACGGACAGGGCCGCGAGCACGTAGTACTTGGTGACACCGGCCGCGCCGGCGAGGCCGAAGTCCACCCACGGCGTGGGGTTGAAGAGTTCGGTACCCGGCGCTTCGAAACCGCAGCCGTCGCCGAAGATGTGGCAGCCTGGCTCCCAGGCCGCGACGTTCAGGTCAGCACCCACGGCGATCCCTTTCGTCGTGACGCAAGATAATCCTTGGTGTTCTGGTCGGTGCGGCCCAGCCCTCAGCGCGGGAGGACGCATCCGAGTGTTCGGTCAGGACCGGACGTGCTGGATGTAGATGAGGTAGATCGAGCCGACCAGGCCCACACCGAGCCCGATGGGCAGGAAGAGACCGGAGAAACCCAGTGCCCAGTCCACGACCCAGCCGATGCCGCCCCAGAAGGCGAGGCCTCCCAGCAGGTACGAGATGAGCGTGGTCCCGTTGGCGGTCGACGGCTCCTGGGAGTCCTTCTTCGCGCTTGGATGACCGTTCTTCATCTCGCTCCGGAAGATAGCAGTAGGTGATCAGGCTCCGCACACCAGCCCGCGCGAACGGGCTCACCGGTGTGCCTCACTGTCCTCGACCGCGTCCTCGTCCCGCTCCTCCGCGGGCACGATGGTCGGCTGCCTGCTCCTCTTGACGGCCACGGCCTGGGCCGCCAGCCAGACGAGCACGCAGGCCAGCGCGGTCCATCCGAAGACGTCCTTGTCCAGGGCCGTGGTGTCCCGGAACAGGAGGAGAATCGCCAGGAGGATGACGAACTTCGTCGTGTAGACGAGGAAGGCCACCGGGAGCAGAAGCTCCGGACGCCGTCCGCCGGCCCAGGAGATGACGAAGGCCGAGACGGCGAAGGCGCCGATGACCAGAAGTACGCCGAAAAGCGCACCGAGAAGTCCCTGGGTACCGGAGAGGGCGAAGCCGACGATCAACGCGACCACGCCGACGACAGACGTCGGAAGCGCGGCGCCGCGGAGGGTCCGGGCGTCGTGTTCCTGCATCAACGAAGCTCCGTGGGGTTCAGTGGTTGCCTGCTCGTGAAAGCTATCACAAGGTTTTTGGTAGTGAATCCGGGGGTTCCTTAACGCGGCCTTAACGGGCCACAAAGTGCCCGCTCCACGGCGTTTCCCGCACGAATGTCACCTTCACCACACCTACTCCGACACCGTATCCGCAGGTCAACGACGTCCCGTCCCCGCCATCCGCTTCCGTGGGGAAGGCCGCCCTCAGGGATCAGTTGGCGAATCGTGACCTCCACCCGTCTTAACGCTCTCCTTGCGCCTCCCGCCCAGCAGTCCGCGACGCCGCAGGCGGGGCAGCGCGATGAGACCCACCGCACACGTGGCCACCAGCGCGGTCACCGTCAGCACGATGATCCAGGAGTTGAACACCGACAGGGCCACCGCGGCGAAGGCCACGATGCCCGCCCACAGATACATCAGCAGCACCGCGCGCACGTGGCTGTGGCCCATGTCCAGCAGACGGTGGTGGAGGTGCCCCCGGTCGGGGGCGAACGGGGACTTGCCCGCGAGCGTCCTGCGTACGACGGCCAGCACCAGGTCGGCCAGGGGGAGGGCGATCACCAGCAGGGGCAGCACGATGGGCAGGAACACCACCAGGCCGGAGTTGAACCCCTCCCGGGCGGTGTTAGCGTCGAACTGTCCGGTCACCGTGATGGTGATCGAGGTCAGCAGGAGCCCCAGCAGCATCGCCCCGGTGTCACCCATGAACACCTTGGCCGGGTGGAAGTTGTGGCAGAGGAACCCCACGCAGGTGCCCACGAGGATGATCGCGATCATGGCCGGGTACGACTGGCGCACGAAGCCCTGCTCCACCGCGACCACGTAGTAGTAGACGAAGAACGCCATGGAGGAGATGGCGACGATGCCCGCGGCGAGCCCGTCGAGGCCGTCGGCGAAGTTGACCGCGTTGATGGTCACCACGATGAGCAGGATCGAGATCATCGCGCCCAGCCACGGGCCC
>NZ_ANAX01000149.1:0-6803 GCF_000341065.1 Nocardiopsis halotolerans DSM 44410 | reverse complement strand
CAGCAGCTGCCCCCCCTGCCACACGAGGATGCCCGCGGCGGCGGTCTGCCCGGCGAGCTTGCTGAGCGCGTCCATGCCCCAGCGGTCGTCGATGACGCCGATGACCGTGATGAGGCCGCCCCCGAGCAGCAGCCCCATCCACGTGTCGGCGACGAAGACGTCCTGGAGGTGCGGCAGTTGGGCCGAGATCAGCAGGGCGGCGGCGAACCCGCCGTAGATGGCCAGCCCGCCCAGGCGCGGGACGGGTTCGGTGTGCACGTCGCGGTCGCGCACCGGCGGTGTGGCGCCGAAGACGATGGCGAACCGGCGCACCAGCGGAACGAGCAGGTAGGTCACCGCCGCGGCGATGACGAAGGTGAGCGCGTACTCCCGCACGTCCTTGGCCCCTCTAGTCCTTGTCGCCGTCCTGGACCCGCCCGGCCCCGGGGGTCCCGTCCGCGCCGTTCCCGGTCGGGGTGTCGTCCTTCTGGGCCTCCGTGGAGGCGTCCTCCCGCTGGGCGTCGCCCTCGCTCCTCGCGGCGTTGGGGCGTCCCCTGCGCAACTCGCCGATGACCGTACCGCACACCGCGCGCAGCTGCTCGATGGAGATGGCGCCCGAACGCAGCACGCGCGGGACGGCGTAGGTGAGGTCGACGATGGTGGAGGAGACGCGGGACTCGGTCTCGCCGCCGTCCAGGTAGACCGCGACGTCCTCGTCACCGAGCTGTTCGAGCGCCTCGTCCACGCGGGTCGCCGAGGGCTGGCCGGACTTGTTGGCGCTGCTCACCGCCATCGGCCCGACCTCCTTGAGCAGGTCCAGGGCGACCGGGTCCATCGGCATGCGCACGCCCACGGTGCCCTTGGTGTCGCCCAGGTCCCAGGACAGGCTGGGGGTGGCGGTGCACACCAGGGTGAGCGGGCCCGGCCAGAACTCCTCCATGAGGTCGCGGCCGTGGTTGCCCAGGTCCTCGACCAGGGCGTTGGCCGCGCGCATCGAGCCGACCAGGACGGGCGGGGGCATCTCGCGTCCCCGGCCCTTGGTGGAGAGCAGCCTGGCCACGGCGGTCGGGTTGAAGGCGTCCGTGCCGATGCCGTACACGGTGTCCGTGGGCAGCACCACAAGGTCGCCTCGGCGTACCGCGGACGCGGCGTCGGCGATGCCGTCCTTGCGGGCGGTCTCGTCCGCGCAGTCGTAGATGCGGCTCACCTGCGTTCACCTACCTCATTCTCGAACGGGGTCCACCGGGTTCACGGTCGGACGGAAAACACGGGGGTCGACGGGGGGACGGCGCCGTACGTCCTGGAACCGGCCCGCCCCGCGGCGCGCGGAAGGAGCCGCGTGCGGCGTCGGTGGCGTGGCGGGAGGGGCGGACGCCACGGTCAGCCGTCCTCGTCGGCGCGGCGCATGACCACGAAGCGGTCGCGCCGGGCCAGGTCCTTGCGGTTGAGGACGTCGCGCCACCCCCGTTCCTCGGGGAAGAGCCAGGGGATGTCGATGCCCTGGCCGTCGTGGTGCTCGACCGCCATCGCGCCGCCGGGGCGCAGCAGACGGCGGCCGACCGCCTCCAGGTCGCGGATCATGTCGAGGCCGTCCTCACCCGACCACAGGGCGGGCGCGGGGTCGTAGTCGCGCACCTCGGGGGAGATGGTCCCGGCCTCGCGGGTGGGGACGTAGGGAGGATTGCTGATGAGCAGGTCCACGCGCCCGTCGAACCGGGGCAGGGCCGTGCGCATGTCGCCGTGGTGGGAGGTGACCCGGTCGGCGTGGCCGCTGGCGTCGATGTTGCGTCGCGCCCACTCCAGGGCGACGGGATCGATCTCCACCGTGTGCACCCGTGAGCGCGGCACCTCCTGCGCGATGGAGATGGCGATGGCGCCCGACCCGGTACCGAGGTCGACCACCAGCGGGTCGGCCACGTCCATGGAGCGCAGGGTCTCGATCGCCCAGTCGACCATGATCTCGGTCTCGGGCCGGGGCACGAACACCCCGGGCCCGACGCGGAGTTCCAGGTAACGGAAGTAGGCGCGGCCGGTGATGTGCTGGAGGGGTTCGCGTGCCTCGCGGCGGGCCACGCACTCCCAGTAGCGGGCGTCGAAGTCGGAGTCGGCGACCGCGTGCAGCTCCCCTCGACGGACACCGTGCACGAACGCCGCGAGCTCCTCGGCGTCGGTACGGGGTGAGGCCACACCCGCCTCCGCGAGCCTCAGCGTCGCGCGGGCGACCTCGTCGAGCAGGAGGTTCATGAGCTCTGCGCCGCTTCGAGCCTTTCCTTGGTGTCCGCGTCCACGAGGGCCTTGACGACCCCGCCGAGTTCCCCGTCGAGGACCTGGTCGAGGTTGTAGGCCTTGTATCCGACGCGGTGGTCGGAGATGCGGTTCTCCGGGAAGTTGTAGGTGCGGACCCGCTCGGAGCGGTCCACCGTGCGGACCTGGCTCTTGCGTTCGGCCGCGGCCTCGGCGTCGGCGCTGGCCTGGGCCTCGGCGTAGAGGCGGGCGCGCAGGATGCGCATGGCCTGCTCCTTGTTCTGGAGCTGGCTCTTCTCGTTCTGGCACGAGGCGACGATGCCGGTCGGAAGGTGGGTGATGCGGACCGCGGAGTCGGTGGTGTTGACGCTCTGACCGCCGGGGCCGGAGGAGCGGTAGACGTCGACGCGCAGGTCCTTCTCCTGGATGTCGACCTCGATCTCCTCGGCCTCGGGGACGACCAGCACACCGGCGGCGGAGGTGTGGATGCGCCCCTGCGACTCGGTGACCGGGACGCGCTGCACGCGGTGCACGCCGCCCTCGAACTTGAGCATGGGCCACACGCCCGAGCCCGGCTCGGGGGTGCCCTTGTTCTTGAAGGCGATCGTGACGTCCTTGTACCCGCCCAGGTCGGAGGGGGTGGAGCTGATGACCTCGGTCTTCCAGCCCTGGCTCTCGGCGTAGCGCAGGTACATGCGCACCAGGTCCCCGGCGAACAGGGCGGACTCCTCGCCGCCCTCGCCCGCCTTGACCTCCATGATGAGGTTCTTGTCGTCGGCGGGGTCGCGCGGGATGAGCAGGACGCGCAGGCGCTCGGTGAGGTTCTCGGCCTCCGCGGTCAGGCGGTCGGCCTCCTCGGCGAAGGAGGAGTCCTCGGCGGCGAGCTCGCGCGCGGCGTCGATGTCGCTCTCGACCTCCTTGAGCGCGCGGTAGGTCTCGATGATGGGGGTGAGCTGTGCGTAGCGTTTGCCCAGGGTCCGCGCCCTGGTCTGGTCTGCGTGTACCTCGGGGTCGGCGAGCTGCTGTTCCAGCTCGTAGTACTCCCCCAGAAGGTCGTCCAGCTTCACTGTGTTTCCCGTCCTGTCGCGCCTGCCTCGCCTGTCCGTGTGCCCCTCGGGGGGACCTGGCCCCGCGGCCCGGAGGAGTCCGGTGCCGCGGGGCAGCGGGCGGCGCTACTTGCGCTTGCCGAAGCGCTTCTCGAAGCGGGCGACCCGGCCACCGGTGTCCAGGATCTTCTGCTTGCCGGTGTAGAACGGGTGGCACGCGGAGCACACCTCGGCGCGGATCTTGCCCTCGGCGACGGTGCTGCGGGTGATGAAGTGGGCACCGCAGGTGCAGGTCACCTCGGTAGCGACGTACTCGGGGTGGATGTCGGCCTTCATGTGTGTCTCCTCGTCAGGGGCGCGGCCGCCGGACGCATGCCGAGCCGCGCCACCCTGGGGTGGGACGGTCTCGTGGGTCATGCGCGAACCGGTGCCGCGGCGATCCAGGTAACGGGACGGCGGTCCCCGCAGGAGCGGGACGGGCCAGTCCTCACTACCAGTTTGCCAGACCCTCAACGCTGCCGGGACCAGTAGCTATTCCGTTCCCCTTCCGTGACCGTTCCCCGTGGCCCCTCCGGCCGTGTACGAGGGGGGCTTGCGGGCGTCGGCCCGGCGCATGAGCACGGCGAGCGCGGTGAGGGCGGCCAGGATCAGGGCGAGCGCCACGGTCCCGGCGTTGGGACCGAAGCCGTAGACGAGGACGTAGCTGATCGACCCCGCCGCGAGTACGTAGTAGGTCATCGGCAGGACGCTCTGCCGGATGAGGTCGCCCTCCCGTCCGGCCAGGCCGACCACCGCTGAGGCGGCGACCACGTTGTGCACGGTGATCATGTTGCCCGCGGCCCCGCCGACCGCCTGTGTGGCCACGACGGTCTCCGGGGGGATGCCGATGCGTTCGGCGGTGGAGAACTGGAAGAGCGAGAACATGAGGTTGGAGATGGTGTTGGAGCCCGCGACGAAGGCGCCCAGGGCCCCGATCCAGGGGGCGTGGAGCGGCCAGGCGGCGCCGCCCAGTTCGGCCGCGCCGACCGCGAGGGTGAGCGGCATGCTCTCCATCTCCGTGTCGCCGAACCCGGCCCCGGTGTTGATGAAGACCCGGACGAGGGGGACGGCGAAGAGCAGGGCGACGGCCGCTCCGGCCAGCTGCGATCCGGCCATCCTCCAGGAGGCGGCGATCTGGCGTCCCGTCATGCGGTGCAGCCCGTAGGTGACCAGGCAGACCAGGACGAAGGTGGCGCCGGGCGAGTAGAGGGGTTCGATGGTCTGGGCGATCGAGGTGCCGAAGATGTCTCCGGCCCCGACGCTGACGCCGGTCAGCCAGTCCTCGACGGGGGCGATGGTACGGGTGGCCACCAGCAGGGCGGCGACCAGCAGGTAGGGCGCCCATGCGGCCAGGAAGCCGACGCGCCTGCCTTCCTTCGCCGTGTTCTCCCCGTCGCCCGGGGAGAGGTTGCCGCTCCAGCGTGCCAGCCAGTCCTCCCGGGGCGGGAAGTCCCACGTCCGCTTGGGCATGAGGAAACCCCTGCGTGCGGCGAGGACGACGATGACCAGACCGGTGAGGCCGCCGAGGAGGCTGGTGAACTCCACGCCGAGGAAGTGGTTGTACAGGACCGAGGGGATGGTCATGGCGAAGGCGGCGAAGAGCGCGAACCTCCACACGCCCAGACCGTCGGAGAAGCGCCGCCTGCCGCCGTAGAAGCCGCACAGCATGCAGCAGATGAACAGGGGGACGAGGGTGCCCACGGTGGCGTGGATGGCGACGGTCTGGAACCCGATGAGGCTGATGTACCCAGGCATGCTCAGGCCGAGCTCGGCGGCGCGCTGGGCGACCTCGGGTGAGCCCTCCAGTCCTCCGGCGACGCCGACGAGGATGGGCGTCCCCACCGCGCCGAAGCTGACGGGGGTGCTCTGGATGACCAGGCCGACCATGACGGCGGCCATCGCCGGGAAGCCCAGGGCGAGCAGGAGCGGGGCGGCCACGGCGGCGGGGGTGCCGAAGCCGGAGGCGCCCTCGATGAAGCTGCCGAACAGCCAGCCGATGATGATCGCCTGGACGCGGCGGTCGGGGCTGATGTCGGTGAAGGTCGAGCGGATGGTGGCGATGGCTCCGCTCTTGGTGAGGGTGGACAGCAGCAGCAGCGCGCCGAAGATGATGTAGAGCAGGCCGATCGCGAGGATGAGGCCCTGGAGGGTGGAGGCCGCGATCGCGATCCAGTCGGTCCGCCAGAACAGGACGGCGATGGCGACCACCACGACGTAGCCGACGGGCATCGCGTACATGGCCGGGAGGCGGAATCCGACGAGCAGGACTCCGACGAGGACGATCGGGGCGAGCGCGAGGAGACTGAGTACGACGAGGTTGTCCATCCAGACGGCTCCCTGGTATGGGGGACTCGGCTGGCGCGACCCTAAATCGTTTTCCCGCGCGGGGATACACCCTTCTGTGATCCGCAACACATTGGTGACCTTTTTCGTTTTCCGGTGCCGTTATTCCGCAATTCGGAAGAAATGTGGAAGGCGTGCGGAAGGCGATCACCGGGGCGCGCTCCGGACACGACGAGGCCCCCTTCCCGCGATGGGAAGGGGGCCTCGTGCCGTGTTTCCTGGGGGCCTTCCGCTCCTCGGCCCGCCCTCAACGGGCGGCCTCCGGCCGCGGTACCCGCCCTGGTTCGGGAGTCCGGAGAGTGGACGCCCGAACCCGTCCCACGGGGACCGGGCCGGTCAGCGCTCGGGACCCACGGTGGTCTTCTGGATCTGGAGCAGGAACTCGGCGTTGCTCTTGGACTCCTTCATCTTGTCCAGGAGCAGCTCGATGGCCTGCTGGGTGTCGAGTGCGTGCAGCACCCGGCGCAGCTTCCAGACGACGTTGAGCTCCTCCGAGGACATGAGGATCTCCTCCTTGCGGGTGCTGGAGGCGTCCACGTCCACCGCCGGGAAGATCCGCTTGTCCGCCAGGCTCCGGTTGAGCTTGAGCTCCATGTTGCCGGTGCCCTTGAACTCCTCGAAGATCACCTCGTCGGCGCGCGAGCCGGTCTCGACCAGCGCGGTCGCCAGGATGGTCAGCGAGCCGCCGCCCTCGATGTTGCGGGCCGCGCCGAAGAAGCGCTTGGGCGGGTAGAGGGCCGTGGAGTCCACACCACCGGACATGATGCGCCCGCTGGCCGGGGCGGCCAGGTTGTAGGCGCGGCCCAGACGGGTGATGGAGTCCAGCAGGACGACGACGTCCATGCCCATCTCCACGAGCCGCTTGGCGCGCTCGATGGCCAGGTCGGCGACGACCGTGTGGTCCTCGGCGGGGCGGTCGAAGGTCGAGTGGATGACCTCGCCCTTGACCGTGCGCTGCATGTCGGTGACTTCCTCGGGCCGCTCGTCGACCAGGATCACCATCAGGTAGCACTCGGGGTTGTTCTCGGTGATGGCGTTGGCGATCGCCTGCACCACCATCGTCTTGCCCGCCTTGGGCGGCGAGACGATGAGCCCGCGCTGTCCCTTGCCGATGGGCGCCACCAGGTCGATGATGCGCGTGGTGAGCACGCC
>NZ_ANAX01000148.1 GCF_000341065.1 Nocardiopsis halotolerans DSM 44410 | reverse complement strand
GGCCCAGCCGCTCCTGCGGGTAGAGCGGGACGAGCTTGGAGAACTCCTGGCGGTGCTTGGCCTGGTCGGGCGACATGCCGTTGACCGAGTCCAGGCGCACCAGGGCGTTGAACTTCTCCCTGCGCTCGCCCTCGCGCGGCTGGCGGACGGCGCCGATGATGTGGTCACCCTTGCGCAGGCCGTACTTGCGCACCTGGGCCAGGGAGACGTAGACGTCGCTCTGACCGGGCAGGTAGCCGGTGGTGCGCACGAAGGCGTAGTTGTCCAGGATGTCGAGGATGCCCGCGACCGGCAGCAGGACGTCGTCCTCGCCGATCACCGGCTCGGTCTCCTGACCCCCGCCACGTCCACGGCGGTCCCGGCGGTCCCGGCGACGTCCGCGGCGGCGCCCGCCGCCACCGAAGTCGTCGTCGTCACCGGAGCCCCGGCCCTGGTTCTGGCCGCCTCCGGAGCCGCGGCCCTGGTTCTGGCCGCCGCCCTGCTGGGCATTGCCTCCGTTGTTCTGGTCGTCGCCGCCCCTGTTGCGGTTGCGGCGGTTGCGCTGGCGCTCACGACCCTGCCCGGACCTGCTGTCACGGTCCTCGGAGGTGTCGGGGCCGTTCTTCTGGGGGGTGCTGGATGTCTTGGTCACGCTGCTCGCGGAGGTAGAGGATTCGGCGCCGTCCACCGATCGGGTCTGGTCGCCGGACTCGTCACCGCGCCTGCGGGACGACCGGCGGCCACGGGACGGCTTGTTGTCGTCCCGCTCACCCTGGGAGTCGGTCACGGCCTGGTCCGACGGCTGCTTGGCCGCGCGCTTGCGCGGAGCCTGGTCCGTGCCCGACGCGTCGGGAGTCTGGGCCTCGGTCCGGCCGTCGGTTGCCTCGACCTTATCGGCCTTGGGCGCCGTCTCGGCGTTCTTTGTGGATTTGGCCTTCGACGGGCCGCTGACGGGACCTCCCTGCTTGGCCTCGATCGCGGCGATGACGTCGCTCTTGCGCATGCGCCCCGTACCGGTGATACCCAGGCTCGACGCGAGCTTCTGGAGCTCGGGGAGCTTCAGAGCCGAGAGCCCGGTACCGCGCGACGCCGCGCGGGACCGCGACGACGCACCTGTCGGCGCGGCATCGCGAGCCTCCGCTCCGGAAGCGCCGGTGGTGGCTTTGTCTTCGACCGCCGCGTCCGTTCGGAGTTCGGTGGTGTCGCTCACTAAGGGTCCTTCCCAAGGAGCGGGCTTCGGCCGTCAGCGGGTGCTGGAGCGGCCGGCCCGGTGGTGCGAACCGGCAGGGCCGGGTAGGGCGTGCCCCACGTGGATGTCGGAAACCGGCGTGAAGACGGTCCCCTACCCAATCGCGGCGGGCTCTGGGTACAGCCAGACGTCAGGGCGGATGGCTCGGTGATGTTGCCCGTCCATCGTGGAGACACGCTCATCCGAGGAGGAGCGGGCTACGATGACGTTGGCACAGTCGCGGAAGAACCGCGGACTCGACACGTTGGCCGTCGCTTCCGGATGGTCGTGGGACCGGACCACCGGAGTATGGGACGCGAAGGCCGCTGTGGCGGATGAGCACTCGCCCCGTAACGGGGCACCTGGTGCTTCACCTAGCCTAACATCACCAGAGGCCACGGCTATTCCTCGACACAGCTGCTACGAATGGGGAGATGGGGACCGCACCCCGGCCGATTCGACGAGCAGGGGGCGTATGCCCCAATTCTTACCCGCCCTCCGGCGGATCGAATCAACCTGGGCGGTGATTTCCGGGGAATCAGCCGCCGCCCTCCCCCCGCTCACGGAACACAGCACGAGCACCGTGGGCCCCGCTCCGGATACCACGGCGGGCAGTTTCTCGTGTTGACGCAGGTCACGGATGAGATCGAGGGTACGCGGCATGGCGGGTGCGCGGTAGGACTCGTGTAGCCGATCCCGGGTGGCCGCGTACAGGGTTTCCGGGTGGCCACAAACGGCCGCGGTCATCAGCGCGGCGCGCCCCGCGTTGAACGCGGCGTCGCCGTGCGGAACCTCCTCGGGCAGCAGTCCGCGCGCCCGTTCGGTGGACAGCCGCCAGTCGGGTACGCACAGCACCGGCAGGATCCGGGTGTCGGGGGTCAGGGACACCGCACCCCAGCGGTCGCCGTCGCGGTAGGCGACGGTGTACCCGCCGTAGACGCAGGGGGCGACGTTGTCCGGGTGGCCCTCGATGTCGGCGGCGATCTGGTAGATCCCGTCGCGGTCCGGGCCCCCGTCGGGGCCGGTGCGCCCCAGCAGGGCGCTCGCGGCGGCCACTCCGCCGACGATCGCCGAGGAGGAGGAACCGAGCCCTCGGGCGTGCGGAACACGGTTGACGCAGGTGAGGTCGAGCCCGGGCAACTTCTCCCCGGCCCGCTCGAAGGTCTCGCGCATGGCGCGCACGACCAGGTGGCGCTGGTCGAGCGGTACCTCTCCGGCTCCCTCCCCCTCGACGCGCACGCGTAGTTCGCCGTCGGAGCGCGGGGAGACCTCGAACTCGTTGTGCAGTCCCAGGGCCAGGCCGAGGGCGTCGAACCCCGGACCGAGGTTGGCGCTGGTGGCGGGGGCCAGGACGGACACCCGGGTGGGGCGCGTTGGGGTCACGGTGGGCTCTTTCTGTGTTCTTACGTCCTCGCGAGCTCGGCCGGAGCTCGGACGCCCCGGGGCGAGGTCCACAGACGGGGCAGGGGTCCCGTACGGACCGCGGTGGCGTGGTGGGGTTGTTGCCGGGGGCCCACACGCCCTCGCGGGCACGGGCCCGCACCCCTCCCGTGTGGGAGGCTATCGGTGCCGCCCCAGGGCGGAAGGCGCTCCCCCGCCCTGTGGACAACCGGTCTCGTCGTCGGCCGACCGGGCTCAGGCGAGGTCGAGGGCCTTGGCCGCGGCGAGGGCGTCCACCGGGACGGTGGTGGCCGAGGAGGCTCCGGCCAGCGCCCAGTCGGGGTCCTTGAGACCGTTACCGGTGACGGTGCACACCACGCGGCTGCCGCGCTGGACCTGACCCGCGTCCACGGCCTGGAGCAGACCGGCGACGCTCGCGGCGGAGGCCAGTTCGACGAACACGCCCTCCTCGGCGGCGAGGAGCTTGTAGGCGGCCATGATCTGGCGGTCGGTGACCTTGTCGATGAGGCCGCCGGACTCCTCGCGGGCCTGCTCGGCGAGCTTCCACGAGGCCGGGTTGCCGATGCGGATGGCGGTGGCGATGGTGCTCGGGCTGGTCACGGGCTCGCCGTTGACGATGGGCGCGGCGCCGCTGGCCTGGAAGCCGAGCATGCGCGGGGCACGCGTGGACACCCCGTCCCTGGAGTACTCGGTGTAGCCCATCCAGTAGGCGGTGATGTTGCCCGCGTTGCCCACGGGGATGCAGTGGACGTCGGGGGCGTCGCCGAGGGCGTCGACGATCTCGAAGGCGGCGGTCTTCTGTCCCTGGAGGCGGTAGGGGTTGACCGAGTTCACCAGGGCGACCGGGTAGTCCACGCTGAGCTTGCGGGCCAGTTCGAGGCAGTCGTCGAAGTTGCCGTCCACCTGGAGGAGGCGGGCGCCGTGGACGAGGGCCTGGGCGAGCTTGCCCATGGCGATCTTGCCCTGGGGCACCAGCACGGCGCAGGTCATGCCCGCGCGGATGGCGTAGGCGGCGGCGCTGGCGCTGGTGTTGCCGGTGGAGGCGCAGATCACGGCCTTGGCGCCGTCCTCGGCCGCCTTGGTGATGGCCATGGTCATACCGCGGTCCTTGAAGGACCCGGTGGGGTTGAGCCCCTCCACCTTGAGGAAGACCTCGCAGCCCGTGAGCTCGGACACGCGCGTGGCGGGCAGCAGGGGCGTGCCGCCCTCCTGGAGGGTGACAACCGGGGTGCTCTCGTTGACGGGGAGGCGGTCGCGGTACTCCTCGACGATGCCTCGCCACGCCCGTGCCATGCTCACGACTGGGTCCCTTTCGGGTGGATGCGGATGCGCTTGACGCGTGCTGGAGGCGGAGGTGTCCGGACGGCACGGTGGCGCGTCCGTCGCCCCCACCAGCTACGAGTCTATGACCCCGTCCGGAGTATCCCGAATCGCGGTCACCCGTGTCTCACCATGCGGACATTCGGGCACGCCGCGCGGACCGTACGGGTGCCCGTACGGTCCGCGCGGCGCCCGCTCCGGGGCACCTCCGGCGTCACCGCGCCCGTGAGTCGGCTCAGTCGGCGAAGTTCTCCACACGCATCACACTGGCCACCTCGCGCACCATCTCGTGGACACGCAGATCCTCGACCGTGGCACTGAGCGCGGCGTCGGGGGCGGGGTGGCTGACCAGCACCAGCTGGGCGTCGTCCCCGCTGCCCTCCTGGCGCACGTTCCTGATGGACACACCGTGGTCGGCGAAGATCTCCGCCACCTTGGACAGCACGCCCGGGCGGTCCGCCACGTCCAGCGCCACGTGGTAGCTGGTGATGGTCCTGCCCATGTCGTGGACCGGCAGCCCGGTGTCGTGCCCGCCCTCGGCCACCGAGGTGTCGGCGAGGCGGTTGCGCGCCACCGCGACCAGGTCGCCCAGGATCGCGCTGGCGGTGGGGGTGCCCCCCGCCCCGGCGCCGTAGAACATCAGGCGGCCGGCGGACTCGGCCTCCACGAACACCGCGTTGTAGGCCTCCTTGACGCTGGCCAGCGGGTGCTCCACGGGGAGCATCACCGGGTGGACGCGCACGCCCACCGACTCACCGTCCTGCGAGCGCTGGCAGATGGCCAGGAGTTTGACCACGCAGCCCATCGCGCGGGCGCTGGCGATGTCGGCCGCGGAGACGTGGGTGATGCCCTCCCGGTGCACGTCGGCGGCGGTCACCCGCTGGGTGTGGAAGGCCAGCCTCGCCAGGATGGCGGCCTTGGCGGCGGCGTCGAAGCCCTCCACGTCCGCGGTGGGGTCGGCCTCGGCGTACCCGAGGGCCTGCGCCTCCTCCAGGGACTCGGTGAACCCCGAGCCCAGGGAGTCCATCCGGTCGAGGACGTAGTTGGTGGTGCCGTTGACGATGCCCAGCACGCGGTTGACCCTGTCTCCCGCGAGCGAGTCGCGCAGGGGCCGCAGCAGCGGGATCGCGCCCGCCACGGAGGCCTCGTAGTACAGGTCGACCCCGGCGTCGCGCGCGGCGGCGTGCAGGGTCTGGCCGTCCTCGGCGAGCAGCGCCTTGTTCGCCGTGACCACCGACTTGCCCGCCTTGACCGCGGCCAGGATCAACGAGCGGGCCGGTTCGATGCCGCCGATGACCTCCACGACCAGGTCGATGTCGGGACGCGTGGCCAGGGCCGTGGCGTCGGTGGTCAGCAGCGCCGGGTCGACGCCGCGGTCGCGGTCGATACGGCGCACCGCGATACCGCCGATCTCGATCGGCGTGCCCACCCGGGCGGCCAGTTCCTCGGACTGTTCATTGACCAGGCGGACGACTTCCGAGCCCACCACGCCGCATCCGAGCAGCGCCACCTTCATCGCCATTTGGGCGTGACTCCCACTTCTCTCGTGATCCTCGTCTTCGGGCGGCCGTGCCGCCGTGGGGACCGTTCAGCCGACGTCGAGGCGGAGCAGGTCCTCCTCGGTCTCCCTGCGCACGATGACGCGTGTGCTCCCGCCTCGGACCGCGACCATGGCCGGTCGGGGCAGGTGGTTGTAGTTACTCGCCATGGAGTAGCAGTAGGCCCCGGTGGCGGCGACCGCCACCAGGTCGCCCGGGCGCAGGTCCGCGGGCAGGTAGAGGTCGTGGACGATGATGTCGCCGCTCTCGCAGTGCTTGCCGACCAGGCGGGACAGCATGGGTTCGGCGTCGCTCTCGCGGGAGACGAGCTGGCTGGTGTACTCCGAGCCGTACAGGGCGGTACGGATGTTGTCGCTCATGCCGCCGTCGACGCTGACGTAGGTGCGGATGCCCTCGACGTCCTTCACGGTACCGACCTCGTAGACGGTGATCCCGGCCGGGCCGGCGATGGCGCGGCCGGGCTCGACCGCGATGCGGGGCACCGGCAGCCCGACCTCCTCGCACTCGCGGCGCACGATGGAGGTGAGGCTCTCGGCGATGGTCTTGGGGTCGAGGGGATCGTCACCGGAGGTGTAGGCGATGCCCAGACCGCCGCCGAGGTCGAGTTCGGCGAGGGTGACGCCGAGTTCCTCGTGGACACCGGTGAGGAAGCGGGTGACGCGTCGGGCGGCGACCTCGAAGCCGGAGGTGTCGAAGATCTGCGAGCCGATGTGCGAGTGCAGGCCGACGAGTTCCAGCTGCGGGGCGGCGAGGACGCGTCGGACCGCGTCGGCGGCGGCGCCGGTGCTCAGCGCGAAGCCGAACTTCTGGTCGTCATGCGCGGTGGCGACGAACTCGTGCGTGTGCGCCTCGACACCGGTGGTGACGCGGATGAGGACCTTGGGGCGGGCGTCGAGTTCGGCGGCGATGGCGCCGAGACGCTCGATCTCGTCGAAGGAGTCGATGATGATCCGGCCCACCCCGGCCTCGACGGCGCGGCGCAGTTCGGCGGCGGACTTGTTGTTGCCGTGCATGCCGATGCGCTCGGCGGGGACGCCCGCGGCCAGGGCGACGGCGAGCTCGCCACCGGAGCACACGTCGAGCTTGAGCCCCTCCTCCACGACCCAGCGCGCGACGGCCTTGGTCAGGAGTGCCTTGCCCGCGTAGTAGACGTCGGCGTCGGAGAAGGCGGTGCGGTAGTCGCGGGCGCGGCCACGGAAGTCCTCCTCGTCCATGACGAAGAGGGGCGTGCCGTGGGCGGCGGCGAGTTCGCGCACGCCGACTCCGCCGACGGTGAGCTCTCCGTCCGCGCGGCGCGAGGTGGCGGGCCAGACGCGGGGGTCGAGGGCGTTGAGGTCCTCGGGCGGCAGCGGCGGGTTGTCCTCCGGCAGGATCTCCGCGTGGCGGGAACCGGCGGGGTGGGCGTAGCGGCTCATGATGGGCTTTCGGCTGGGACTGTACGGCTGTGCGGGTTGGCGGCACCCCTCGTTCCCTATTGTCCATCAAACCGATCGGAACACCAGGGACGGGTGTGCCCCACCGGACGGCGGCACGGGGTGCCTACAGCCTTGTGGGCGCTGACACTCCGAGCAGGAAGAGCCCGGTACGGAGGACTCCGGCGACGGCGGCTGGCAGAGCCGG